>CAZVFV010000067.1:0-2517 GCA_964626625.1 uncultured Candidatus Saccharibacteria bacterium | reverse complement strand
TTAAGGTCAATTATTTAAGTTTGTCTAAATTTTAATTTTTACTGCTTTAAATAAAAGGGAACTATACATCCCTGACCCAAAATTAGACTAAAACACGCAATTACAAATATTTAACATCGACTAATCACAATTAAAATAATTCCAACTATTACTTCTAAGATTATTGTTTTAATATTTTGTGTTGAAACCAACCACATTGTAGCCTCTTTAATAACACTCTGTTTATTCTTTGGAGTATTATTAATTAGGTTTCCGATTGGAAGCTTCTTTGAAAAGTTTAAGTCCTCTATAAAATGATCCTCAATATATTCTATTCCAAACTTCTCAATTGTTATATCGTAATTGCGGAGCATATCTATATGCTTTTGATTTTGCAGGTTTGCAAGCGCTTTCAAAATCTGTATGCTATCCACATAGGAAAAATGATTTTCGAGTTCGGTCAAATTTATAAGTACGCCATAAGTCTTATGGTGAAACAAATAAAGCAAGATTTCCTTCTCCAATATAGTTACAATCAATTCTTTAGCCACAGAATAAAGCTACTACATAATGAAAACATTTAAAAATTGCGTAGAATGTCTAATTTATTTCAGTTAGGATGCTGTTTGCAGGACACTCTTGCGCTGGGGATGAAATTTTTCTTGCATTAATGAACAATTGAATCTAATAGGCTTACATGCTAGTTAAGACCGCTCCCAAAGAGTCCTAATCTCTTTTAAAATTTCATCTGTAAGCAATGGGATAACCTGTTTATCACTTATTTGGTAACCAAGTGCTCCATCAATTTCTACATAGACACATTCCATCGCAACGATTTGCTCTTCGTAAAGGTTAAGTTCGCCTGAGTCTATTTTACCAATTAATAATTTGTCCAATCCCATCCGGAATTTGGAACATTTTAATTTGATTTCTTCATCAGTCATATCGTCTATATTTAAAGTTTTTTGTCCTCTTGTAGATATGCTTTTTCTTAAATCATCATATCCAATCATTAATACCAATAATGACAAGCCAATTGTTACCGGTTCTCTCCCCGTTATAATCAATACAATAAAAAAAATGAATGAAATTACCGCACTTAGTATTTTCCAATCCCTTTTAGTATCCCAACGTCTCTTTTGTTTTGTATTTGCATATATAATCAAACCGCCATATAGCATAACAACCCAACACACAGACTTAACAAGCCTTTCTTCTGGGTGATTTAAATAATAGTAGAATGCCATTGCACCTGTGATTAATAGGGCGCATCCAATAATTGTTTTAAAGATTCGCATAATGAACTAATTGCACCAGTCGCTTCTACCAAGTAGCGTTTTAAAAAATAAATCGGCGTGAAGCATTACTTTCACTGTATCTATGCTGAGTAAAGCGCCAAAACTCATAGAAACGCACACATTAAAGCGTTAAGCCGCCCCATTCCGTTTTAGTATTAAATCAGTCGTCTAGATACCAGATTAATTACGCCAATAAAGTTTATCCCTCCACCGGAGGCGATGTTCAAAAGTAATAAAAATGTTTTGTATTTTTATAACGCATAACCCCCCTTCAATTCGGAGGCGTTTAGTTAAAGCAAAATCGTGTGCCGATGTTTTCCGTAGGGTTCGTTCTGAAAAGCGAACTACAACCGAATGGGATTTTTGGTTAGTAAGCAACAACCAATAACGTATTGGTAAAATTAGTTGCTTGCAAGAATTATGGTAAGCGCTCCTTTGCTTATTTGTGGAAAAACAGACAATAAAACAAAAATCAAGTGTCCAGTTAAAAAAAAACCGATAACAAAAAAACCATTGTAATTAAAACCAATATCCCTTTTGAAGATGCAATGAATTTGGCAGCTACCACTCTGATTGACAACACAAAAAACCTAAGCCAACTTCTGAAAACGGATATAAAATGAATAAAAAAAATGAGTGAACAAGATTTTATTAGCTTGATTACCCATTTTAAGCTAGTCTTTGCAAATTTATTGGTGAACAAAGTTGCAGAAGGTAGATTAGATATGGGCGAAGCGCGGGTATTGGAGATTGCCATTGATTTCAAAAATAACCCTCCCGACTATTCAATCCCCGAAGACCTTGCCTATAAACTCACTCTTGAAGATCTGGATGAGATTGATTTTTTGTGGAAGAATGCCCTACGTAGGTTTTAATCTTTTCATTAAAGATATGAATTACACCGCTGCATCCATATAGTATGGCTCACTTCCCGGATATTCAATTTTCAATAAATCCTTCTCATATGCATTTAAGACACAATTCTCGTTTGTTTGTGTAATGGTTATTTTTATTGTTCCCAAAAAAAATTACGGTATAATTAGCAATCCTATTTTGTTTATAAACAATACGAGAATTTAAACCAGCTTAAAAATTAGTTTAGATATTTTTTTAAGAAAAATTTAACCAGTTCAAATTCTAGTACCACTAGGGGTGTAAGGCTTAGGTCAAAGATCTATAGTTCCCAAATAAACTACTTCTGTATTTCCTGTGTTACCTTTGCAGAAGATTTACAAAAATA
>CAZVFV010000066.1:0-2539 GCA_964626625.1 uncultured Candidatus Saccharibacteria bacterium | reverse complement strand
CAAAAACATAGCTGAACCCGCTTCCCGGTCGTGACCATGGCACTTCTATCTGGAGTACTCCGTGCTGACCGCATGACACGCGAGGCACCCGCGCAGTAATGTATGCTTTATGTTCAAAGAAATCCAAGTGACGATAGGTCTTCTGCGTGGTATCGTGAACCGGACATGACTTACCGCATGTGGGACAGAGAAACTGAGATCCTGCCGGAAAGTCCACGGCAAGATCGAGGCGGCGCACCTCCGCACTGAAGGAACAGGCGGTCACTTTCCAAGGCGCTGGGAGAGCCAAGGCCTTCTCAAAGATGTCCGTGTCGCGCATGCGCATTTCTCTGATAAAACCAACGCATTACAATGCGGCAAAGGCCGCCCGGCTTGCGATGAACAAGGCGAGACGGCAGCTGGTGGACCCTCCGTCCACCAGCAGTGGAAGCCCCTTTGGAGGGCTGCAACGGTGACGGACGCCGGGCGTCTACAATCAGCCTATTAAGCCATTAGCATCGACCCACTCGCTACAGCGCGGAACCGAAAGCAAAAGACACGCACTCTTTGTTAGCGTCTAGTTAGCCCACTACCTAGTAAAACCAAGTAATTCCAAATCATAAGATGATTTTCCCTTTAAATGAAACCTGAGTACCATATTAATATCAGACCATTTACCATCAATGGGCAATCTATGTCTATATTCATACATCTTCACGTCACCCGTTAGGTTGGGTGCTGCGTAATTGTTAATGGCCATAAATTCACAAACCCATTTGCCATTTGTCGCCTTCATTATTTCCGACACCATTCTATCCTTTGTCCATTTGCCATAGTCCTTACCGAACTTCCCTATCATCGGACCAAATTCACGATTTATCAGTGCAAACAAGATATCCTGTGCAGTCTTTTTACAAACTAACTGTGAATTACCTACGATTGTGATCAAGTTTTTTCTTTCATATGGGGGGTAACATAAAGCGACAAAGGAGAGTGCCCGACGTAGCGTGGTTGGGATGAACGGCGTGGATGGGTTAATGGAACGAACACCGAGTGCAGCGTCAAGAACTGAGCGGGGTGGCCACCCCATTGGAAACAAATGGTCTAATTCCTGCGAATTATTGGCCGAACGGGCACCTGTAAAGCAAAAGTCACTCGCTCTTTGTTAGCGTCTGGTTAGCGTCTGGTTACTTTATTAACAAAGGTTTGTAATCGATTATATTATTCCGGAATCTAATTTCAATACCCGCCCCATAATCAATAGATGCGTCAACCTTATCTTGTTTAAATAATGCATCAAGCACAGGCGCATGTGTAACAAGTAGAATTATGTCATCACCAGCATTATTTGCTAGTAATTTTAATCCTGGAACCCAATCTGCGGGACCGCCAACATCTTGGTTAAACACATCATTCGTTTCAATACGCACTTGCAATCCTAATCGATCCCGAATAATTTTTGCAGTCTCATAAGTTCTTATTAAAGAAGTGCATACTACCTTTGTAAACTTTGTACCTTTCAATCTATCAGCAAGAGCTTCCGCCTGCACAATTCCAGCAGAAGTAAGTGAACCACTCTGTGAATCTGGTTCACAGTGCCTGACAGCCAGCAAATACCCATCAGCAGAGTATGCTGATACTGTAAGGAGTATTAACAGTGTAGTATAGTTCATAGATGCTAACATCGGGGTTAAATCGGCCCATGTACCGACTGACGGCAAGATGGAACGAACAGCGTGGATGGTTTATTTAACAACTCCATTTTTTCTATAATGTTATCTGTAGTTAAGTATTCCATGTGACTCCTTAGTAGATTCTAACGTAAAGCGGAAACGGCGAGTGGCCGAATTAACGGTGATTGGAAAGTAAAACGTGGATGGCAATTGGAACAAGCATCGAGCGCAGCGTCAAGAACTGAGCGGCGGTGACAATATTAGCCTGGCCAATATCGTGGTCGCCGCGAATTCTTGACCAAGCGGACGACTAGAAACTAGACGTCACTCGCTCGTTTTCAACGCCTGGTTAGCCATATCCTAGTACTTAAAAAGATTACTATTATCCAACCAATAAGAATTATAAAACCACCTAATAATGGAATCCACAGCAATCCAATTGCCGCGGTTGAGTTATTTGAGGAAAATAAACTTGCTTGAATTATCACAGATAGAAAAATATACAACACTCCTGTTATCATTAATATTACATTACTGACAATAGTTTTTGATAATAATACAATAATAAAGTTGAATAATAGTGGTGATGAAGTAAACAAAATTATTGATATTAATTCAGCAAATCCTTTACCATCCCATAAATTTTCCCATGATATCTTTGTAAAGTAAAACGATACTAACAATACTATATATATAGCATGAATTCCTATTGAATATATTTTCATGGCTAACGACAAAGGTCAGCGGGCCAGTGGCCGACTGACGTGGATTGGAGAGTCATCGTGGTGGACAATTAAAAGGCTGGGGAGTGGAGCGTCAAGAACTGAGCGGCGGTGGTGTACCCTATTTTCCGGTTCATCGCCTCATTCCGCCGCGAATTCTTGACC
>CAZVFV010000065.1:0-2558 GCA_964626625.1 uncultured Candidatus Saccharibacteria bacterium | reverse complement strand
CCCCTTCGTGTCTGACTGATGACGTTAGCTAAGGATGCCCAAGTAAATTCAAAAGGGGTCAGGTTGTAAGTATTATAATTAACGGGCAATCCCGAAGGGTCACATGTTGAATCTTGACTCAAACGAAAATCACGTCGGCCTGCAGCGACTAGGCGTAGTCGAGTCGGACAATCGCCGACGCATTCAATTCAGGCGAAGTCCGAAGGGATCAGGCCTTAATTATAATAATTGCAACCTGACCCTTTAAACACTGCCCGGAGTAAAACCACGCCAGGCTCCGCACTCTCCGCGCCCTCCGCGTTAATTGTATTTTCCGATTTACAGAAGAGTTGAGCTCATCCTCATTCCTCGGGATCAGGATGGCTGAGACTAGGATCCACAACATATTCACTCGCGTTTTTAATGGGGGTCGGTTTTCTCCAAGCCATTCACCGGCAACCGAACATGACTTTGAATATCCGACTGCCCTTTGGCTCATTACGAAAAATGGTTCAGGTCCGTTTTTTTACCGGGGTCGATTTTCATCTACCCCTTAACGTTCAACCCTCTACGACGTTGAATATGCGACTGCCAGTCGCATATTCAACGTTGGGCAAAAATCTATGTTCCCAATATACGAACAAGGTAAGGGCAAAGGCATAGGCTATAACAGTCAGTCGTTCAGCGAACGTTTTGACGCGATTTGCCATGAGCACCTGCGTCAAAAGCGCGCACGAGCGTTCGCTTTTATCTTTTACGACTTTGGCGATCAGAAATTCCGCCAAGTTTTGAAGAACCAGGGCGTTTTTGCAGAGCTTGATCGGCTGTCGGGCAGCGATCTCAGCGTTTTCTATCTTCATTCAGCAAGAAGACAGACTGTGGATCGCTTCAATGCCGAGTTTTTGAAGCGACTTGGAGTTGCGGATGACGTTCGCCGACCATGCGTAGTCTTCTTCCGAGTGAAAGATAAGAATATCGAAGATGTCGCGGTTGCGCAGCTTGATAGCGCGGATTTGATTCATGGGTTTCGCGAGCTATACGGCGTCATAGAGCGATACATCAAAGAGAATTTACACAAGCCGCCGGGCGAGGCGATGAAGAATTTGCGCTGGTTCAAGGGTGGCACGATGTTCATGAGTATCGAAGCGTTTAGAGCCCTGCTGAAATCCGCGCTTGAGAAGCTGCTATGAAGAAGCCCAACCAGACGCCAGAGCCAACGACCATGGCTGGCATATCTTGAACGTTAGGCAAAAATGAAAACCCAGGCTGAACTCATCGACGAAATCGCATGGCGACGCCGTCCTCGTGAAGCCATTCTAGAAGATCTACTCTTATTCGAATCAGCATCGGATATATTTATTCTACCACTTTCAGCCGTCACGGAGATCATTGATCTACGTATCGCGGGAAAAATTCCGGAAAAAGAATTGGTTGAATGGTCCAACTTTTTTGAATGCCGTGACGAGGTCGATTACCAAGAAAAAGAAAGAGACATAATCTCGAAAGCTATATTTCTTTTAGCAAATCCTGAAATTAATTATCCACTTACGGAAGAGAATCTTCGGATGATTCGACGAGAATGCGAGAACCATGAAAACTGAGCCTAACCAATCACTACAGACAACTAACCGCACTGGCACGGTATGTGCCCCGAGCCGCACATTCCGCGCCAGCGCGATTCGTGTCTGACTTCTAACGTTAGGCAAAGAAAGACTCATGAGCCGCGCAATCACGTTCGTTTCCGCTTTAATTTTCTTTGTGCTGCTCGCGGGATGCGCGACTCCGCCATCCGGTCCGCGCATCGATAATCTTCCCATGTATGGCCAGCCCGCCATTCCTCGACCCGACTTTTTGAAGAAAGCTGACGCCGATTTCATTGCGAAGGCATCGTCCGGGTTCGGCGGTGACCGTAGAGTGGCGAGCAAAGCGTGGACCGAGCAGGCCAGTCGTTTTCTAGCCCAGCGGAATTTGGACTACGCGATGCGGCGACTTAATCAGGCGTGGCTGCTCGATGACACGAACTATGAAGTTTATTGGGGATTTGGACGTGCGATGATCGAATCGGACCATTTCGACGACGGAGTGAGGTATACCAAGCAAGCTATCGAATTATGCCGGGACGAGGTCCAACTTCCGGCGGTCTACTCAGATCTTGGCGTCGCTTATTCATATTTAGCCGACTCCACGCCCCAAGAACACTCATCCGAACGGGTCGGCGCGTTTCGCGCTGCGAATGAGGCATTCGCGAAGAGCGTCGGTCTAGATCCAAAATACGGCAATGCATGGCGACGATGGAGCATTTCTCTAGCGATGGAGCGCAAGTATTTGGAAGCCGCGGAAAAGGCGAAGCGCGCAAAAGATTTAGGTGCGCAGCCATTGCCACCAAAGATTCTGAAGCAGATTGAAGATGGAATCGATTCCGGAAAATGAGAACGGACAAACAGCCCAACCAGATAAATTCAAAAGGGGTCAGGTTGTAAGTATTATAATTAACGGGCAATCCCGAAGGGTCACATCTTGAATTTTGACTCAAATGAAAATCACGTCGGCCTGCAGCGACTAGGCGTCGTCGCGTCGGA
>CAZVFV010000064.1:0-2739 GCA_964626625.1 uncultured Candidatus Saccharibacteria bacterium | reverse complement strand
CCAGACCCCTTCAAAAACGCCCCAAACAAACATGAGAAATGTCAAACAACCAAGCTGACCCCTCTTATCCTTCTGACCCCTCTTATCCTTCCGCAGCACTGACATCAACATGCACAAAGCAATAACGATTCTCTCACTCATTTGTTTAGTTGCAGCCGCGAACGCGAGTCAGGCTCTTCAGTATCAGCGGTCTGAGCAGAGGGCATGGCTTACTCAACCTAGTGATGCATTTGATCGTGCCGATCTGGAGGATTATCGTGCTCTCAATGGTCTCATGATCAGCCTGCTATCGGAAGCCAAGTTGGACCATTGTACTGCTTATATTATTCCGAAGCTTGAGGGTCCGACGCTTTTGGTACTTAGCAATGCCCCCGATCCACTAACTAGACCATTCATGGAGAAAGTGTTCGCGTGTTTGGAACGAGAACTGGATAAAAGACTGAGGCTGAAAAAGGGAGGGCTGAAAAAGGAGGAGCTGAAAAAAGGGTCAGGTTGATATTGTTATAATCGTCTGCTCGCAACGTCCGTAAAGAACGGGACGATCCGAGGAATCACGTGTTGAATCTTAACAAATCGTTTTTCAAATACTCCTTTGTCAATAATCAACACGTGACCCCCTGTTGTTTCACCTATCGGAATTGACCGTCGGGTGTAGGTTGCGAGCTTGCCTCGCAACGTAGCGCGGCAAGCGCGCTACCTACCACGGAACGAACCATTCATGAGCACAAACCGAAGGAGCACAAACCAAAGGGGTCACGTGTTGAATCTTGACAAATCGTTTTTTAAATACGCCTTGGTCAACAATCAACTCGTGCCCACTTCATTCACAACCTGCTTGGCTATCTGCTTCAGGGAAGCAGCCAGGACTTCGCGTAGGCGTTGGTGCCGTCAGTGAAGGTGGTCCAGAGCGCGTGCGTCTTTGGGTCGATGGCGACGTTTCTCGCGGTCGCCGCCGTCTTCACGTTGCCAAGGAACACGGCGCCTTCGGCGGTTTCCTGGACAACGGACATCCAGTCGGCGGCGGCGCAGTAGACGCGTTTTGTCGAGGGGTCGAAGGCGATCTGGTCGACCTTGAGCGCGATGCCGGTCACGGTGTCGATGAGCTTGCCGGTTTTGGTGTCGAACACGGCGAGCTGGCCGTTGTCACCGGCGGCGAAGAGACGCCCGCTCGCGGGATCGAAGGCGACGCCGTGAGGCCCCTTGGTCGGGGCGGTGGGCCAGTGGGCCTCGACCTTGTCGGTGTTGGGATTGATCACGACGATTTCGCTGGTGGTCTTGATCGCGAGGTAGATGCGATCGGCGGCCTTATCATAGACCATGCACTCGGGGGCGCCGGGGATCTCGATGGTCGCGACGACCTTCGCGGTGTCGGCGTCGATGCCCCAGAGGTGGGTGCCATTGTCGTGGGCGACGTAGACGCGGCGGTTCTTGGGGTTGAAGAGGATGGCGTCGAGTTCGCCGTCAAGCTTGATGGTCGCGGTCACCTCGAAGCGGGTGGCGTCGATGACGGCGACAATCTGTTCTCCCTGCACGCTGGCGAAATAGCGGTTTACCTGGGGATCGGGCACGATGTCTACGACGGTGCCGAGTTTGACGCGGGCGAGGAGGCGCTGCGTGTCGAGGTCAAAGAAATCCGCCGTGCCGTCGACCTCGTGCGAGGCAAGCAGGCGGTGGCGGGCCTCGTCGACTTGGAGGAAGTCGAACTTGCCCTTCGAGCCCGCGAGTTCGATGCCGGGGCCGGGGACGAGCAGGGGTTTTTCAAGGGCGGCTCGGCCTGTCAGCGCGAGCGCGAATGAAAGGAAACAGGGAGCGAGAAGCTGGCGGAGGGAATGGGCATTCATCGGTTGTCGGAAGAGTGAGGGATCTTGTTGGAAGGTGGTTGTCGTCCTCAAAGGGTCACAGGATCTCTCCTTGGGGGTTCACCTTGAATTCCTCGATCTTGCCGTCTTTCTCGACTTGGAATTCGTAGTTCACGAGCACGTCATCGCGGATGTTGGTCTCCAGCATGATGATCTTCCCCTCGCCGGCGATCTTCAGGAGCTTCGCCCTCACCGACTCGGTCACCTCGCTCAGGGAGATGACGGTGTCCGTCTGGAGGAGCTTCCCCTCGAGATCCACGCAGAAGCCAGTCCGGTGGCCCTTGATGAGGTAGAAACCCTTGTAGCACTTCTTGTCACCGTAGGTTTTGGGACCGAGTTTTTCCTGGGGGGCTCCTTGGCTGAGCGCCTGCATGGTCTTGCGGGTGGCCTCGGGGAGTTCGGAAATCTTCATCTGCCAAGGGTCGGGTGCCTGTGCCCTAGAGGGAAGAGGCGCCAGGAGGAGAGCACCGGCGAGGATGAGGAGATGTTTGATTTGGATGTGTGTTTTCATGGGGGGAGAGGGGTCGGGTGCGGGTGGGCTTTGTCAGTGGTGAGCGTGGGAATGGAGGCCGTTTGAGTGGCGGTAAAGATCACTCGATCAGAGGGACGATGTGCTCGGTGCCATCCCACTTGATCATGAGCCGTCCCGGTTCCCTGCGGACCTCGATCGCCGGGGTGGGGGCGGCGCGATCGCGGGTGCCGTTGACAAAGAGCACGACGGGCACGTGCGGGGGCACGGGTTGCGAGCTGCGCCATTGCGGAAACGCCCCGCGCCCGCCAAAAAGATGTGAGGCCGACCAGCCGGCGCGCGGTGCGAGCGTGATCGCGGTCACCGCGCCCGGCGGAGCCTGCAGCACCGTGAGCTGGGAACGGTAATGAT
>CAZVFV010000063.1:0-2786 GCA_964626625.1 uncultured Candidatus Saccharibacteria bacterium | reverse complement strand
ACACAGCACTACTGGACTTTGAGAGCACAAATCCTCAAATTCCTTTTGTTTTTCAACAGTATTTAGAGGTTCTAACCGTTCCTTTATTGATGCAACTTCTTTTGATATTGATTTCAGAGGGAACAGTGATTTCTCTATGGAAATGCTCAATATTTTCTCTTTTATATAGCTCAAACTGCCTATTTATGGTAGAGTTTGTCTAATATGAAGAACACAAAAAAAGGTTTCGCTCCTGTTATTTTAATATTAATAGCAGTGGTAGTGATTGGTAGTGGTGCTTATTTTTTCACTCAAAATAAAAATGTAGAAACTGATTTCGTTACTGAAAATACAGTTGCTAACAGTACTTCAACTACAACAAGTGATACTACTGAAAAGACTGTTGTCCAAACTGAAACCAAGACTAATTCCATTACACCTAAACCTAAAGTAACAGCTACTGCATCTGGTGACTATTCAATACATAAATCACCAGCAGGATTTCAATTGAAGTATCCTAAAGATTGGGAAGTGGTAGAAATGACACTTGCCAAAGAACAGCCTCAATATAAAGGTAGTGTAAATATATTTCCTACAGATGGTCTTATTGATAAAACTCTTGCTACCAATCCCTATGGAGCAATTATTAAAAATATAAATACACAGTCTTTTACTGTATTGGTGGAATCAAGCAAGCCAGGACAACAGATTTTACAAGAAGAATTGACACAAGAACTTTATAAAGAATCAAAGGATATTATAGATGAAGAAATCACCTTTTCTCAACCTGGTCAAAATCCTTCAATGAGTATAAAAGAGAAGACTGCAACATCTATAGTTTATACCTATGAATATTCCTACAATGGAATTTTGTTTAAAGGTATTCAAAGGTCAGTAATTTTTCATAATACAAAAGAGAATATCTACAGTGCAGTTATGATGCACTACCGAGCAAAAGCTACTGTATTTGACCAGAAGACTGCGGATACTCTTTTAAACTCAATTACTTTTAATTAACCAGTAATACGTAGACCAGACTTTGGCTTAAAATAGCTATAGCTCTTACGATAATTTACTTCATACCGCTTCTATTAATGTTTGGTTTGCGAGTAAGAAGTTTGGATGATGTTGGAGAATTACTCCTTAATTTTCTCTCTGCAACATTGTTAATACCCGTTATAGCACTCTGGGTAAGCATATTTGTTTCTGAAAAAGTAAGCAGAAGGTTGTATACAAAAGGTTGGCATGTTGTGATTGTGGCACTGATTTCGCTTGGAGTTTATTTACTTACTACTTTTGGTATTTCCCAGAAGCCCTTGTCTCCGACAGCTAAGTTTCCTTAAAAAAATATGCTACAGTAGATTTACGAGTGATGAAGCCCAAAAGCTAGGCGACAATCGTTCTTACTAGACACTTGTTAAGCGTTGCCATCTTTATCCTAATCATCTATATGAAAAGAAAAGGTGGCAGTATAACCCATTAACTATAGACCCCAATGAAAAAAAATATTTTGTTATCTCTTATTATTATTGTCATCTTTGGAGTAATTTTCTACTTTGCCACACAAAGAAAAATTGAAGCTCCATCTGTCGTGAGCGGAATATCAACATTTGAAGAATGCGTAGCCGCAGGCTACCCTGTCCAAGAAAGTTATCCTGAGCGTTGCACTACTCCAGACGGTAAAATATTCACGCGAGATATTGGCAACGAACTTGAAAAGTCTGATCTTATCGTGATTGAAACACCTCGACCAGGACAAACAATTTCAAACCCAGTAGTTATCAAAGGCAAAGCCCGTGGTAACTGGTATTTTGAGGCTTCTTTTCCTGCTCGCCTGATAGATGCTAACGGGCAATCTCTCGGCACTATGCCGATTCAAGCAAATGGAGAATGGATGACCACGGAGTTCGTGCCTTTCACAGCAACAATGGATTTTATTTCCCCTTCTACCAAGACAGGTACGCTCATTTTGAAAAAAGACAATCCATCTGGACTTCCCGAAAACGATGATGAATTGCGCATCCCTGTTACCTTCAACAATTTTGATCCAAATGCAGGAGAGAAAACCTCTGTTAATGTATTTTTTGGTAATAGCGTTCGAGGCGCTGAATGTGAAAAAGTTCTGTCCGTCGTTCGTGAAGTGCCGAAAGTGGCAACCATTGGCAGATCTAGTCTAGAAGAACTCTTAAAAGGTCCAACTTCCGCTGAGCAGTCACAAGGTTTTAGTACCGCTCTTAATGCCGAAGCAAAGGTAAACAGCCTAACTATTACAAATAGTATTGCCCGAGTAGACTTTGATTCGAATCTCGACAAAAGTGTTGCAGGTTCCTGCCGAGTTCTAGCAATCCGTGCACAAATCGAGGAAACACTTAAACAATTTCCGACTGTGCAAGATGTGATTATTTCTATAAACGGAAAGACGGAGAATATTCTTGAACCGTAATCAATTACGAAACAGCATCTAACATCCTAAAAACCACATTAGACATGCGTCACTAATTTACTAAAGCTTAGCTTTAGGATACATAATAAACATATGAACATTGCAATCCAAACAAAAAATATTAAAATGACAGACGCAATAAGGAACTATGTAGAAAAAAAGCTGAAAGGTATGGACAGATTTGCAAACACCACAGAAAGTCAGCTTCAGATCCAAGTTGAAGTCGGTTGTACTCCTAGTGATCAAGAGTCTGGAGAAGTATTCAGGGCTGAGATAAACTTAGGTATAAATGGTAACCAATTTTACGCTGTTTCAAAAAAAGATGAACTCTACGCAGCCATAGATGACGTAAAGAATGAAATCG
>CAZVFV010000062.1:0-2861 GCA_964626625.1 uncultured Candidatus Saccharibacteria bacterium | reverse complement strand
CCTCCTCGGGCCCGAGGAGGTAGCTGTTGGTTTTGCCGATGACTTTCCACGGTTCGTCGAGATCGAGCAGCATGGCGCCGACGTAGTAGTAGGTGCCGCCGGCCGGCGTGTAGACGCCGTGGATGATGTCGAGCCAGCCTTCCTTGGTGCGGATCGGCGGCGTCGGCCCGATCTTGCGGCCGTTCCAGAAACGGTAGTTGGCCGCGAGGACGGGCTTGAACGAACCCCAGTGAATGAGGTCGGGCGAGGAGGAGATCCAGATGTCGCCGTTGCTGCCGTCGCCGCCACCCGGGCGATCGAGTTTCCAATACTTGCCGTTGATTTTCTCGGGGAAGAGGGAGGCACCGCGGTTCTTGGGCTGGGTGATGACGTCCATGCGCTCGTAGGTGACGAAGTCCTTCGTCTTGCCGAGCATGCCGACCGGGGAATCGTAACCGTGCACCATCACGGGGGTGATGATGTAGTAGGTGTCGTCGATCTTGGTGACGCGGTTGTCGATGAAGTGGTGGTAGAGCGGGTAGGGATAAACGTCGCTCTGGGTGTCCACGAAATTGGTAGTGCCCAGCTCGAAGTTCAGGCCGTCCTTGCTGCGGGCGATGCGGGTCTGGCCGACGTCGCGGCCGAAGCCGCGGGTCGCGGCGTGCTCGACCACGGACACGAGGAGAATGGTCTCATCGTTGTGCTGGATCGGGAACGGATTATAGATCTGGGCGATACCCGGGTAGTCCTTGATGTGAAGCAAGGGATTCTTGGGATGCCGTTTCAGGATTTTAGTGGCGTCTTTCATGGAGTGAAGGGTGAGAGGAAAGGGGAGGAGGGTAGGATTCGCCGGGTGGCCGAGCCTGGTCCGGTGCGGTTCATGCAATTGAACTCGCGGAGGCCGGAGCGGTCAAGTTCAGCAAGGCGGCGGGGTTGATGGCGCACATGCGGGCCAGCTCGGCTTCGCTGACGCCGTGTTCCCGCAGGTAGGCGAGGTAGCGTTCCCAGCATTGCGTCCAGGGCAGGCTCTCCACTTGGCCCGCATCGGTAGCGAGCGCGGTGGAGGCCGCGCCAAGTTCCTTAATGGCCAGCCGGTTGGTGGCGAAATTCATCTTGTAGCCGCCTTGGCCGTCGGGTTGCGCATAGTGGCGCTCGAAGATGACCGACGGAAAGTTGCGCAGGAGCTCCCGTTGCTGCTCAAGGCTCAAGCCGACGATGTCGTGTTCGGGATGGGTGATGACGATTTTGCGGACCTTTTTTTCCAGAGCCGCCGCGACCACGATCGGGATTTCCTCCGGGCCGATATGGCCGGTGGCGAGGATGGCATCCGCCTCGGCGACCAGCTCGAAGATGCGCGCCAAGGCGTCGACGACGCGCCCGTGGCGTGTGACCACGATGCCGTCGTCGTGGCCTTCCTTGCGGCGGTGGTTCTGCGCGTGCAACGTCGGCAGCCAGACGGTCTTCGCTCCCTGTTTGAGGGCGGTGGAAACGGCGTGGTGATTGAGTTCGCCGACCGGCCAGTTGAGCGTGACCGCTCCGTAGACCAGTACGCCCGGGGTCGCCTGTGTGGAGTGCCACGCCCGGTCCATCGTCGGGACGTGATGGGACTTGATCACAATCGCGCGGGCCCCGGCGGTGCGGGCGGCGGCGGCGAGTTCCAAATCCGTGTGCCGCCGGATCCGCACGTCGGGAGCGGAGTGGATGTGCAGGTCGATGAGGTCCGGGAAAATCATGTGGGGTGGTTGTTGAGGGTTTTCAGGTGCTCGCCGGCTCGGACGAGAAAATCAACCGCGCCAAAGCTGCCTGATTTCAACACGATCAGCAGCTCACGGCCCAGCGTCAAGCCGGAGGGGACGCCCGGGGCGATCTCCTGAAGCACGTAGTTGCCGCGGATGCCCAAGCGGCGGCAGACGGTGCCGCTGGTGTCGCCGCCGGCGACCACGAGGCGCTTCAGCCGGGCGGTTTCCACGAGTGCGAGAGTGATATCGGCGAGGGCGGCGGAGACGGCCTTGCTGGCGGCGAGCGGGTCGAGTCCCTGTTGCTCGCCGAGCGCCTTGGTGGCGGCGACCACCGTCTCCGACTGGTCGGCGAGGACCAGCGCGTCGCGTCCGGTGACGAGGTGCCCGAGGGCGGCGGTGATGACGCGGTCGATTTCCTTGGCGCGGTCCAGCGGGGAAAAAATGAGGCGCGAGTCGAGCGTCACGACCGGGGTGCCGGCGGCGATGAGGGCGGCGGTTTGGGCCTTGGTTTGCGGCGTGAGGCTGCCGGCCACGGTCAGGACGTTGCGCGGGGTGGAGAGATCTTTGCCGGCGAGCGGATCGCGCGGCGTGCGGCGCGGCCAGAATTTGGGCAACTCCTCCGCGAGGGCGGAGCTGCCGGCCAAAAAAGGAAAATCGTGGGCCGCCTCGGCGAGGATCGTCAGGTCCTGCTGCTCGACGGCATCGACGAGGCAGTAGTCGCAGGTGGAACGTTGCGCTTCCAAGGCCGCGCGCAAGGCGGGCGCTCCGGCCCGCACGGTGGCGAGGTCGATGAGGCCGACGCGGCGGGAGGTCTGCGCGGAGAGGATCTTCACGAGGTCGGACTCGCGCGTCGGATGAACCGGGTCGCGGACAAAGGCGGAATCTTCCAAGCGCTGGCCATTGACGGTGTGGATGCCGTGATGGGTTTGGCGGCCGTTCTTCGGAAAGGCGACGCTGACAACGGCGAAGCGGCCGCCTGCGGCGTCGAGCATGGCGTCGAACTCGCTGCCGATGTTGCCGCGAAAAACGGAACAGGTTTTCTTGTGCAGGGGCGTGCAGCCGAGGGCGACCAGGCGGCGGGTGGCGGCGAAAACTTTCTCGCGGGCGAGGGCCGGCGGGTCGAGCCGGCTGTCGGAGCCGCCG
>CAZVFV010000061.1:0-2925 GCA_964626625.1 uncultured Candidatus Saccharibacteria bacterium | reverse complement strand
GCTGTATCCCACTCTCGGTGATGGAGCTAGCCAAGATTCCACGGCGACGAGGTAACACACTGCCAAACGCACCCACGTAAAATCTCCTCCATGCGATTTTGCAGTGGCCGTAAGTCGTTTAGATTTAGTAATAATCAGACGAAATCTTTGCTTACAATCGAAAATGGTTCTAAGACAAGACTTGGCATGGCTCGCGCTCTATCAAGCATAATCCTTAAGGACATACTATGAGTACGATTGAGACCAAAGACGGCACCCTGATCTATTACAAGGATTGGGGTTCTGGTCTCCCCGTCGTTTTCAGCCACGGATGGCCGCTCAATGCGGACGCCTGGGAGTCCCAGATGGTATTCCTGGCTGCTCATGGCTATCGCTGCATCGCCCATGACCGGCGGGGCCATGGGCGATCAAGTCAGCCATGGAATGGGAATGATATGGATACCTATGCTGATGATCTGGCGGAGCTGATGGCTACGCTCAATCTCAGAGGAGCGACCCTGATCGGTCACTCCACCGGAGGGGGCGAGGTCGCGCGTACCATCGGCCGTCACGGCACTTCCCGTATCGCCCGGGTGGTTTTGATGGGTTCAGTGACGCCACTGATGCTGAAGTCAGAGTCCAATCCTGAAGGATTGCCGATCAGTGCCTTCGATAAAATCCGCGCCGGCGTTATCGCTGACCGTTCGCAGTTTTTCAAGGATTTGACTACACCATTTTACGGTGCGAATCGCAAGGGGCATGCAGTCACCCAGGGGATGCGGGATGCGTTCTGGCTTCAGGGGATGCAGGGTGGCCTCAAGAATGAGCTGGATTGCATCAAGGCCTTCTCAGAAACGGACTTCACAGACGATTTGAAAAGAATCGATGTGCCGACGCTGATCATTCATGGCGATGATGACCAGATTGTACCGATCGTAGCCAGCGCAGTACCTACCGCAAAAATCATCAAGAATGCCTCACTAAGAGTCATCTCTGGAGGACCACACGGCTTGTCCGACACGCATAAGGATCAACTGAACTCCGAACTCCTTGCGTTCCTCAAGAGTTGACGAGTGGTGCCGTAGAAGCGTGGTTCATCTACATGTCGAACCTCAGAATAATTACGCGTTTAGGACGATTTATTTTACCATGAAACAGACCAAAACCTTGGTAATCAATCACAGATTGTCCTTAGCCGGTTGGTTCGCCATGGCACGAAGCATCGAATCAGGCGAGTTTAGGGAATGACCATGCTGACTCTCCAGGGCGTGGCGGTATCTCCTGGCCTAGCGCGAGGAAAAGCATTCCTCTACTTGGCGGAGATCCTCCGCAAGGCATCCGTCGATGGGAAAGAGGCCGATCTCTCCCGCATTGATCAGAACGAACGAATCATTGCGGCAATCAACGATGTCCGGCAAGGACTGGAGACTGACGCCCATCATATGTCCAGTGTTCTGGATAACGATGCCGGCGATATCTTCAAAGCGCAGTCCGCAATGATACAAGACAAGTCAGTCATAAGTGATCTAAAGCAGTATTTGAAAAGGGGACCGATCGATGCGGAAGAAGCGGTTCGGTCAGTATTCGCCATGCTAGCCAGCCGCTTTCGGAAGTCATCGTCCGAGAGCACACGAGCCCGAGGTGATGACATCGAGGATATTTCCCGTCGACTCCTACAATCGCTCAGAGGGATCTATGCGCACCGCCTAGAGGGACTGCCAAGTGGAACAGTCCTAGTAGCACGCCAGTTGTATCCTTCGGATACCGTTTTTCTGTCCCGGTCTTCTACAGTTGCGGTCGTTGCTGAATTCGCCGGGCCTGCGGCCCATGCCGCATTGCTGGCGCGGGAGCTCGGGATCCCCTGTATCGGTGGGATAACCGGGATCATGCATCTGGTGAACGCCGGCGATGATATCATCGTGGATGGTCATACTGGCAGGATGCTTATCAGTCCAGATCAAGGCGCGGTGCAAGCCTACGAAAGATCAATCGCCGTTGCTGGGAAGGAAAATAAGGACCCAATCGCTATAGAACGATCTAGTACCATGACTCGGAACGGCGTCGAAATCGCTGTCATGGCTAATGCCCGAAGTCTAGAAGACGTCGAACTAGCGATCCAGAACGGGGCCAATGGCATTGGACTATTCAGAACCGAGCCGTTTTTCATGGCAAGTAAGCATCTTCCTTCTTCGCAGGAGTTCGGCGATTTCCTTACTCGGAGTCTCGGACCGGTTGGGAAAATGCGTGTTAATGTTCGATTGCTCGACATCGGCGCTGATAAGAATCCCATCTATCTACCCATGCCGTCAGAACCTGATCCCTTCTTGGGCAGGCGAGGCGTGCGGGTGCTGCTACGTTATCCGGACCTGCTGGCAGCTCAGTTGCGGGCGCTGCTTGACACCTCCCGGCGATTCAACATCGGGATCCTCATCCCGATGGTGACCTTGGAGAGCGATGTCATCCGGGTTGTGGAAACCTGCAGAAAAATTGCCAAGGACATGGGCATTCATGATATTCCGCCAATTGGCGCAATGATTGAGACCCCTGCAGCTGCGCTGGGTGTCGGTCTATTGGTGAAGCACGTGGAGTTCCTCAGCATCGGTTCCAATGACCTGACACAGTATACTCTGGCAGCCGGTCGGGAAAACCCGTTGGTGACCGAATACTTTCTCGACGACCACCCTGCCGTCCTCCGTCTCATTGGGTTGGCGATTGCTGATGCTGGGTCAATCCCGATATCTTTATGCGGTGAACTCGCTGGCAGGCCTGCTGCCATTCCAGCACTGCTCCGGGTTGGGCTACGGTCATTGAGTGTAGCGTCCTCGCTTCTTTCTGATGTACGAAGGTCCATCCGTGAGGCGACCACCTCGGCGGATAAGACCGAAGAGCAGCAGGCGGCGAGCGTATGAAGTCTGGTTTGTAGTTGGTCAACTACATCCGCACATC
>CAZVFV010000060.1:0-2998 GCA_964626625.1 uncultured Candidatus Saccharibacteria bacterium | reverse complement strand
AAATGCAAGGAGTGTTTTTTCTTTCGGGGTTGTCGCCGTACTCGGCGAGCGGAGTACGTATGCGTCCCCCGCACTTTTCCATTCTTGGAAAGCTCCGTGCTCTGCACAGAGGCGCGTAGCGCGCGGGGGACGCTTCATTTGGTTAGGAATTTTTGATAAAGTAGGTTCGAGCGGTATCATATAAATGCTCCAAATATGTTATTGAAGTAGTGAATCAATCTGTAAGAAATGCCGAGGTTAAACCTCGGTCAAATCTCGTAATAAAAAAACAGCGTTTAAACCGCTGTTTTTTTGTTTTATGTTTTTTACTTACAAGAAGATGTTGTAATTTTACCTTCTATCTGTCTCGAGTTACCTGTGCTATCAACACACCAACTGTAGTTACCCAAATCAACAAGTGGGACGGAAACTGCATAGGCCTCCACCTTTCCTCCTTTCAACGTTGTGGTACATGTTGCCTTACTTGCGTCACCTCCTGCAGCCTCCTCAATACTCGAATAAACCCCTGAATCTCCAAATAAAGTCCCTGATTTTTTTTTGCATGGACCTGCAGTAAAAGAAGTCTTACCATATCCGTTATTTGCGTCATACACTATTTCTGCTTGAGCTCTCACAGAAGCAAGATTCGATTTAATTGTTGCACTTGTACGAGTACTATAAGATGTATTTTTTTCAAAATCTTCCATAAGCATTTCTATCGACTTAGCATCTTTTGGTGCCTCGATTAATACAGGTTTATTTATATCAGTAAATATGTATTTTAATACTAAGTTAGCTTGTTTATCTTTAAGTTGCGTAGCGGTATCTGGCGGAACAATACGGAAGCTATATTCAGCCATTGCCACATATCCATCTTCATCAATCCAAACGCTTTTACTTGAGTTTTTCTCAAGATAGTCAAAAACCTCTTCGAACTCTTTACTCTGAAGATACTCTAACGCTCCCTGGTCATTAACCATTTGGCTCAGGAGACTCTTTTTATCTTTCTTTGCCTCTTCAAGAACTTTTAAATAAAAATTTATTATTGATTCGCGCTTAAAACCCAAGTCATATCTCGTAAGCTCCCTTTCACCAACTTTCTCTTTGTGTGGTTTGTTTTTAAAGAAAATCATCTGTTCCTCATCAGCAATTTCCGCTACTTTTTTTAAGGTGGTGTATATAGACTCTCTTAACTCTTTGTATGATTTCTCATACTCTGGAAAACTTCTTAAAGTATGAGAAAATTCATTAAATCTAGTTGTTTTTGAGTCTGTTGTGGTAGCTGTAGATACCTTAACCCACTGACCCTTTATGGAAGGAAGTGAACTTATAAACAAACTTGATATTTTGTTTATTCTAAAAAAATAATCTGAATCTTTTTTCAGTGCATCTATATTAACTGCATAGATCAAGTCACCTAAACCACCTTTTGCATCAAGGTTGAACTTCCAATCAGCCAAATCATCTGACTTTAAGTTTGAAGTAATACCTAGTGCAATCTCCACATCTATATCTGGAGGTAAGTATCTAGCATATTCACCAAGTTTTACTAAAAGTGGTTTTGGTGGTTCATTTGATATGTAGAAATAAACAGAAGTATCTTTGGTAAAGGTAACTTTTTTGCCTTCGACAAAAACAGAAGGTTCTTCATTATATTTTAATAGAGAATTAACAGCCGATTGAGTTTCAAACTCAACAACTAAAGAAAAATCCTTTCCTCCTTCGACTACTTTATAATCATACTTCTTTCCAGTTATTGGATCTGTAATTGAAAGTTGGTTTTTATTTGCTTCATTATTTAAGGTAAAATCTGAAGCTAGTTTTTCTAATGAAGTTGGAAATGGCTTTTCTAATTGGGGTATATTCTTACGTTGATCTGACTTAAAAATGCTATGAGCACGATATATACTCTGAAGGCTTGATAGAATTATTTGAACGGACTTTATCCTATCTTTATCATTTTGATATTTTTGACGTAATTCACCTTCATTAGAATTTTGAATTGTAAATGGTTTTGCGTCAGATTCCCTAGCAACCACAGTGAGAGATGCGCCAAACGTAGATGACATTGACTTGATCTCTTTTGATTTATTAAGTATTCCAGAGAAGAAATTACTCTCTGAATATTCTGGTGTTGGAGCAAAAAACCCTATTTGCTTTACAAAAGCATAAGTCACAAAACCAAAACCTAACACGAAAATCAGAACTACAACATATAGTAGAACATAAGACTTCTTACTCGGTAGTATGTAAGTAGGATTTTGATTTATTTGTATTGGTCCAGACGGAGGTGTTTGATTTGAAGATTGATTTTCCATTTAAAATTTTTAAATTAGTGTACCTATTTTTATTATGTATTATTTAAAGATTGGAAACAATAGACCTATACACAAGCGCTGTAAATTTTTGTTAAATAAAGGAAAACAAAAAAACAGCCTTAAGGCTGTTTTTTTGTTTTCTTAGTTAAAAACTAAGCTTTCTCTCCTTCTTCCTCTTTTTTTTCTTCGCCTTCTGGCTTTGGTTGATCACTCATAGTATTTATATTCTGATGATACGCATTAATGCTAACCATCGACATTGTGTAGCTAAAATTATAAAGGTTATTGCTACTGAAGTATTTTATCACCTTGTAAGACACCCGCCAGTTGTCTTTTTAGGAAGTTATGAGATACTTTTTGGGCTTATTTTTCAACAATAAATTTTTACCTCGTCCTATCCTCGCTCAGAGCAGACGAGGTATGAGGTGAGACAACAGGGAAAACTTTGTTGCAGGAGTGTCGGCTCCGCCGACACTCCCTGTATGTGCGGATCGAACCCCGAAGCAGTTGAAATGCCGAGGTTAAATCTCTTACTAAACCCTCAAAAATCAAACTTTCTCAACCTGATTTAGAGTGTTAAAATGGGTCTATGAACTTTAAGAGAGTGATAATTGAAGAAAGTTTGGCGGATAACTCTGTTTTGAATGAAGTGAAGATGATGAAAGACAGATAAAAAGATGGCGGGCAATTACAAGACATAT
>CAZVFV010000059.1:0-3007 GCA_964626625.1 uncultured Candidatus Saccharibacteria bacterium | reverse complement strand
CGCGCTTTCGCCTGCGGCTCAAACGCGGCTACACTCCGGCACCCAGCGCGCCCGGAGGTCGCGCTCCACCTCTACACAGTTCATCCGGGGGTCAGCGAAAGGGGTCGGGCTTGGTGGTTTGTGGTGACAGAGTGCGCTTTCGATGTCGGCACGTGTTTAGGCCAGGGCGAGTCTTTCCTTGGCGAGGTCGGAGAGGGTCTTGCCTTGTTTGCGGGCGGTGGCGCGGAGGCTGCGCACTGTCTTGGGGTAAGACGGGAGCCGCACGGGCTGGCGGCCGGAGGTTTACGGCCGGCCCCATTGCGGACTCCGGCCCAGCTTGGGGCGCGCGCCTTGACCTTGCTCAGGTCGGGCAGCGGTGTGCCATTGAGGCTGGTGAGGTTGGCTTGATAGCCCTCGGCGTCAAAGACCGGGGTTTTAGAGAATTTGGTTTTTCCAGTGGTTTTCATCATAGTCGTGTCCTTCCCTCCAGTAGGCGGCGCCGATGAGGCGGATGATGCCGTTGGGCCGATGGGTGTAACGCACGTGGAGGATGCGCGCGTCCACTTTGCCGCCGCAGTTGTTGGCGCAAGCTGGCTTCGCGGGAGCTTGGCCCTCCGGAGGAATGGCCATACCGTCGTTACCGGACAGGCGGGGGGGCGGCGGCTCGCCCTGCAGTTGCGCGGCGAGCACGCAACCTACGGGTGGCAGGCGTGGCTTAGACCAAGAGCAGGGCCGGTGATTCGAGTAACTGCTTGAGCGCGCCTAGGAATTGGGCACCGACGGCGCCGTCGAATACGCGGTGGTCGCAGCTGAGTGTCATCGTGAGCGTTTGGCCGGCGACGATTTGGCCGTTCTTCACGACGGCCTTCGCGACGGTGGTGCCGACGGCGAGGATCGCGGCGTTGGGCGGGTTGATGATGGCGGTGAACTTCGGGATGCCCATCATGCCGAGATTGGAAACGCAGAAGGTGCCGCCGGTGTATTCCGCGGGGGCGAGTTTCTTGTCCTTGGCTTTTTTGCCGAGGGCTTTCACTTCGGTGCTGATCTGGAAAATGGATTTCAGATGGGCGTCGCGCACGACTGGGGTGATGAGGCCGTCATCAAGGGCGACGGCGAAGGCGACGTGGGCTGCGCCGTGAGCTTGGATGGCAACGGGTGCGGTACCAGTGGCCGCAACCCATGAGCAGTTGACGGTGGGGACGCGGCGGAGGGCTTCGGCGCTGGCCTTGAGGATGAAATCGTTGACGGAGAGTTTGACGCCTTCTTTTTCCAAGCCGGTGTTGAGCTGGGCGCGGATGGCGAGCAGCGGCTCGGCGTCGATCTCGATGTCGAGATAGACGTACGGAATCGTGGTGGTGGATTCGACCATGCGCTTGGCGATGACGCCGCGCATTGTGGAGACGGGGGCGAGGCGGTCTTCTTGGATGGGACCTTTATTTGTGGTCGTGCCGCCCGCAAACCGGGACGGGGGCGCCCCGGCTCCAGTAGAGGCAGCGGCGGACTTGAGGAGAGCGGGATTGGCTGCGGCGGCGAGGACATCGGCTTTGACGATGCGGCCGTGTGGGCCGGTGCCGGTGATGCGGGTGGCGTCGATTTTTTGGTCGGCGGCCATTTTCTTGGCGAGAGGGGAGATGTGGAGGCGATCTGCGGAAAGCTGAGAGCTGAGAGCTGAGGGTTGAGCGCCAGCAACCGGAGCTGGTGCGGCGGGCTTGGCTTCGGTCGAACTTGGCCAGCCATTCGATGCGGATGCCTCGCGGGGTGAGGGTACCCCGGCCACAGGGGGCGCAACTGGGGTTGGCATGGCCTCGGTTTTCGGTCCTCCGTTCTCTGTCTTCGGAGTCGGGGCGGGTGCAGCGGGTGCTTCAACGGTTTCGCCGGGTTTGCCGAGGGCGCAGAGGGCGGCACCGACGGCGATCTGGGAACCGGCGGGGGCGAAAATCTTAATGAGGGTGCCGTCGAAGAAGGACTCGAGCTCCATCGTGGCTTTGTCGGTTTCGACTTCGGCGAGCATGTCACCGGCTTTCACGGCGTCGCCTTCTTTGCGGAGCCATTTGATCAGCGTACCGACCGTCATGGTGTCGCTGAGTTTGGGCATTTCGATGATTTGGGACATTTTGAGGAGGGAGTGGGAAGCGAGGAGGGAGGAGTGAGGAACTGGCTGGAATCGAGGAGCGAGAAGCGCGATGTGAGAATTGATGCAATTGGGTTAAAAACGGAACGACCGCAAGTGGGTGGTCAGTTTTCCTCTGCTCGATTCCCGCTTCTCGCTTCTGGATTCTTTATTATTTCAAAGTATCCAGGGCGGCTTGGTAGATGCTTTCGACGGTGGGGAGCTGGAGTTTTTCGATGGGCGGCGAGTAGATCGCGGGGGCATCGATGGAGTTGAGTCGCTTGACCGGGCCGTCGAGGTGATCGAAGGCTTTTTCCTGGATGAGGCAGGCGACCATGGCTCCGACGGAACAGAAGGGTTTGGCTTCCTCGACGTAAAGGGCGCGGTTGGTTTTCCGGACGGAGGCGAGAATCGTCTCTTCGTCGAGCGGACGAATGGAGCGGAGATCGACAACTTCGGCGTGGATGCCGTGCTTTTCTTTGAGGAGATCGGCGGACTTGAGGGCGAGTTGGATCGTGCGGCCGTGGCCGATGATGGAAATATCTTTGCCGTGGCGGATGACTTTGGCGGAACCGAGCGGAACGAGATGTTCGCCGTCGGGAACTTCGCCGCTCTCGCCGTAGAGGAGCGTGTTTTCGAGGAAGATAACGGGGTCGTTGTCGCGGATGGCGGACTTGAGCAGGCCCTTGGCATCGGCGGGCGTGGAGGGCACCACGACTTTTACGCCGGGGTGATACGCGGCGATGGACTCGGGCGTGTGGGAGTGGGTGGCACCGACGTTGGTGCCGCCGTTGGCGGGGCCGCGGAGAACGATCGGGCAGTTGATCAGACCGCCGGACATGTAGCGGACGTTGGCGGCGTTGTTGAAGATCTGGTCGAACGCGACGGAGTAGAAGCTGAAGAACATCAGTTCCATGA
>CAZVFV010000058.1:0-3174 GCA_964626625.1 uncultured Candidatus Saccharibacteria bacterium | reverse complement strand
AATTGGGTAGGGGCGGTTGCCCTCAACCGCCATTCGGGGCCGGGGCCATTCGGGGTCGGCGCCGCACGCGGGCGATAGATGGCGCTTGGGGGCAAGCGCCGCTACCGGCTACTCACTACTTGATGCTCACTACTATTTCTTCAGATTCGCGCTATCCACCACGGCTTTGAGGGCGGCGGAGAGCTTCGCGAGTTCCTGGGCGGCGGCGAGGGTGTTGTTCGCACCTTCGGTCGTGTTCTTCGCGGCGAGGGAAACATTCGTGATGTTCTTGGAAATCTCTGTGCTGCCCTTGGCGGCTTCGGTGGCGTTGCGGGCGATCTCGTTCGTGGTGGCGGATTGCTCCTCCACCGCACTCGCGATCGTGTTCGAGATGTCGTTGATCTGGCCGATGACCTTCGCGATCTCGGCAATCGCGGTGACGGCACCCTTGGTGTCGGTTTGAATGGCCTCGATCTTCGCGCTGATATCTTCGGTGGCGGCAGCGGTTTGTTTGGCGAGTTCCTTCACTTCGTTGGCGACGACCGCGAAGCCCTTGCCGGCTTCACCGGCGCGGGCGGCCTCGATGGTGGCGTTGAGCGCGAGGAGATTGGTTTGCTGCGCTATGGAAGTGATGACCTTGATGACCTTGCCGATCTCGATGCTGCTCTCGCCGAGTTTGGCGACCGTGCGGTTGGTGTCCTCGGCGACTTTGACGGCGGAGGTGGCAACGCGGGCGGCGTCGTTGGCGTTCTTGGCGATTTCTTTCACGGAGGCGCTCATCTCTTCGGCGGAAGTCGCGACCGTGGCGACGTTCTTGGAAACCTGCTCGGAGGCGGAGGCGACGACGTTGGATTGGGCCGCAGTTTCCTCGGAATTGGAACTCATTTGCTGGGCGACCGTGGATAATTCTTCCGAGGCGGAGGCCAGCGATTGCGCATTTTGGCTGACGGATTCGAGCGTGATCTTGAGCGCTGCTTCGCCCTGTTTGCGGGCGGTGATGTCGGTCGCAAATTTCACGACCTTGTGGACCTTGCCGGCGACGTTGAAGACCGGATTGTAGGTGGCTTGGATCCAGACTTCCTTGCCGGCTTTGCCGAGGCGTTTGTATTCGGCGGTCTGGAATTTGCCGTCATTGAGATCGCGCCAGAACATTTTGTATTCCGGTGAATCGCGGAAGGACGGCTCGACGAACTTCGAGTGATGCTGGCCCTTTACTTCGTCCATGCTGTAGCCGAGTAGGGAGAGAAAATTATTATTGGCCGTGAGGACGGTGCCTTCGTTCGTGAATTCGATCACGCCTTGGGTGCGGTTGATTTCGCCGATTTGCCGGTCGTTGTTTTGCTGGGCGATCTTCTGATCGGTCACGTCGGTGAAAATTTTCACCACTTTGTTGACGCGCCCCATCTCGTCCTTCACCGGCGCATAAACCGCCTGAATATAGATTTCCCGCCGATCCTTGGTGATGTGTTTGAAGACATCGGACTTGCTGATGCCATTGTTCAAATCGGCCCAGAGCTGGGTGTAATCCGCGGTACTCACGTAGGCGGGATCAACAAACATGCTGTGATGTTTGCCCGTGATTTCATTGAGTTGGTAGCCGAGGGTCTTGAGGAAATTGGCATTGGCACTGAGGACATGGCCTTTGGTGTTGAATTCGATATAGGCATAGGCGTTGTCGATGGCACCGAGGACGCCCTTCATGTTCTGGCGTTCGAGTTCGGCCGCAGTGATGTCGTAGCGCACCCCGATATATTTTTTCGGTTTACCATTGTCGCCGAGGACCGGGGCGATGACGGCATCGACATAGTAGGGCGTTCCGTCCTTTTTGCGGTTTTTGATGATGCCGCGGAAAGTCTTGCCGCGACCGATCGTCGACCAGACCTCCTTGAAAGTCTCCTTCGGCATGTCGGGATGGCGGGTGGTGTTGTGCGGGTGGCCGATGAGCTCTTCCTTGCTGTACTGGGAGATCTCGATGAACTTTTCGTTGATGCTGAGAATGTCGCCCTTGAGGTCGGACTCGGAGACAATGCTGGTGAGGTTGGTAATTTCTGCGCGCACCTTGAGTTCAACCATTTCGGCGGCGATGGCGTGCTTGGCGGTGACATCGGTCAACACGGCCACGATTTTGGCGGGGCGGTTGGCGGCGTTGAGGACTGCCTGATAAGTGGCCTGGACGTGGACGATGCTCCCCTCTTTGCGGAGAAGCTTAGCTTCGGCGGCGTAGGGCTGGCCGGAAGCGAGATCCTGCCAGAGTTGTTTGTAGGCGGCGGAATCGCGGGTGGCGGGTTCGACGAGTTTGGCGTGGGGCTGGCCTTTGAGTTCGTCGAGGGTGTAGCCGAAAATTTTCAAGCAATGGTCGTTGGCCGTGAGGATGGTGCCATCGAGGGCGAGTTCGATGACGCCTTGGGCGAGGGAAATGGCGGCGAGTTGGCTGCGGAGATTGGCCAGCTCATCGGCGGAGATTTTGATGGAGTTATCGCGCGGGGCGCTGGATTTCGGATCGGTGTGGGGGCTGACTTTACGGGTGGAGGCGGAGGATTTATTCATGGAGGGAGTCTTGGTTGGGCGTGGACGGATTGGTTGTGAATTCGAAAGGGGGAAGGCGGAGGGCGGAGGACGGAAGGCGGAGGACGGAGGACGGAGGACGGAGTGGAGAAGGGACTGAGATGATGCCTGCCGCTACGACGAGCATTGGCGTTTGGGATTTTAGTTCAGCTTTTCAGTCCTTCAGTTTTCAGTTTTTTATTCACGCGGTGTTGGCGGTTGGGTTGGCTTTGGTGTGGAGATCGACGGTTTGCTCGGTGTCGATGATGAGGAGCAACCGGTCTTTTAATTTGTAGACGCCACGCACGAGCTGGCGGGCGACGCCGGTCAGGGTTTCGGGCGGACGCTCGTAGGTGCTCTCGTCAACTTCGAGGACATCGCCGATCTCATCCACGAGCAGACTCACGGCGCCGTCATCGGTGCGGACCACGACGTTCATCGGGAGTTGATCGGTGGCGCGATCTTTCAGGACGAGTCGGCGGCGAAGATCGATCGCAGTCACGATCTGGCCACGGAGATTGATGAGACCGCTGACGACATGGGAGGCGAGCGGGACGCGGGTCATCTCCTGATAGCGGATGACTTCCTGCACGCGGAGAACGTCCACGCCGAAGAATAGTCCGTCGACGTAGAAGGTGCAGTATTGGGTGG
>CAZVFV010000057.1:0-3191 GCA_964626625.1 uncultured Candidatus Saccharibacteria bacterium | reverse complement strand
GATGCTGTCGATGCTGTTCGAGACCGGCCACCCCTGGATCACCTTCAAGGACCCGTGCAACATCCGCTCCCCGCAGGATCACATCGGCGTCATCCACTCCTCCAATCTCTGCACCGAAATCACGCTCAACACCGGCAAGGAAGAAACCGCCGTCTGCAATCTCGGCTCCATCATCCTTGAATCGCACCTCAAGCCCGACGGCTCCCTCGATCACGAAAAACTCCGCGACACCATCCGCGTTGCCCTCCGTGCCCTCGACAACGTCATCGACATCAACTTCTACCCGACCGTTGCCGCCAAGACTTCCAACCTCCGCCACCGCCCCGTCGGTCTCGGCATCATGGGTCTCGCCAACGCCCTCTATCAAAAAGGCATCGCCTTCGCCTCGAACGAAGCCGTGGAGTTCAACGACGAGTTCATGGAGGCCATCGCCTATTACGCCTACGAGGCCTCTTCCGATCTCGCCGGCGAACGCGGCACCTACTCCAGCTACAAAGGCTCCAAGTGGGATCGCGGACTCCTCCCGCAGGACACCCTCGATCTCCTCGAGCAAGAACGCGGCATCCCGCTCGATGTGCCCCGCGGCGGCAAGATGAACTGGGAGCCCCTCCGCGCCAAGATCACCAAGCAAGGCATGCGCAATTCCAACTGCCTCGCAATCGCCCCCACGGCCACGATCTCGAACATCACGAACACGTCGCCCTGCATCGAGCCCTACTACAAGAACCTCTACGTCAAATCCAACCTCTCCGGCGAATTCGTCGTCATCAACACCTACCTCGTCGAGGACCTCAAAGCCCGCGGCCTCTGGAACCAAGAGATGATCGACAACTTGAAGTACTTCGACGGCGACGTGAAGGACATCGAGTCCATCCCCGCCGACTTGAAAGCCAAGTACCTCACCGCCTTCGACGTCGACTTCAAGTGGGTCGTCGAAGCCGCCGCCCGCCGCCAGAAGTGGATTGATCAATCCCAGTCCGTGAATCTCTGGCTCAAGACGCCCGACATCAAGACGCTCTCGCACATGTACCGCGCCGCCTGGCGCGCCGGGCTCAAGACGACCTATTATCTCCGCACGCTCGGCGCTTCGAACATCGAGAAAGCCACGATCTCGAACCGCAAAGAAATCCGCGGCGCCGCCGGTGAAACGAAAGCCGAGACAGCTACGAGAGATGTCCGCGATGCAGCCGCTGCCTCAGCTCTCAACTCGTCTCCCGCCATCACCACGACGCCGTTCCCTTCTGACTCCTCAACTCTCAGCTCTCAGCTCTCAACTGACGCGAAGCGTCAATTCACCGCCGACGAGAAACGCGTGTGCTCCATCGACGCCATGAAAAACGGCGGCGAATGTGAGGCCTGCCAGTAAGGTAGCGGCGCTTGCCCCCAAGCGCCATGCCCTTCACCGCACCAATTCAAGGCGGCCCTCACCGGCCGCCTTTTTCTTTGCCCACGTTCCGCATGGAGGGCCCGCCTCCCGGCGGGCCCGATCATCCGCTCGTGCATTTTGTAGGGCTGCGGCTTGCGGCAGCCTTCATCCGAAGCGTGCCAAGCCTCCAAAATTTGAAACCAGTTACGAAGCGAAGGTCAGCCGCGTTCTCCGCACAAACCGGTCGTAGCTCTCGTGCCTACGAGGAACCCAATGTGACGATTACGACACCCAATAAGCCATACGCCCCGCGTTGCTCATTGTGACAGCAGGTCATCGAGCGGATTGGTCGCCTTCACCACATTGGGATGCCTGTAGCCCGAGGTGGTGACGATCGAGGCGTGTCCCATCAACTCACGCAGTGAATCCAAACTTTTCCGCGAATGCGTGGCGTATGCGTGCCGTAACACATGCGGAGTAACGAGCCCGTCCAATCCCACTTTGCGCACCGCTTCCCTGACCGCCCGCTGGAGCAAATCATGCAAAATGTGATAGCGGACGATTTCGCCAGTCCGAGGATGAGCACAGTGGTTTGCGGCCGGAAAAACCCAGAGCCATTGCCACGCAAAGGGCGCAGTGGGATATTTTCTCGCCAGCTGAAAAGGCAAATTCACGCCAATCGTGGAGGTGTTCTTACGATCCGATTCCCAGACCTTCCGGGCAATTTCGATCTGCAAACGCAGCGGCTCGGCACAACAACCCGGGATGGGCACCCGCCGGTCTTTACCGCCTTTGGCCGCACGAATCATCAGCTGATTTTCGCTCCACAAGACATCCTTCACCCGGAGTTCCAGTGGCGCGGAGACGCGTAGCCCGCAGCCGTACAGCAAATCCACCAGCAACCGGGCCGGAACATTCGGCCGGTCCTTCACCACCATGCGCAACGTGCGCACTTGCTCGCGCGAAGGGGAGGTGCGCTCTTGCACCGGACGTTTGGCTCGCAGGGCATCGATATTGCCGAGCGGTTTTGCCCATGACAGCGTCATACAGGAACAGCAGCGCCGATAGCGCCTGATTTTGCGTCCGGGCGGCGACACCTACGTTAACCGCCAGATGAGTGAGAAACGCCTCCGCTTTCTGCTCCGGCGTCCTCGCCTTGGGCAGGCTTAGGTAGAAGTCATAATAACGACCGACCCAACCGCAGTAGGCCTCTTCGGTGCTATAGGCCAAGTGCAACAGGCGAATTTTCACCTGGATTGATTTCAAAACGTCAGCGCGTGATTTCATAAAGTGAAATCTTGGCTAGCGGCCCCCAACAAGAATGAGCTGATTTGGGCCAGATTTAGGATAGGTGCCATTCCGAAGGGGTCTGGCCGTGTTTTGTTAGTTTTAGATTTGAAATAGAAACTGCGTCGCTTCGGGGCGTTGCTAAAAGTGTCCACGCCTCGTCCTTCTCAGGGCGCAAGAGTGGTTGCGAACGAGAGACAGCTGATTGGCTAACAAAACACGGCCAGACCCCTTTGCTGCGTCCTCGCACCACGCTTTGCACCGCGTTGGAGGTCTAAAAGCTAAAGGTCATTGGTATAAAACCCATCTGCTATGCAGTTCACTTTTTCAGTTTCATGCTGATCGAGGTAAGCACGCGTGAATCTTTGGAAACTGCCGGGCTTATCCACAAAAATGCCCCCGGTGAATCATCACCGGGGGCATATCTAACGCTGACGAATAGGGAAACGAGGGCTTAGTTGCCGACGACGAGCTCGGGGGCGCTGCCTGCACCGGCTTCGCGGCTCTTGAAGTAGAGCTGGGCGTTGTTGCCGGTGAG
>CAZVFV010000056.1:0-3265 GCA_964626625.1 uncultured Candidatus Saccharibacteria bacterium | reverse complement strand
ATGTAACATGTAGCATGAAGCAGAAAAAACAAAAGCTGGGCGGCCGAAGGCCGCCCAGCTTTTTGCATAAAAAAACCCTGAGAACATGTCTCGAGGTTTAACTTCAGAAGTAAGTACTTCAAAGTATTTACTTTTTTTCCGACTTCTTGAATAGGTCAGCTGAATTTCTTGCAGCTGCAGCAAGTGCCGACTGCTTTGCGGCAAGGTTGTTATCGTCAATTTAATACAGACTTATGAATTTTTGTCCCCCTAACACCCGGGAAAGGTCGAGCTGAATGATTCACTCGAACCAACAGCACATGGCTGTAGCCGAGTTCTTTCGCCTTCTCATTGAGGTTTTCGCGCAACTTCTTGGAATCAAGAAGGGTCTCGATCTTGCTGTTTTCAGGAACAACAAGCTCCTGAAGAACAGCGTCCGCAAGGACATCTTCACCGGCAACCAATGAGATTACACAAATCTTCATCGGCTGATCAGCTCCTTGAGCTGCAGACACCATCACTAAAAAAATAAGCACAAAAACAAGAAGACTCTTCATAAAAACACTCCTGAAATGACACCTAAAACAACAAGGATTGAGAGAACATCTCCCGTCCACTTATATATATTATAGCATTTTATTTTAAATAAGTCAATATTTTATAGTAATTTCAATATCTTAAACCTAAGTTTTTCCATTTCTTGACTATTTCCCTTTTAAACATCCTTTTTTAGAGCCCTATTGCAGAGCATTTCCCTTAAGCTATAATAAAAGACGTCTATATCAGAGGAGAATATAGGCCCTTAAGCCATATTGGGTCGTCAAACATTTCAATAATTATTAATAATTACAATACTATGAATAAAGCATCAATCGTAGAAGCAGTGCACACAGGATTAGGTGGAACAAAAGTTCAAGCTGAACAAGCAGTGGATACTGTTATCAGCTCAATTGTTGAGTCTCTTAAGAAGGGTGAGGAAGTCTCTATCGCAGGTCTTGGTATCTTCTCAGCAAAGCTTCGTGCAGCTCGCCAAGCTCGAAACCCTCGAACAGGAGAAGCTATACAAGTTCCAGCTATGAAGGTTCCTAAATTTAGAGCAGCAAAAGCTCTCAAAGAAGCAGTTAAGTAACAATCTCTCTCTATTTTTGACGTACTTCTTTGTTGCTCGCTCCGGTACTCGGTCTCAGTAGTTAAATCTACAATTTCCTTTGTTCCTCACTTACAACTTCGAACTACATTCAAAAATTGAAAGATTAAAAAATACTAAGCTCTGGTTCAGCTTGCTAAATAAAAACCCCTCACGTGAGGGGATTTTTATTTGGTGCGGTCGCCGAAAATGCGTGTACTTAAAAAGCATGTTCTTTATCAAGCTTCTCAAGCATTTCTCCTATCGTATCTTGAAGTCCTGCTTTCACAACCAGATTCCACAAAGGCATTTTCTTTATGTCCTCTCTCGAAGAGATTTCAGCATTAAAATCATCAAAGAAGAAGTCATTAAAATAACTAACCATCTCTTTTTGGAAAATCTCTTTTTCGACATCTGTCAGTTTTTCATACATTTCACCCATTCTTTCGAACTGATTATTAACGTCTGCCATAAAGTTTTCATAGAAAAAGGATGCTGTTATATGCTCGGTCTTATCTTTTAGATTTTCTGATACGGAAAATGAATTCATCACCACTCCAAGCAAAGACACATACTCTCTGATTTGATCCAAAGAACGAATATCTACACCACACTCATCCATTTCATAAGGAATTTTTTCCCAAGGGATATGTTTGTTTTTCACCTTATCCATCAATTCGGGCTGTTTTGAAAGCCCGTCCGCCAACACTCTCAATACCAGCAAAGAGAAATCCCCTCTCTCTATCTTGTTTACAGATCGATACAAATCAATATTTTCTTTGTATTTATAATCAAGGTAACTTTCTATGTGCCGATATGTACTCGGCTTCAAGATATGAAACAAGATATCCGCACGCTCCTCAGCCTCAGGACCGATCGTTTCTGCAAAAGAAAGGATCAACTTAACCCGCTCCACCATATCCACAAAAGAAGACATGATACCTTTCTCAAGAAGATCAAGATGTTCAGCAACCTCACTGTCTTTAACATGTGGTTTATATTTTTGTATCACCTCAACCGCCCGAGAAAGCTGGTTGCCTGCCGTACTAAAACTTGAAGTTTTGCGTCTAAAATCAACTGATACGCTCGATTTTTTATTCAAAACGTGACGTAATATTTCCTGAGGGGTCATGTTAATCTCGCCCCTAAATCCTGATTTTTTTGCCTCGTCCAAACCAGCCAATATTTCCTCATGGGTATAATCAATGAGGTCACTAGCGTGCAAACGCATTATCCGCTCTCTTGCTCGTTGTTTTTTCGCGTCAGAGTAAGAAAATGGAAAAGAAATTTTACCGTCCATTAAACCGGTAATTATCGTCAGCCTTCCCTTCAAAGCTCCATCTGGAGAACTAAGGGGTCCCGCATATATCGTGGTTCCATCAAGTATATTGTGCGTATTTTCATGTCTAATAATGTCTTTCACGTAATTCTTATCTTTTGAGTCTCGTATGTAGTTAAAAACACTTTCACGCATATGTAAACCACTCGCATCTTCATCAATTTCATCAAAAGCTTTAGATTCAAAAACAACACTGGCAGAAAATGGATCGATCACAACATCAACAACGTCCTCTTTAGTTAAGATTTCATCTTCACGCCATTCAGCATCACTGGAAAATCTCTCAGAAACAGCCTCTTTAATGACCCTGTCTTTGTCTCCCTTATAACCTACAATTTTTTCATTTTTTTCTACGAGTGATTTTATAACAGAATACACTTCAGTCATATATAAAACATCACTATGTTTTGATGTTATATTGTACACTTCATCAAAAAGAGCATCTCGCCTTACTACAAGTTCGTCACCACGCAACAGTGCCCCCTTTCCAATGTCTCCCTCATCAAGAACTGTCCTGTTAATATCAAGCTGTATATCATGAGCTTTGCTCATCAGATCAATACAATAATTAACCTGCTCAATAACCTCTTGTGACCACTCATTCTTTATGCCTTCATATACCCCATTCAATTTTTCTTTTACCACTTCATGAGACTCGCTGATGTCAATACTAGACACCTCCTCTTTAAGTCGAAGTAACCCGTCTACTTTTCTATCCATCTTTTCCAAAATTGTTGCCTCCTTTTGCTCCCAATGAGATTCTTGCTTAAACTTTTCCATTTTTTAAGTATACAAACTCTTCTTCTCTATTTCAATTAATA
>CAZVFV010000055.1:0-3291 GCA_964626625.1 uncultured Candidatus Saccharibacteria bacterium | reverse complement strand
GTTGGAAACGTGGTGTGGGGAAACCCACCGAGAGTTCGAATCTCTCACCCTCCGCAGTGAGCAAAGCGAACAAAGATGGGTGACGTAACTTTTCTGCAAGAAAAGCGTAACGCAGATTCGAAAAGGTTCTTTAGATATTTTATGAGGAACGAAGTAAAATATCAAAAACCTGTACTGAAGCTGTAAGCTTCGAATCTCTCACCCTTTGCAAGAAACATGCTAAATCTGTGTTTTATATAGAACGATAAATAAACAAGCTCAGTAATCCAAAGAAAACAGCTCCATACAGCGTATATCGAGCAATTTCAAAAAATAACGGAATTTGCCAGCCGAGAAAAATAAGTAAAAATGTAATACCCAAAGACTGTAAAACCATTTTGATTTTTCCAGAGAGTTTTGCCGGCACAACTGTTCCTTTAAAACGCAAATATGAACTTAAAATAAGAATAAGCTCAATAAGAACAATACTCAGTGCAAGTGGAATAGAAATATACCGAGACACCAGAAGCACCGCCACAGAGCTGATAAGTAACTTATCAGCTATTGGGTCGAAAAGTGTTCCCCAGAGCGTTATGTGATTTTCTGTGCGTGCTAGTGCCCCATCTAAAGCATCGGAGAAGGCTGCAATAATAAACAAAATTGTTCCGACGACATACGCTTCGATAAATAAAAGATAAAAGACGAAAGGTATCAAAATAAGCCGCAACAATGTGAGATGATTCGGAGTAACAGCTTTTGGAAAAAAGCGTAATATCGTAAAAGCCATTATCTTGTCGGTGAAATTTGGCTTACGAAAATACGCAACCTTTGCTTCATTAAAATCAAGCAAAATATCAAAAAGTTTTATATTGCTTTTTTTGGGAACTGAATTCATACAGAACTACTCCATACCTCGCAAAATCTTTATTCTATCTTCTGCTGGTGGATAGGTCATCCCATAGCAGATCAACTTTAATTGCAAGTAATCAGTGCTCGCTGCGGGACGAGTGGTGATTATTTTATAATACCTCATTATCTCCACGCAAAGCTTTTATCCGATCTTCAACAGGTGGATGTGTCATAAAGAGCTTGCTCAAACCACCTTTTTTTGCACCAAATGGATTTGAAATAAAAAGATGCGCTGTTGCATTTGAAGCTTTTTTCATCGGTGCAGAGTGTCCAGAAATTTTCTCAAGTGCAGAAGCTAAACCTTCTGGATATCGAGTGAGAAGTGCACCTGATGCATCAGCCAAAAACTCACGCTTACGAGAAATCGCCAAACGAATTAAGGTTGCAAAAATTGGTGAAAGAATCACAAAAATAATACCAACAATCATAAGAACTCCCCCTGCTTTATTATCACTATCTCCCCCTCTTCTGCCCCCACCCCAAATCATACTTCGTAAAAACATATCTGAAAGAATTGCCACAAAACCTGCGAGCACAACCACAACTGTCGAAAGAAGCATGTCTTTGTTACCAATATGACCAAGCTCATGAGCGACCACACCTTCGAGTTCTGTTTTATTAAGAATACTTAAAAGTCCTGTTGTTACTGCCACTACTGCATGATCTTTATTTCTACCTGTTGCAAAAGCATTTGGCACAGGATCGTTAATAATATAAAGCTTCGGCATTGGAAGCCCTGCTGTAATAGAAAGATTTTCAACAATATCCCAAAGATCCTCACTTTCCTTTCTCTCAAATGGTCGTGCACCTGTCATCTTGATCACGAGCTTGTCTGAGTACCAATAACTTCCAATATTCATGACGACACTAAAAATAACTGCAATATAAAGAATTATCGGATTGCCGTAGTAATAGCTCAAAAACCAACCGAGCCCCACAACCACAGCAAAAAATACACCCATGAGAAGCCATGTCTTTGCTGTATTTCTATCTTGTTGTGTATAAAGAGTTGTCATGAGAAAGCTGTGAGCTTGTAGGTTTTAGGTTCTAGGAATTTTAGTTAGTAAGAAAAACATAACCACTAGACTTAGTATGCTTTAAAACTTAACTTCAACTGGTTGTTTTGCTGCTTCGTTATCAAGCTCAAAGAAGGCTCGTTTTGCAAAATTAAACGTTTTCGCAATAACATTTCCTGGAAATGATTCCACACTCGTATTAAGGTCTCGCACATTACCATTGTAAAAGCGTCTCGCGGCTTGGATTTTGTTTTCAGTATCAGAGAGTTCTTGTTGAAGTTGTTTAAAATTTTCGCTAGCTTTCAAATCTGGATAATTTTCTGACACAGCAAAGAGAGACTTCATAGCACCTGCCAGCATATTTTCTGCTTGAGCAACTTCTTTTACATCTCCCTTTACCTCTGCGTTCATTGCTCTAGTTCGAGCTTCAGTTACAGCTTCAAACACTCCACTCTCATGAGCAGCGTAACCTTTAACTGTATTTATAAGATTTGGAATGAGATCGTATCGACGCTTGAGCTGAACATCAATATCGGACCACGCTTCATCTGTTCGATTAACAAGAGAAATAAAACGATTGTAGATAAACATAACCCACACCAGAATAATGACTGCAATAGCTATAAGTATGTATGTAAGTGACATATGGGTAAATTAAATAATAAGAAACTGTATTATACAACAAATTATTTTTGTTTAAAAGAAAACTTTAAGGAGAGTCCTTAAAGGATTTTGAATATGGTGTAATTTTTAAAAAGAAAAACCCATCACCTTTCGATGATGGGTTTTGAAATTTTATTAGAAACCTTAATCTTCCTCCTCGATCAATTGCATCGGAAGTCCAATATCCAAGGCTTCTTTTGCGGAATCCAAAAAAGCCCATAATATTTGTGGTATCGAGAACCGAGTAGGAATTTCTACACATTCAGGGAAAAGCTCTCGAAAAGTTTGAACACCCCAGACACTTTGTCGAACTCTTTCAATCCAATCATAAATAAGCTTCTTATCACAGCCGTCACGAGCGAGATCTACCACAAACTCAACTGCCCAGACAGCGACAGCGACTGAGCCTGCATTAATTATTCGACGCACCTCAGGGTAAGAAAAACCCATCGTATGCAGAGCTTCTATTTGAACCTTACCGAACTCCTTTTGTGGGGTTAACGAATGCGAAACAGTCTGACGAACAAGAACTCGAGTCATGAAGAACTCCTTGGTCCTAAGGACCTTTGGTTGTTGAAGGAAATGAACACCTCAGAACCCCGAAAAAACCAATATTGTATTCTTTTAAGAAAAACCTTTCAAGAAAAAAATTTGAGAAGCTGTACAATAAAAAAACTTCTATATACATTCTTTTAATAATTAAAGAATGTACCTTATATAGAAT
>CAZVFV010000054.1:0-3296 GCA_964626625.1 uncultured Candidatus Saccharibacteria bacterium | reverse complement strand
CCATGTCGGAGCTCGTGGTGCGGTTGATCTCGATCGATTCGATCGAGCTGATCGAAAGAGCCTCAAAGCTGGTGGCGCGGGCGAGTTCGCCCGTGCGGCCCGCATCGGCGCTGGCAAGGCGCACGCCGTCGAAGGTAACTGCGGTGTATTGGCCGGTCATGCCGCCGAGGCGCACGCCGCGAGCCTCGGACTCCACGTAGTCGATATCGACGCCGGGCAGGAACTTCAGGAACTCGCCCACATTACCGTCCGTGATGTTGCCAAAGATGTCCGAGGCCACGGAGGTGGTGATGTTCATGTTCCTCTTCTGCTCCATGATGGCCTTGGCGTTGCCCTCGCGTTCTGCCGACACGACCATTGTCTCGAGCACGACCGGAGCGTCGCCTTGCCCCTGCTTCTGCGGCTGGGTGCTATGCAACTCAAAATTTTGGGTGGCGGCCTGCCCGAGCGCGAGGTCGAAGGTGACCAAGGCTGTGCGGTAGCCGGTGAAGTTTACCTGCAGGGTGACCCCGCCCGTGGGCACGTTCACGAGCTGATAGGAACCGTCGCTCTCCGTCGACACCGTGAGCAACGTGCCGAGCACGTTGACCTCGGCATTCGCCACGTATTGCTTGGTGACGGGATTGTAAACTCGACCACTGATGCTGCCGGTGGGCTGGGCCCAGACGCACAAGGCGCTGAACAACCAGAGGGTGACAAGGGCGAGAAGCGGCCTGGCGCGCTTCGAGGTGGGGGGGAGGGTAGTCATGAGATGGTAGCAGACGAGGGGTGGTAGACTTGCGACGCTCTCTCCGGGGAAAGGAACGTTGCTGGGCTTGGGGTGGGGCTAAAAACAAACTTGAACCGTCAATACTCAATACTTCGCGGACGCAACCGGAAGCCGGACCCCGCGCCAAGCCGAGATGCATTCAGTCAATTGAATGTAAATTCCGTGAATGAAAATATCCGGAGAAGCGGCCCCTGCGACAGTGAGAAACCGACACGACGACAAGTTCAGCCATCCTGATCCCGAGGAATGAGGGTGAGCTCAACAGCGCCGCGAATCGGGGAAAATACAATTAACACGGAGCGCGGGGAGAGCGCGGGGGCCTGACGTGCGTTCACGCCGCGTTATCCCGTCGGCTGGGCTTGTTTCCCTTCGCCAAAATCAGAAGGGGTCACGTGTTGAATGTTGACAAGCCGCCCCGGCACGCCTGATTCAAGGGCATGGCACGACTAATCCGATTGGAATTTCCCGGGGCTTGTTATCATGTGATCAACCGGGGCAATTACCGGCGCGATCTGTTTGCGGCGAAAGGGACCGCGCAGGCGTTTGAGCAGGTTCTGCTGGAGGCGGCGACCCGGTATGGTTGGCGGCTGCATGCGTATGCGATCATGCGGAATCATTTTCATCTGGCGGTGGAGCTGACGGAGCCAAACCTGAGCGTCGGTATGAAGTGGCTGCAAGGCACGTGGGCGGTGCGTTTCAACCGCTACCAGCAGGAGGCAGGTCGGCCGTTTCAGGGACGCTTCAAGGCCTTGCACGTGGAGCCGGGGCAGGCGCTGGCGCAGGTGTGTCACTACATTCATCTCAATGCGGTGCGGGCGAAGGTGGTGACGCCGGCGCGGCTCGCGGAATTTCGCTGGAGCAGCCTGCATTGGTATCTGAGCAAGGAACGGCCGGGATGCCTCGAAGCCGAAACCTTGTTGAGCGAGAGCGGGCGGCTGATTGATACGAAGGCCGGGTGGCAGAAGTATCTCGGCTATTTGGGCGTGTTGGCGGCAACCGATCCCAAAGAGCGTGACGAAAAGTACGGCCAGCTCAGCCGAGGGTGGTGCGTGGGGACGGCAGGCTACCGCCAAGCGATGAAAAAAGATTTGCGGGCACGCGGGGCTGACCTCAAAAAACATGGGCTGGCCGGCGTGGATCCGGAAGCTTGGCGGGAAGAACGAGGACAGCAATGGGAGCGGAAGCTCGTGGCGGGAGCCAAAGCGCTGGGCCTCAAGCTGGCGAAACTACCGGCGAGAAAATCAGCCCCCGAGAAAGTACAGTTGGCCGCGCTGCTCCGAATGAGTTCGGCCGTGCCAAACGGCTGGCTGGCCGAACGCCTGCAGATGGGACCGGCGGCCAGCGTGAGCCAATACCTGCGTCGGTTCCGCCTCGCCGGAGCAGAGCGGGAGAGGGTCTTCGCCAAGGCTTTGTCAAAATTCAACACGTGACCCCTTTGGGAATCGTGCTTTTTCCCTCGGATTACCGGATCTCTTTCGGCGATACCTGCCAGCGCAGCGCCCAATGACCGTCCTTGCTCTCCAGCGCCACCACCGCGCATTTCTTGAGCACCAGCACCGGCGTAACAGCCCGACCGACCAGCAACAACGTGGCCAATTCACTCAGGTGCGGTTCATGGCCGACCACGACCACCGGACGACGAAGTTTCCTCAACGTCTGTGCCATGTTGGCGGGGTTCGCGTAGGGCTCGATCCCCGATACCTCAACCAACTTGGCTTTGGGGTTCAGTCCCTGCCCCAGCAACGCCGCCGTGTCGCGCGCCCGCACCAGCGGACTGTGCCAGAATTCCGTGGCGTGCAGCCGGCCGCTCCGGCGGAGATGCCGCACCATCGCCTTGATCTGCTTCCGGCCCTTCGCGCTCAAGGGCCGCGCGGCATCGTCGTCTCCGTCCAGAGCATGGGCATGTCGTATGAGATAAAGCTGCATGCCGGAAAGTGCCATGCTCGGCCAACCCAAGGCAAGTCCGACAATGCTTCGTTGGGCCGAGCGGGGGACAAAGATAACTGAACCTAAATTCGACAACACCGAGAGACACGAATTGCCCCGATTGACACGGATGAAGGAGATGCCGTAAACACCACCGCTGTTTGAGCTTCACCTGCGAGGTGAAAGACCTTCCAGCCCGTGCAACGTGGACGAGCGGGGAAACGAACTGAACCAGTCACGGCGCAAACCGGATGAACTGGATCGGAGGTGGAACGCGACCTTCCGACTTCGCCAAGGCTACGACGGACAAGTCGGGCGCGCTGGGTGCCGGCTCTCGCGGCAAAACCCGCCCGGAGGTCGGGTTCCACCACCGCAGAAGTATGCGCGGTGAATCTTGAGACCCGTGCCACTTCCCCGTCACGTCAGGCTCCGCGTTCTCTGCGCCCTCCGCGTTAAATTTATTTTATCCCGATTCGCAGCGGAGTTGAGCTCACCGTATTTCCTCGGGATCAGGATGTCTGAACCTGCGATTCACGCGCCCCGGACAAGGGACCAGGCGCTATCCATGACCGGAATTGCTTATGGCCCCCGGCCCTCCCCC
>CAZVFV010000053.1:0-3319 GCA_964626625.1 uncultured Candidatus Saccharibacteria bacterium | reverse complement strand
GTCGCCTCCTCCAAATCCCTCGAAGCCGCCCCCATCTGCCAGCAAAACAAAATCCCGATGATCTCGCCCGCCTCGACCAATCCCAAGGTGACGGAGACCGGCGATTATATTTTCCGCGTCTGCTTCATCGATCCCTTTCAAGGCACCGTCATGGCGAAATTCGCCCTCTCGAAAGGCTGGAAACGCATCGCGCTCCTTACCGATGTGAAGCAGGATTACTCCGTCGGCCTCGCCGAATTCTTCGTGAAATATTTCACGGCCAACGGTGGCGTGATCGTGAAGGAGCAGAAATACTCCAGCGGCGACAAAGATTTCAAACCCCAGCTCACCTCCCTCAAAGCCGCGCAACCCGACGCCATCTTCATCCCCGGCTACTACGGCGAAGTCGCGCTCATCGGCAAGCAGGCCCGCCTCCTCGGCCTCAAAGTCCCACTCCTCGGGGGCGACGGCTGGATCGGCGATTCCCTCCTGAAAGTCGCCGGCAAATCCCTCGACGGCTCGTTTGTCTCCACTCACTTCTTCGATCAAGATCCTTCGCCCGTGGTGCAGAATTTCGTGAAAAAATACCGCGCCCGCTATCCCGGCGACACGCCCGACGACATGGCCGCCCTCGGCTACGACAGCGCCATGATCCTCGCCGCCGCGATGCAGCGCGCCGGCACGACCGAGAGCGCCGCGCTCCGCGATGCGATCGCCGCCACGAAGAATCACGCCGGCATCACCGGCAGCATCACGCTCGACGAAAAGCGCAACGCCTCGAAGCCCGCCATCATTCTCGCCATCGAGAACGGAGCCTTCCGCTTCGAGCAGTCGGTGGCGCCGTGAGGCGGGCGGGCAAAGCCCGCCGCACTAGTCCAGAGTCCAGAGTCGAGAGTCAGACGCAGTTGAGAGTTGAGAGCTGAGATCTGAGAGACCCCGAGCCAAATTCACTTTTACCCATCACCCCATGTTCAACTTCGAAAAGCTAGAGGTCTGGCGACGTTCCATATCTTATGCGGATACGATCTATCGAAACACCCGTGACTTTCCAGCCGAAGAACACTTCGGCCTGACCAATCAAATTCGGCGTGCCGCCGTCTCGGTCGCATCCAACATTGCCGAAGGTTCGGCTCGCCCGCCGGCAGACTACGCCAAATTTATCGGCTACGCCATCGGCTCACTCTACGAAACGATCACCCAAGCTATCATCGCAAGAAATCATGGCATGCTCGCCAGCGCCGACTACGACGCCCTCTATGCCGAAGAAATCAGCCGCATGCTCAGCGGCCTACGCAGGTCCTTGGAGAGTTAGGATTCCGCCCTCTCATCCCTCAACTCTCAACTTCCCCTCAACCCCCTGTGATCGAATTCCTGCAACAACTGCTCAACGGTCTTTCCCAAGGCGGCATCTACGCGCTCATCGCCCTAGGCTACACGATGGTCTACGGAATTCTGCGCTTCATCAACTTCGCGCACGGCGATGTATTCATGCTCGGTGCCTTTGCCGGGTTTTATGTCGGACCTTTTGTTCTGAGAATTTGCGGCGGCACACCGTCCTTCACCGTCGCCGCGCTCACGCTCGTCCTTGCCATGGTGGCTTGCGCGCTGATCGGTATGCTGATCGAACGTCTCTGCTACAAACCGCTGCGCCATCAGCCAAAGATCAACGTCCTGATCACCGCCATCGGCGTGTCCCTGCTCTTGGAAAACGGCGGGCAACTTATTTTCGGCGCCGATCCCAAATCGTTTCCCGAACTCATCACCGACCGCGCCCTCGAACTGCCCGCGTGGCTCGGCCCGCTCTCCACGCTCACCATCACACTCTCGCAAGTGATCGTGCTCGCCGTGACCATCCTGTTGCTCGCCGTGCTGGTTTTCATCGTCCGCCGTACCCGCGTCGGCCTCGCGATGCGCGCACTCTCACTCAATCCCGTGGCGGCACAGCTCGCCGGCGTGGATCTCAATCGCATCATCGCGATCACCTTCGGCCTCGGCTCGGCGCTGGCCGGAGCCGCCGGTATTTTAATTTCCATTCAACAACCCTCGATCGATCCGCTCATGGGCATTAATGCCGGACTCAAAGCCTTCATCGCCGCCGTCCTCGGTGGCGTGGGCAATCTCCCCGGTGCCGTCCTCGGCGGCATCGTTATCGGCCTGCTCGAAGCGCTGATCGTCGGCTACGGCTCGCCCACCTACCGCGACCCCATCGTCTTCGCCGTGCTGATCGGCATTTTGCTTTTCCGTCCTGCCGGTCTCCTCGGCAAAACCGTTCTCGAGAAAGTCTGATGAAGCTCCGCGCCAATCCTGTTTTCTTCGCCACACTCGTCGCGCTCGCCGCGCTCACGCCGTTGAGCAGCAGCATCAATCCTTACTATTACGACATCCTCATCAGCATCGGCATTAATCTCATTCTCGCCGTCAGTTTAAATCTGGTGAACGGCTACACCGGCCAGTTCTCCCTCGGCCACGCCGGCTTCATGGCGGTGGGCGCCTATGCCTCTGCGTGGATCACCCTGCAAAGCGGACCCACCGCCGGCACCGGCACCTTCCTCCTCGCGCTCCTCGCGGGCGGCTTGCTGGCTGCGCTCACCGGATTCGCGGTGGGCCTTCCCTCGCTCCGCCTGCGCGGCGATTACCTCGCCATCGTCACGCTCGGCTTCAACGAAATCATCAAGGGCGCGATTCAAAACGCCGAGGCGCTCGGGGCCCAGCGCGGACTCGGCGGCATGCTCAAGCACACCGGCTTCTTCACCACCTTCGCCTGCGCTGCGCTCACCATTCTCGTCGTCCATAATCTCGTCCACTCCACCTATGGCCGCGGTTTTCTCGCGACGCGCGACGACGAAATTGCCGCCGAAGCATCCGGCCTGAACACCACCCGCTACAAGATCGCCGCCTTCGTGGTGGCCGCGCTTTTTGCCGGCATCGCTGGCGGCCTCTACGCGCATTTCAAACTCTACATTCACCCCGAAGGATTTGGTTTCATGCGCTCGATGGACATCGTGGTCATGGTGATTCTCGGCGGCATGGGCAGCATGCTCGGCGTCTGTCTCGCCGCGGCGTTTCTCACTATCCTACCCGAAGTCCTGCGTTATGTTTCCCATCTGGAATTTCTGCCCATGTGGCTGCGCCACGTCGCGGAAAACCGCATGATCTTCTACTCGCTCATTTTGATTTTGCTCATGCTGCTGCACCCGCAAGGCCTCCTGAACATCAAGCGCAAAGCCGCGCGCAGCCCCGGTTAAAATGACCAGCATATCACACAACCAGACTGATCAAAATTGCGGGCGGGGTGCCCCCACCCCGCGAAACATCGGCTGCGCTCCACTCAACCAGGTAG
>CAZVFV010000052.1:0-3359 GCA_964626625.1 uncultured Candidatus Saccharibacteria bacterium | reverse complement strand
CGTAGTAGTCCTGATCAGCCAGACCGTTGGCAAGACGTGGGTGGAAGTTGTGAAGGTGGATGGGAAAAACAAGCTTGAGACGACTCGCACAGAAATGCGGGCGCCATATCCAAGAGTGCCAATCGGAACAACAGCCCCTGTCGGAAAGATGGGAAACTCCATCAAGTTCGCACCCGGGTACAATATTACGATAGAAACAGATGGACCTGTCTTTGTCTATCGTAACGGTACTCAAGTCATGGAGGACAAGAAACCGGTTGTTTATACTCCTGGAGGAAAACTAAGTCTTCCTTCAGGAACAACAGAACTGGCATTCCGATCTACGACAGAAAAGGAAGTAAAAATCTGGGGTGAGAAGTGGCCGAAGTGAGATTGAAACACAGGCGCTGGACATTTTATTGTCCAGCGCTTTTTTTATGTAAAAAATAAACTTCTTTACAGATCAGTAAGTGCCGTTAGTCAGACTGACCTGTGAGGGATAGTCTAACTAACTCCTCTTCTGTTTAATTTACAACAAAAAAACACTCACCTTTCGGCGAGTGTTTTTTTGTTGTCTTTTCTATAGAGGAAGATACCCAGATGAATCTAAGCCGAAAGTTGCAAGAAGAAATCGAATAATTCCGTACACAGATACCATGATAAATATTCCGAGTATGCCGTATATCATGTTCTGTTTACCTTTCTCTCGAGACTCGTCACTTTCGTTATTAGCAATCATTTGGAATATTCCAAAGAAGAAAACAAGGACTGCCACAGAAAACATCAAAAGAATTAGTGGATTGATAATTAATCTATTAATTATATTTAATTTTTCTACAGCAAATTGTGACATTATCTACAGCTACTTAATAATAGGAACTACTGGAGCTTTATTTTCAAGAATTACTTTTTCTGTAATACCTAATTCAGATTGAATAAAAGCAATCAAACCAAACACTGTTGACATAACAAATAGAGCTACAACACCCCAGATCATTCTATTTTTACCTTCAGTAGCCTTTTCTGGATCACCAGAAGCCAGAATAAACTGCGCAAGACCCCAGAAGAAGTATAGAAGTCCAAGAGCAAATGCAATAGGTGTTAAAATACCTACAATAACACCTATTTGCGTTACAAATGCGTTTACTGCAGTAAGTTGTGCAAAAGCCAAAAATGGAGCAAATGTTAATCCAACACCAATAATTTTTTTCATCATTATATCTAATTACTAATAATATCAAACCTTATATTACCTTCCTCGGCTCAGGGATACAAAACTTCACTTTATTACGTTCTCTATCCCTCTACGTCGGTGATAAACTTTTAATTAACGACTCAACTTTCGTCGTAAAGTCTATACGTATATTCTACGCGAAAATAGACAGGTTAGACAATATAGGGTGTGGATAAAAAAGTGTTCAACACTTTTTTAGAATTTAATATATAGAAGTTAGAATGTAGAAAATAAAAACTAGCGTTTTAAGGAAGGGAGTTCTACTTGTGGAGCACGAGATATTCCACCCTGTTCAATAAGGAGATTCTTCCCCACAAAAGCAATAATGCCCCAAATAGAAGTCATGACAAAAAGTGCTGTAACACCCCACACCATAACTCTTTGACCTCGAAGACGCTCGATTTCGTTATCAGATCGAGCAATAAACCTCACTAAGCCAATAAAAAATACAAGAAGAGCTAGTGCGAAAACAATTGGTGTTAGAAAACCAACAATTCTTCCAATGCGAAGAATAAATATTTCTATTAAAGAGAGTGGAATTTCTTGTTGTATTACCATAAAAAGCTAACGATCAAGCGCTCGCAGGATCACCTAAAGGAACATCATCAAAGCCTGGAGGAAAATTAGGATCTGAACCACCACCAGGACCTCCTACTCCTAACTCACTTTGTATAAAGCCAATAATACCCCAAATAGAAAACATTACAAACAAAGCAACTAACCCCCAGACTATTTTATTTTTACCCTCTTCATGAGAGGCTGGGTCACCTGATTTTAAAATAAATTGAGCTAAACCGAAGAAGAAAACAAGAAGTCCGAGTCCTGCGGCGATCAAAGTCATTGATTGGACAATTCCAAAAATTGAGACAATAAACATTCTTGCGGTACTGAAAAATTCAGCATGAACAGAAAAAGGAATAAGGATAAGTGTTGCCAGCAAAGTAAACTTAGAAAATAAAATATTTTTTTTCATATTATCTTGTTTGAACTTTTGGGAAAATATCAACATTCTCAATAGAACCAACAAGGGTTAAATCCCCTTGAATGAGTCCAATGATCGCCCACAAAGAAAATATTATAAATAAAGCAATTGTTCCCCAAAGCATGGTTCGTCTGCCCTCTTCTTTTGCTTCCTCACTTCCTGAACGACTAATGAAACGAACTATTCCAAAAAAGAAAACCATAATGGCAGCTGCGGACAGTAGTATTATTAAATAATTAACAATAGTATATGCGTCTTGTATTGCATCAGATAGTCCTTGTGCATATATAACACTCGGTGCAAAAAATAAAATACCCATGGAGAATTTAAACATATTATTTTATAGGGAGTTGAGGAATAAAAAGGTCACCAAAACCAAACTCTATCTGAAGAATAGTTATAATACTCCAAAAAGAAACCATCACTAAAAGCCCTACAAGTCCGTATATCATAAGTCTTCTGCCATTTTCTATTTCTTTTTCATTGCCTCCAACAAGAGCGATAAACTTAACAAGACCGAATAAAAATACCACAACTGTTAGAGCAGCGACGAGAGGAATGATAAGTTTGATATAGTCAAGAAAAAAATAAATAAGACCAGTAAAATTTTCTGGTGTTGTGACCGCAAAAACACTGACGGGTATAGATATTGATACTAAAAGTAGAGCTAATCGAATCATATTATATAGATTAACCAATAAGATCTTTTCCAGTTACTTGATTGATTGTATTTTCTATAATACCAGCAATTGCCCACGAACCAAGAAGGATAACTGCACCAATGACCGCATACAATAAAGTTTGTTTAGCATCAGTAATTTTCTGTTCATTACCTTGAGCAACTACAAACTGAAAGCCAGCGAAAATAATCATAAGAACAATTACTACAAAGCCGAAAGGGATGACGATATTATCTATAATAAGCTTAACGAGATCATAAAAGTTATTCACACCATCTTTAAGTGGATTTTGTATAATTCCACCACCTGAATCGGTTTGAATTCCACCATTGCCCGAATCAGTTTGAATTTCTGAAAAAACAGGCACAGTAAAAATCAAAGAAAATAAGACTAGTGAAAATAAAGTTGTTATAAATATTTTTCTTTTAATCATATTAATTTCCTAATGGTGTAAATTCTGGATCAAAAAATCCATCTTCAATTA
>CAZVFV010000051.1:0-3481 GCA_964626625.1 uncultured Candidatus Saccharibacteria bacterium | reverse complement strand
TTCATGCTATATGTTACATATTTCCATTACCTCGCAAACTCTATAACTCTATTTTCTCGTATAATCATTACTTTAATTTCTCCTGGGTATTTAAGATCACTTTCAATTTGTAGAGCTATATCTCGAGCCATTTTTTTAGCTTCAAGATCACTTACTTTTTCTGGAGTTACGAAGACGCGAATTTCACGTCCTGCCTGTAAGGCGTAAGCTTTTTCAACTCCATCAAATCCTGTTGCAATTGCCTCAAGATCCCCAAGTCGTTTAAGGTAGTTTTCAATTGTATCTCGACGTGCTCCAGGTCGTGAGCCAGAAATAGCATCAGCACATTGTACGATATAAGATTCAGGGGTTTCATATGGGTATTCGCCATGATGCGCCTGCATTGCCTTTATAATTTCTTCATTCGCACCAAACTTCTGAAGTATTCTTCTACCGATCTCAACGTGAGTGCCTGCAACTTCATGATCTACCGCTTTACCAATATCATGAAGAAGGGCGCCAGCTTTTGCTATAGCAACATTGGCACCGAGCTCTTCCGCAAGCATTCCGGCAATATGAGACATCTCAATAGAGTGTTGAAGGACATTTTGACCATAACTCGTACGGAAACAGAGGCGACCAAGAATTGATATAATACGTGGATCAAGATTAAAGACTCCACACTCATACACTGCTTGTTCCCCCTTTTCCTTAATAATTTTGTTAATTTCAGCTTTTGCTTTATCGGCAAACTCTTCAATTTTTGCTGGTTGAATTCTGCCATCAAGAATAAGATTTTCAAGAGCAAGTCGAGCAACTTGTCTACGAACAGGGTCAAATGAAGAAATGGTGATTGATCCTGGGGTATCGTCAACAATAACTTCAACGCCAGTTACGCGTTCAAAAGCTTTGATGTTTCTACCTTCTTTTCCAATAATCTTTCCTTTAATATCATCAGAAGGAATGGCTACTGTTGTAACCATAATGTCTGAAGAGACAGAGTTTGATAATCGGTGAATTGAAGTGATAAGTATATCCTTGGCCTTTTTTTCTATTTTTTCATGACCGAGAATTTCTAATTTCTGCATTCGAACGAGGATATCTTCTTCGTTTTGCTTTTCTACCACCTCTAGTAATTCCTTTCTAGCCTCTTCTTCTGAAAGATTGGCAATTTTTTGAAGTTCTCCTAGTTTTTTGCTTTGAATTTCTTCAGTCTTTTCTTTTATTGTTCTGATTTCAACGATACGACTTTTGATCTGTTCAACTTCTTTGTCTATATCAAATTGACGTGTATCAAGAAGTCCTTCTTTTTTAATGAGTCTTTCTTCTGTTCTTTTTAGTTTTTCTTCTTTTTCTTTTATTTCACCCCGTGATTCTTTGAGTGTTTCTTCTGCTCGTCGCGAAGCTTCTTCTGTTATACGTTTAACTTCTTCTCGAGCATCGAGCACCATCTGCTTAACCTTGAGTTCTGTTGAGCTTTTTTTACCGAGCGCAACAAGCCAGCGAAGAATGTAGCCGACAATAATTCCCGTGATCGCTGTGACGACCAAGAGAATGGCAACTAATTTTAATGACATATATTATTGTTTCGCTTCGTGGACCTTGAGGGGTAGTGATATAGAATCTCTGTAGTAATAAGTAAGAAATAAAGTAAATTTCATAAATATGGTGGGTTTCTTTAGTTCTCTGTGTCAGGAATTGCTGTCGTTACTGAGTCACGCCCTAAAATCTGAAAACGATATTATTATAAATAATAACCGCATCATAACAGAAATTTTTGGATTTGTAAAAACAGCCCAGTGTCGTATGGACACCGGGCTGTTCTTCTGTTTTTTAGTTTTGTTTAGCCTTAAGTACTGAATCTATGATGCCGTATTTTTTAGCTGCATCTGAATCCATAAAGAAGTCTCGTTCAACATCTTTTTCGATCTTTGAAAGAGATTGACCGGTTCGTTCAGCAAGAATTTTATTGAGCTTATCTCGAGTTTTTAGAATTTGTTTTGCTGTAATTTCAATATCGGTTGCTTGTCCTTGTGCGCCACCCCATGGTTGGTGAATCATGATTTCAGAATTTGGTAATGCAAAGCGTTTACCTTTGGCACCACCTGCAAGAAGTACTGCTCCACCTGAAGCTGCAATACCAACACAGACTGTAGAGACATCTGGTTTGATGTAATTCATGGTATCGAGCATAGCGAGAGTAGAGGTGACAGATCCTCCTGGTGAATTTATATAGAGGTCAATGTCTTTTTTAGGATCTTCGGAAGCAAGAAAAAGAAGTTGGGCAACCACGAGGTTTGCTGACACATCATCGATTGGTCCACCAAGAAAAATAATTCTGTCTTTGAGAAGACGAGAATAGATATCGTAAGCTCGTTCTCCAAATTGTGTTTTATCTATAACGATTGGAACTAACATAGGTTTAAATTAAAAATTAAAGATAAAAAAAGATTTAAAATTAATGACGAGAAGAGCCCTAAAGGACTATTTGTGCAAACCAATCACTTGAGCTCTTGGGCACAAAGGGAGTATATCAGAAAGAAAAATAATTGACAACCTATTTTTTTGTGATATGATTTTGTTTGTATCTAGTACACACAAAAGGAGGTTTAGATGAAAATTTTCTGTCTTATTTCTGTTTTGTTTTTCTTTGTTGGGTGTGCAGTTTCGCGCGAACCCATGAAGATTATAGAACCGTCTTATAGGTGGGACGAGTCTCCGAAAAAAGAAAAGAAAGAAGAAGAACCAAAAAGGAGGGAGTCACAAAAAATTATGTTCGCCACCTGTATGTGCAGGTGGTTTTTTTTATTGCAAGTGCGAATCAGGCCCCGAAGCAAAGCTTCGGGGCCTGATTCGCACACACAGAAAGTCTAGGCGGAGTCGACATAATATCCAACAAAGTTTTTCCTGTTGCTTCGCCTTATGCCTCATCTACTCTGAGCGAGGATAGGACGAGGACTTTATTTATATTTTTCTATAGGTTACAAGTTGTGTGTTACATGATACATTTTTTGTATGCGATTTCATAGATTTTTTATAGACTCGCCTGCCGGCGAGGCAGGACAAGATATTACTGACTCGGGAGAAATTGTCGTGCCTGATGCGGAACTCACTCATCAACTCCGAAGGGTTTTTCGGTATTCAGCAGGAGATAAAGTTATTCTCTTTAATGGAGATGGTTTCGAATACATATCCGAGATTATTTCTTTTGGGAAAGAAGAAACAACTTTTCGTGTAACAGCAAAAGAAGGTAATCAGAATGTTTCAAAAGTAGACGTGTATCTTTTTGCTTCGATTATAAAAAATAGTAATTACGAATGGATTTTAGAAAAATGTACTGAGCTCGGAGTTTCCAATTTTGTTCCTATTGTTTCAGAAAGAAGTGAAAAGAAAAAAATAAATTACACTCGAGCAGAAAAAATTGTTAAAGAGGCAAGTGAACAATCAGGGAGGGGAACTTTGCCGAAAATTTTTGAGACTATTTTATTACAAAATATATTTG
>CAZVFV010000050.1:0-3589 GCA_964626625.1 uncultured Candidatus Saccharibacteria bacterium | reverse complement strand
AGCTCTACTTTGCACATATGAAGATCGTTATCCTGTCTAGGCCGATCATCCCCGAATTTTGCACTACAAAATTCGTGTCGAGATATTTTCTTTTCCGTAAGGAAAACAAAATATCTCGGCCAGTATTTTTGTACTTTTTCGTGCCAGAATGTTTTATTTCGCGTAAGCGGAATAAAAATCCTTGCCATAAAATTTTTGCATTACAAAATTCGAGGCATTATCTAATGCCCGAAGTTTAACCTTCTCTTTTCAAAGATCTATGAATATCTCTATCGGACTCACGTTTCTTTATTGTTTCGCGTTTATCAAATTTCTTTTTACCGCGAACAATTCCGATTTCAACCTTAATCTTCTTACCCTTATTATACACCGAAATAGGTACTATTGTCAAACCTTTCATATGTTCCGTATCTGTCAATTGAGACAATTCTTTTTTGGTAAGTAAAAGTCTTCGGTGTCTATGTGGGTCGTAGCCTTCTGGGGTGTTTGCTTGTTGGTAGGGAGGTATGTCTGCTCCAATAAGAAAGGCTTCATTTCCTCGAACTGTTACATGAGATCCTTCGAGTGATCCACGTTTGTTACGGAGCGACTTAACCTCAAAACCCAAAAGCTCGATTCCTGTTTCAAATCGCTCTAAAATTTCATAATTAAAATTGACTTTCTTGTTGCCCACAAGCATAACTGCATCATATCAGATTTTTATATATTGTCCGGGTTATACTAGATATAGAAAAACCTCTTCGAAAGGATGTGTATGATGCGACTATTTCATAACATATCGGCGTTAGTGCAACTTGTCGTTGCATTGGTTTGTCTGTTGACCCTTTCGTTTGTTGGATTTGTACTGTGTTGCAATACACGTTAGGAGAAATATGGAACATCAGGTGCTCCGTGCGTTTTTTGATTCTTTCTGCAACCTTATGCCGAAGTTCTATGTGGTGGCGGTTGCAATCCTTGGGTTAGCACTTCTCGCTGCTATTTTTGGCAACGAACGAGTGCTACGAAAAGAAAAGTGGAAATAGTAATATGAAGATGGAATGAAAAGTCGTCCCCGGGACGACTTTTTTTGTTTGAAGAATTCTGTATAATGCATGTACTATGGCACCACAAGAAAAAAAGAAAATAGTAGTTATTCGCAAATCGAATAAAAATAAGTCACCTCAACGTAATGCGGTGTCGCAGATTGTTACGACGTTTTTAATTTTTTTGGCACTTATAACTATCTATACTCTTATTACAGAAAGTAGTTCCAAGATAGAAAGCATACCCCTCTCTCAGGTTGCAGAAGATGTTTCATCTCAAAAAATAGAAAAAATTGTTGTCGATGGAGATTCTCTCGCAATTTCTTATATTGATGGAGAAGAAAAGAAGTCTATTAAAGAGGAGGGGGTTGGTCTTTCTCAAACACTTTCAAATTACGGCGTTTCAAATGAACAGCTTTTAAAGGTTTCTATAGAAGTGCTTGGTAAGGGAGGTTTCGGCTTCTGGTTTTTCAACTTAGCACCAATTCTCATACCTCTTATATTTATTATTTTCTTTTTGTGGTTTTTGAGTAGGCAAGTAAAAGGTGCTGGTATGCAAGCATTTACTTTCGGTCAATCAAAAGCACGTATCACATCTCCTGATGACAAAGCACAACGAGTTACTTTTAAAGATGTTGCTGGTGTGAAAGAGGCAAAAGAAGAGTTAAAGGAAATTGTTGATTTTCTTAAAAATCCAAAGAAGTTCTTGGACATTGGAGCACGTATTCCAAAAGGAATTTTACTTATGGGTGCACCGGGTACAGGTAAGACTCTTCTTGCTCGAGCTGTTGCAGGAGAGGCGGGAGTTTCATTTTTCTCAATATCAGGTTCTGAGTTTGTTGAAATGTTTGTGGGAGTGGGTGCTTCACGTGTTCGAGATTTATTTAAGGTGGCAAAGCTTTCAGCACCAGCAATTATTTTTGTTGATGAAATTGATGCAGTGGGACGTGTTCGTGGAACAGGAGCTGGTGGAGGAAATGATGAGCGTGAACAGACACTAAACCAAGTTCTTGTTGAGATGGATGGTTTTGAACCAAATGAAAAGGTGATCGTCATGGCTGCAACAAATAGACCCGATGTGCTCGACCCCGCACTTCTTCGACCAGGACGTTTTGATCGCAGAGTTACTCTTGATTTGCCAGACCGGCATGATAGAGAAGAGATTCTTGCAATTCATGCTCGTAAAAAACCTTTAGCTGAAGATGTGAATATGCCAGTAATTGCTGAGAGAACACCAGGATTTTCTGGTGCTGATCTCCATTCTCTGATGAATGAAGGAGCGATTCTTGCCGCGCGCGAAAATAGAACAAAAGTTTCTCAGTACGATTTGATTCGTTCGATTGAAAAGGTAATGCTTGGTCCAGAGCGAAAAAGCCATATACTTTCTAAAAAAGAAAAAGAAATTACTGCATATCACGAAGCAGGACATGCTCTTGTTGCTTCTGTGCTTCAATACGCTGATCCAGTTCATAAGATTTCAATTATCTCTCGAGGTAGAGCTGCGGGTTACACCTTAAAACTTCCACTGGAAGATAGAAAGCTTCAATCTAAAAAAGAGTTTCTCGATGATATTGCAGTTTCACTTGGTGGTTATGTTACGGAGAAAATGGTTTTTGATGATGTAACCACTGGTCCATCAAATGATTTGCAGGTTTCAACAGCACTTGCTCGAGACATGGTTACAAAATATGGTATGTCAGACAAAATTGGAACAGTTGCGCTTGAAGGTTCTGGTGGACGAGCTTTATTTGGACGCGGGGTAAATGATAGGGAATACTCAGAGGAAGTGTCTGCGAGTATAGATTCTGAAGTTTCTCTTATTATGAAAGAAGCTTATGTAAAAGCAGAACAAGTTATCACTACCCATCGTAAAACTCTAGACGCTATTTCTCGTGAACTTATGGAGGTTGAAACAATTGAAAGGGAAGCTTTTGAAAAGATTTTGATCACTCACGGCATTCAACCAAAAAAGAAATTAGATATTGAACATCAAGCTTAAGTTGATGTTCATACAGTAAATACAAAAAGTGTTAGACGCCCGGCGTCTAACACTTTTTGTATAGTTACTATGTAAAGCTATACACAGTTCTATTTGACCTTAAACTTTAAAGTTGTAGTATCTATATCTTGTCAGTTTCTGAAGTTTGTATGAATCGAAATTTCCTAAAAATATTATTCTTAATTGTTTGTATTGCACCCTTTGCACTTTTTGCGTCTGGAGCACCTACTCATTCAGAGATGGTTCCTGTAACCTTACTTTCTATTGCTCTTATTCTTTTAGTTGCACGATTTTCTAGTCTTATTGAAAAGATTGGTCAGCCAGCAGTACTAGGGGAGCTTATGATAGGTATTGTTCTGGGAAATCTTGCACTGTTTGGAATTACATTTTTAGAGTCTATAAAATCAAATGAGATTATTTTATTCCTCTCTGAGCTCGGCGTAATTGTACTTTTGTTTCAAATAGGACTTGAGTCAAATATAAGCAAGATGGCAAAGGTTGGCTTGCCAGCGATTCGGGTGGCGATTGTCGGCGTGGTTGTACCTTTTGTACTAGGAACATACGTTGT
>CAZVFV010000049.1:0-3606 GCA_964626625.1 uncultured Candidatus Saccharibacteria bacterium | reverse complement strand
CATATAGGGACAGAACGGACCTATATCAAGTGCTCGCAAGGGTTTGGTTGAAGAATAGGTGCGTGTCCACAGTCTTAGCATCGCCCGCCAGATCGTTGGCATAAAGCGCGGCGACGTGATCGATCTGCCGACGCACATCGCCTAGCAGCGACTCGGGCAACGGCGTACGGCGGCTGCCGCCGCCTTTGCCATCGAGAACCAAGATGACGCGATGTTCGAGGTCGAGGTCCTTGACCCGCAGACGTACCGCCTCCATCAGACGCAGCCCGGCGCCGTACAGCAGAGTCGCCATGAGGCGGAACTGGGGATCGCTGATCCTACCCAGGACCGCCGCGACTTCGCGAGCGCTGAGCACGGTGGGCACCTGCCGCGGTTTGCGGCTGGGCATATAGGCATCGATGGCGAGGGTCTCCAGGCCATGCACCGTGCGGAAGAAGGCGACCAAGGCATTCAACGCCTGGGCCTGGGTGTTGGCTGAGACCTGGCGATCAGCGGCTAGGTGACTGAGGAACGGCCCGACATGGTGGGCAGCCAAGGCATCCGGAGCCGCCAACCGATGGAACCGGCAGCAGCGCTGGACCCATTGCGTATAGGTCTCCTCAGTGCGCAGGCTGCGTTGCAAGGTCCGCAAGCGGATGGCGAACGTACGCAGGGTCGGATCGGCAGGCAGAACGCCGCGCGCCAGCATGTCGACCCGCTCGGCCTGTAGCTGCGCGTCCGTCCCGGCAAGACGCGCATGCCAAGCAGGCCAATCGACGGCGTCCAGCCACTCTGCCCGGATAGCGGCGCCGAAGCGCCGGAGGGCATCGACCACCTGTGTCTTCTGCCACTCTGGGGCCTGCCAGCGGCCTATCGTCGCCAGATGGTCCTCGATATCCGCGCTCTGCAGCGCGCCTGCCCGGACCTCGGGGTGGTGCGCCAACAACTGCTCGACCCGGATCCTGTACCAGTTCAGCGCCTTTGCCTGAACACCTTGCTTTGCAAGGCCTTGCACATAAACCACCCACCATGACTCACGCTCGCGAGAAGTCTGCGCAGGGGTGCTGGAAGGTGGGCCGGGAGTAAGCATGGGGTCCATACTAACCCATTTGGTTCCGGTTTCAATACTACGTTTGCGGTACGAACAGACTTCGTACCGCAGCGGCAGGTCCAATTAACTGTTGGGCCCAGAAGAACATATGACAACAGAACAAAACAAAGAATTGCTTTCTACGTGGCAGACTGAGCACGGGAAATATCTGCTTATTGGAAATGAAGTTAAAGTTTTGAACAAGCAGGACGGAAGTGAATATGTATTTGGCTGCCAGATTGTGTGGAATATAGATGAGAACATCATCCACTATGCAATAATTAGCAACGTAATTGACGATCGTATTTATGTAATTGTAGATAGGATCATGTCGGAAATAAAAACACAGAAAGAATCCATAGAAGTGTCCACGGCTAATGCCTTTGTAAGTAGGAATCAGACCCAGTTCAAAGACGCCGTGTTTTCCGGAAAGCTATATTTGATCTGTCATTCCTTAGTGGATTCAGATGGAATCATTTCGCATTTGTCAAATTTTGGCTATCGGATCGAAATTAATGACGACATATATTACAAGGAAAAGGCCAGCGTGGCAAATATTGACGTTTTTCTATCGCATGACTCACGAGATAAGGAGACATTTGCAAGGGACTTAAATGTAGCGTTGAGTAAAAAGTTGATTAGAACGTGGCTGGATGAAAAGAGTTTGATGATCGGTGATCGATTAACATCAAAAATCAACGAGGGGTTGATAAAAAGCAGGTATTGTATTGTCGTGTTGTCGAAACACTTCCTAGAGAATACAGGTTGGTGCGATCGCGAATACCGATCGATTGTTTCTAGGGAGATTAACGAAAAAAGAGATGTGTTGCTGCCAATATGGCATGGCGTAACTAAAGCAGACATCATTCAATATAACCTGGAATTGGCTGATCGAGTGGCGTTAAATACAAATATGGGAGCCGCTTCGATTGCAGGAAGGATAAAACGAAAGATCGATTCTCTTGGACGTTCCTGAAAATGGCCCAACAAGGCGGTGCAGACGGAGCCCGTGACTTGCTCTTTCCAGGCGCGTTCCGGTCAAGAATTCGCGGCGGATTGGCGTGAGGAACCAAGTTCTAGGGCCTTTTGCCGCCGCTCAGTTCTTGACGCTGCACTCCCCAGTCTTCCAATTGCCATCAACGATGTCTCTCCAATCCTCACCAGTCGGCCACGTGCCCGCTGACCTTTGTCGTTAGCCAAAGAAATATAACGTGAATACCTTAACCATTCTTATCGCCTATCAGGAAGTGATACATTCTCTTTTAACTGCCTGCATAACTATTTTCATAGCACTGAAGCTATACCGGCATGACATCGATCATACAACCAAATATATATTATTGCCATTATTAATCATATCGATTGCATTAGAGTTGTCTTTTATAGTTCTTGGTGTTGCTGTTGGCATGACAAATTCGATTGAAAACACTATCCGTGATTATCCAATTATCAGTACAATTAGGATATATTTATCAGTATTAAAATCGATTAATTACCCGATTATAATTCTTGTTATATCCATCGTTGCATTCAATAAGAAGAACTAGATTTGACTAACAAGTCGATGCACCGGAGCCCATGACGTGTTCGTTCCAGCCCACCGCTACGGTCAAGAATTCGCGGCGACCATATCCCGGGTTTCAAAATGGGATCTGTCCCGCCGCTCAGTTCTTGACGCTCCGCTAGCCGTCGTTCCAATTGCCATCCACGATCACCGCGCGATCCACGCCAGTCGGCCATGGTCCCGGTGATCTCTGACGTTAGATCCAAAGTGACAACGTATTACAAAATCAGATGTGCTGGATGCGGGCAAACGTGGAATGATGTGGAGATGACCAATTCAATGGTTGCATGTAAGTCCTGTTATTCAATTGGCGTTGCACAAAGGCAAAAATATAAACTGTACCCCAAGTGGTGCGGTTCATGCAAAGAGGAATCCGAGGCAAAAAAGATCAATGAATTAGTCTGCCCAAAATGTTCATCAGAATTACAATATGATGTTGCGAAGGTAGTGCGTGAAATGCACAAAGTACAATTTCATAAAATTGGTGGAATCGTACATGCGTATTACAAAAAATGTGGAAGTGGAAAATTGACCGTGGTGGATATTCACGATCACAGTGGATATATAGAGAACGATACCGTGTTTAGAAAACGCAATAAGGTAATGGAATGTAAGGTGGTAGAAATACGAAAAGTCCGCATATTGCTACAGCATTTATCCGATGTCTCATAGAATAGGATCTAACAAGGCGGTGCAGACGGAGCACGTGACTGGCTCGTTCCAACCGCGTTCCGGTCAAGAATTCGCGGCGGTATAGTATGAATTTCCTTGGTGATGATTTTCTCCGCCGCTCAGTTCTTGACGCTCCACTCCCCATCCTTCCAATTGCCCACCACGATGACTCTCCAGTCCTCGCCAGTCGGCCACGGGCCCGCTGACCTTTGTCGTTAGCTGCTTATATATGAAGAAGTTTTACTGTATTGGAATTTCTTTAGTGTTTATTGCTACATTGTACATTGCGCTAATTGGCAAG
>CAZVFV010000048.1:0-3665 GCA_964626625.1 uncultured Candidatus Saccharibacteria bacterium | reverse complement strand
CAGACGACACCACAAGAGATTATTAAAGCGACTTGTTTAAAGTGGCTTGATGAGGGCTTGCTTATAAAAGATTACACACCGATATTTAATAGCAAACAAAAAAACACTTTTAGCGGGGACACTAAACACCAGCACGACGAGCTTTTTAAAGAGTGGCTAAAGGCTAAAAACAAAGCCAGAGAGACGCTTAAAACGCTTGCAGACAAAGGAGAATTAAAGATAACGACAGACGAGACAGGACAAGACAGGACACTAACAGGCGAGAGTGTTTATAGTTTTAAAGGGGATATAAAGTATTTTAAAAAATGGAGTAAGTGGGCGGACGAATACACGACAGGGGCGGGCTTAATTTATGCAGACAACGACAAAGAGCATACGGGCGACAATTTAGACAGAGAGCTTTTAATAGCCGAGAAAGACAAAGACGGCAAGCCGAGCATAGTTAGTCTTTTTGGTAGGAGTATTGAAAAGATAGAGGGACAGTTTAACCAGCACTTTTTTACAGAGACCGAGAAAGACGGAGAGACTTATTTAGAGTTTAAGAGCGATAACATTGAAGAGGTTTTTAAAACAACACGACAAAGTTTAATAGACGGCTACGCCAAGCTGTTAGCTTTTCAGGATATACATAAAAAACTTTCAAAGATTTATGAGATAGATTTAAATTTTTTAATTGCGCCAAGAATAGAGCAGGTTTGCGAGTTTATAGATTTACATAATACTTATTTAGATAATGCACTAAAGGACGCACTAGGTTTTGGCTTAGGGATTGGCTTGTATAAAAAACCCTTAAAGACGAGTGAAAACTTTTATATTGAGAGAGAAAAAATAGCACCAGACATCAACATAATGGAGGATTACGGAAAGAAGTTTTACGAGATTTTTAGCGACGAATATAACTACTAACTTTATGAGCGACACAAACAACAAAAAAATAATAAACCCGATAGAGAAACCTTTAGAGAAAAACGCAGAGGTTTTTAAAACGCCAAATTCTATTGAGGATATACAGCGACGCATTTTTAAAAGCGCAGGGTTAAGAGCTGGAGACTTTAGGGGCTACACAAACAACGGGCGAGAGGAGTTAGCCGAGTGGGACATTAAAGGCGGACAGGCACGATACCCGAAAAGCAAACAAAGCAAAATAGACCGAAAGAAAAAAACAGAGCAGGGCTTAATAATAATACCGACCCCGCCAAAGTTAGGAGTGAGCCAAGCTAAAAACATAGACGCTTTAGGTTTTATGCTACAACGGGAAAACTGGCGACGGGTGAAAGACGGCAAAGAAAAGAAAGCCGAGCTGGAGTTTTCTTTAAAGGAATACGCAAAGATTAGAGGATACAAAGAAGCAGAGATAGCACGGGGCGGGGGGTTTTTAGCAGAGCTTAAAAAGGATTTATTTACAGGGGCTTATACAACATACCGATTAGAGCAAGTGATTATAGACGGCAAAGAATACACAGCACACGGCTTGCCAAACATTTATATTTTACTTGAGCCGAAAAGCAGAAAAGATAAGTGGAAAATAGTTTATAACGAGCCTTATAAGAATTACTACATAAACGGCAAGCAGTATTACCCGATTTTATTAGAGGCGATACAGGACAAAAAGACAGACGGCGAGAAAGGCTATTTATACTCTTTCTTTAAGTTAGTGATGAGCTATGCAAGCACAGGGGACTTTAGAACGCAGTTAAGAGTTAGCACCTTGTTAGACAAGATAAGAGCTGGAGACTTTACGCAAAGCAGACCACAGGAAGCCTTTAAAGTTTTAGCCGAGTGTATTCACTACACGGCAACCAATTACAAAGCTATTAAAGAGGTTAGGTTTTTTGATAGTGGAAAATGCGAAAAGGTTAAAGTGATTACCGATTTAAAGAAGTTTAATGAGTTGAGCTACGAGGACTTTAAAAGACAAGTGTTAGACGATTTAGGGTTAAACGATATTAGAGAGGCTTTAATTAGCTTTAACACCCCGCAAGAGCTAGCAGGGGCGACAGACGATACAGGACAAGACGAGCCAACAATATGATTTACAGACAGACGAGTGACAGTTTACAGACAGACGAAGCACAGTTTACAGACAGACGAAGCACAACGAGGTATTGACTTTAGCCTTTATTTAAACAGCGAAACCCCGTTTTTACTTAAAAGCCTATTAGTTATCTAGTATTACTTAAAAGAAAAAGAAATTATATTACAGAGAGAAGTTAGTGAATTAAAGATAAACAAAGAGAAAAAACGGGCAAAAAATTAAAAAAACTAACAGCGACCCTTTGAGCGGGGAGATTACCCCGCCGAGCCGTATAACTTGCTTATATGATTATTGACGATATTAAAAGCAGAATAAGTATAATTGAGCTTGCCAAGAGTGAGGGCTTGCAGTTAAAGAAGCAGAGCAACCGAGTTCACAAAACTGTTTGCTGTTTTCATAACGAGAAAAAAGCTAGCCTAACCTTTTATACAGACACAAACACTTTTAGATGTTTTGCTTGCCAAGCACACGGCGACGCTATCAACTTTTACGCCAAGAGGCACAATCTAGAAAACAAAGAAGCGATTAAACAGCTTGCGGGGCAGTTAGGATTATCAACGAGCCTTAAGGGGCTAAAGCGAGACGACAGGGACGATTTAACGGCTTTAGCTGGCAGAGATGGACTAATGAGCTTAAAAGACCATTTAAAGGGCAAGGAGGGGCAATCAAAGGGCATACAGAGGCAACCAGATGACATATACCAAGCCTTAAAGGAGTTTTGCGGGGAGTTAAGCAAAGAGACCGAGACATACTTAACCAGCCAGAGCAGGGGATTAACCGACGAGACTATAAAAAAGTTTGGTATTTTTAGCATTAAGGATTACAAAAAGACGAAAGAGTTTTTAATAAACAGGTTTTCCTTAGAGCGATTACAGGAGATAGTTTTGATAGCTAGAGGGCAAAACAGGTTTTTATTTACCAAGCACCCGATAATAATACCCGTTACAGAGGACGGCAAAATAGTAGCCATACGGGGCAGGTTTTTATTTAATGGATTTTCAGACCCCGACATTTTTGTTAAAACTTTTACTTATGGAAAATACCAAAGCACGGCGGGAGTAGCAGACAGACTTTTTAACAGCGATATTTTAAAGACACTTAAAAAAGGAGACCGAGTTTATTTATGCGAGGGCGAGTTTGACACTATGATAATGCAACAGCACGGCTTTAACGCCGTAGGAGTTTTAGGAGTAAGCAATTACAACGACGAGACGATTAAGAAGCTAAACGATTTTGATTTAGTGATAGCTTTTGACAACGACGAGCGGGGCAGAAAAGAAGCACTAAAGATTAGCAACATTTTTCACAAGCAGACGGGGCGAGAAGTGATTAGAGAGAAACTACCCGACGGGATTAAAGATATAACCGAGTTATTAGTCAAAAGGCAACAAAACAATGAAAACATATAAAGTTAAAATTAAAGACGGCGGGAAAGAGCAGACCATTAAAGCCAAGAATGAGTTAGAGGCTAAAGTTTTGTTTTGTGAGAAAAACAGCTTTATGTATAGGCATTTAGCTGGCAAGCTGGAAGTTAGAGACGAGACACGCAAAACCAGAGGGGACAGGGTAGTTTTTAGTGGTCAGCGATAGGAGTTTTAGTGGTCAGCGATAGGAGTAAGCTTTTGAAAAG
>CAZVFV010000047.1:0-4167 GCA_964626625.1 uncultured Candidatus Saccharibacteria bacterium | reverse complement strand
CTGCATGTGGATCTTTATCCTCAGTTTTCGGTAATTCTATTACTAATACTATTGCCACTTCAACAATGATAGGTCCATCTAATACTTCTAAGGTCACTATTCTTTCTTCTGGGCGAGTAGGTCTAAACGCTTCAACAACTCCAGCGGGTAGTTTGGGTGTGGCTCAGGTTGCCAATGATCAAACTGGAGGTGTTTGGATCGCAGCAAGTGACGGAGATTATCGTTCTATTTGGATGAATACATCACAGGTGTTGAACTTTGAAGGTGGAAGTGGAAACACAGCAACTCTTACTGCAGCAGGAGCATGGACAAATGCACCATCATTCTCATACTTGAAACAAGATCGAGACGTTCTTTCAAAAGCTAAGCTTTTGGAAATATTTGCTTCAACAACAATTGAAACATTTAAGGTTATTAGTGACGTGGAGAATTTTGGTGCTGGTGCTGATACTCAGCTCGGTATCGTCCTTGACGAGGCGCACTCACTTCTTTCTGATAGAGATATTAATGGAAATATTACTGGGTATTCTCCGATTCGCACCGCAGCAGCTGCGTTTGGTGGTGTTCAGCTTTTGACAAATATCATCAACATTCAAAATGCAACAACTTCATCACCTACACTTTCTATTGATGCAAATCAAAATGTTGGTATTGGTACGACAACACCAAGTTATAGACTTCATGTTATGGGAGATGTTGCGGCAACAGCTTTTGTAAATACCTCAACTCGAAATTCAAAAACAGATATTTCATATCTTGAGGAAAGAGACTATGAAAACTTCTTAAATAAACTGAGTGATATAAACATTGCAACATATCGCTACAATATGGATGGAGCGGACGCACCAATTAATCGCCTCGGTCTTATTGCTGAGGAGTCACCAAGTGAGGTTCTTTCAACTGCGGGAGATGGTGTTGATATCTACAAGCTTGCAACGTTTACACTTGGCGCTACGAAAGCTCAGTATGAAAAAATAAAAGGTCTTGATGTCCGTGTGGCGGAACTTGAGGCAAGAGGTGGGGGACATGGAAATAGTTCACTTTCTGATGTTATTGCTGGTTTGGAAAATCTTGGAGCGCGATTTATGGCAGGTATTGCACGTTTTAAAAATGTCTTTGTCGAAAGCCTCACGATTGGATCTCCTGCAAAACCATCTGGTATAACGCTTTATGATGAAGTAACAGGTGAGCCGTACTGTTTGAAAATTGCGAACGGTCAAACCCTAACAATCCAAGGAACATGTACAGTTTCTTCTGGCGCTTCTGATTCAGAGGAGGATACAGAGGCTCCTGTTATAACACTTAATGGAAATAATCCAGCAACTATTGATGTTGGGACTTCATATGTAGACCTCGGAGCATCTGTGACTGATAATAAAAACAATAACTTAGGAATCACAGTTGATGGAGATCATATAGATACAACTGTTCCAGGAATGCACACTATTATATACAGTGCGACTGATCAGGCTGGAAATACTGGGACTACAACTCGAACTGTCATTGTAAAAGATCCATATGCGCAAGAGGAAACAGAAGAAACTCCTGTTGAAGAAGTGCCTGAAGAAGAAGTTATAGATACACAAGAAGAGGTTGGTGGGGGAAATGCCACAACAACTGAAGAAGTTATTCTTCCTCCAGTAGAAAATCCTATTCAAATCCAACAAGGTGGTGAAGAAACTCCTGTTGAAGAAGTGCCTGAAGAAGAAGTTATAGATACACAAGAAGAGGTTGGTGGGGGAAATGCCACAACAACTGAAGAAGTTATTCTTCCTCCAGTAGAAAATCCTATTCAAATCCAACAAGGTGGTACTGAGCAATCTACTTCAACCTCAACTTCAACTTCAACCCCTCAATAATACACATGATAGCAGTCAGACTGCCGTCAAATGAAAAATATATTATTTGTGAGCAGATTTAAAAATTTGCTATGCTTGGAGTATGAAAGTTTTAGCTCTCGTTCCGACAAAAGATGGTCTTATGCATTCTGAAGCCTTACAGGCTTTGTATGGTCAAAAATATGCAGACTATTCTGCAATGATTCACACCTTGCGACCTATAGAGCTTCACTCTGATCGATATAAAAATAAGTCACTCAATATATTGCGTAATAGAAATATCATGAGAGATATTGCTCTTGGGAGTGATGCTGAATGGTTTTTCTGGGTTGATAGCGATACAGTTGTGCCAGAGAATGCGATTGAGGAATTTCTTAAGGTCGGAAAACCTCTTATGGGTGGATGGTATCCTGTTGTGTTAAATAAAAATTGGGTTGCTGCGAAGTGGACACAAGATGGAAAGCTCGGTCATTTTAGTCAAAGTCTACCAGGTATTACTGAAGTTGATATGTTGGGTCTTGGTTGTGCTTTCATGCATAGGTCGGTACTTGAAAAAATACCTTTTACTGCAGGCACAGATGAGCATGTTATCGGTCTTGATGGTGCAGAATATTATATGGGGCAGTGCGCTACTTTTTGTAGGGACGCGCAAAAAGAAGGGATTAAACCGTCACTTCTTGGTAGTATTATTTGTAAGCACTATCCAACTGGAGCACCTCCTATACTTCGTGGAACATCACACATATGAAAGTTTTAGTTATTATACCAACTCGAAAATTTGTTGAAACAGACTGTTTACGGTCTGTAACAAATCAAACTTACACTGATTATTCTGTTTGTATGCACGCAATGATGCCGATAAAACTTCATCTTGATCCTGAAAAAGATAGGGTAATGAATATCGTGCGGAATCGAAACTATATAAGAGATATGGTTTTAAAGAGTGATGCCGAATGGTTTTTCTGGGTTGATAGCGATACAGTTGTGCCACAAAATGCAATAGAAACTTTCTTGAAAATAAAGGAGCCTTATATGGGTGGCTGGTATCAAAAGAAGGATAAAACAACATGGGTTGCAGGGCGTTTTAATAATAAAGGGGTTTTTGTTTTTCAAAAAAATATTCCTCAAGAGGAAAAATTTGAGACTGATTTGCTGGGCTTGGGTTGTGCTTTCATACATCGTTCGGTGTTAGAAAAAATATCATTTGAACATGGTATGGACGTGATGATGAAAGAGGAGAGTGGTCAAAAATTATTCTATGCTGAGTGCGCCATGTTTTGTAAGGCTGCAAAAGAAAAGGGAATTACTCCGTATCTTATTCGAGATGTTGTCTGTGGTCACTTATTAGTTCAAACATAATATGCGCATTGCTGTTATAACCCCATATTACAAAGAGGATATTTCAAAATTAAAACGTTGCCATGAAAGCGTTGTGTCTCAAACATATAAGTCAACACATTTTTTTGTTTCAGACGGTTTTCCTTTAAAGAAAATTGATTCATGGAATGTTGAGCATATAAAATTACCAAAGGCGCACGGTGATTATGGGGACACCCCTCGTCTTATTGGTTCGATGAGTGCGGTGACCCAAGGTTTTGATGGAATTTGTTTTCTTGATGCAGATTGTTGGTTTGAGCAAAATCATATTAAGGAATTAGTTACGTTAGCAGAAGAAGGAAAGGTGGATGTAGTTACTGCAACACGAACCTTGCGAAGAGAAGACGGAACAGTACTCGGTGTGTGTGAGGGTTCTGATGGTATAACTTTTTGTGATACAAATTGTTATCTTATTACTAAAACTGCTTTTGGTGTTTTGCCTCTCTGGGTACTTAAAGGCAAAGAGTTTGCTGTTATAGGAGATAGAATTTTGTGGAAAGAAATTTTAGATAGAGGTTATAGAACAGCTCGTTGTCGAATACCTACTGTCAATTACGAAACTTTATTTGCAAGTCACTATATTGATAGGGGAGAAAAACCTCCACGAAATGCAAAGGTTATTATGTATATGCCCGAAACTAAAGAATATAAGTCTGTTTTATATCGAAATATAAAGAAAGAAAAAAAATAAAGTTTTGCCTCGTCCTATCCTTACTGCAATAGACGAGGTATGAGGCGAAGCAATATTGAAAACTTTGTTGCAGGAGTATCGGCTCAGCCGACTCTTTTTGTACTTGCGGATCGAACCCCGAAGCAGAGCTTTGGGGTATTCTCCGTAATCGCAATAAAAGACATCAGGACTGCTTGTTATGGTTTATAATAGAAGAATCTGTACCCAATGAAACCCTTTTTCACCACACTCCTCATACTCTCTCTATTCATCTCCAGTTTC
>CAZVFV010000046.1:0-4210 GCA_964626625.1 uncultured Candidatus Saccharibacteria bacterium | reverse complement strand
AAAAAACCACCTACACATTGTGTAGGTGGGGATGTTCGGGAAGGAACTGGTAAGATATGTTTTATGTGCTGGGATTTTTTCGGATTACAATCTTAAATTCCAACCTTGAAAGGAATAAAAATGGATCTTACTCATGAATTCGCACGATGTTATAAAGAGAAGGGCGAACAGTTTCTTCGTGAGTATCTCAAGTGTGTTATCGGAGATCTTAAAAAAATCGATACCTTGATTCTTCAAGTAAAAGCTTTGATTCGGAACACAGTCTCGATCAAGTTCGTGTCGAATTGCTGAATTTGCAATAACTTCTGCTTTTAAAACTGTAATGAAAAATGGTCTTGAAGTGCTTGGTATTAAAACTCCTGAGAGGATATGGTCTGTACGTGGCTCCTTATTAGAAGTTAATGAGGATATTGTAAGAAAAGCTGAGTAGTAAGAAACTTGCATATATTTAATACACATGTTATAATATTATATGTTGTTAGTACTTTAAGAAACGAAACAATTCTGACATTTTTTGAAAGGAACGAGCATGATTATTCAGTGTAAATTGGATGACGCAACAATTAGTTTGGAGTTGCCGAGTCGGGTTTCTGATTTTTTGAGTAGAGCTGGTGAGGACGAGCAAGCACACATAATTGCCATCATTCAATCCCAAATGATGTCATTTATGTGTCTGTCTGTTGGAAATCTCTGCACAGGAAGACTTCTTCCTCGTGTTGCAGAGATCCTTACCAAGAAGTTGGACGAAGCGAGTGAGATGTCCCAAGAAATCTTGGCAACCTACAGATAAAATGCAGATTGTTTGCTCCGCTAGCTAAATGCTAGCGGAGTTTTCTTTTTACCTAAAGGCTGCAAAATGCTAGTATTCTTCATATGTCAGAAGAAATACCTAAGTCAGAAATAGCCAAAAAAGAGGAGGAGATACTTGAGTTTTGGAATAAAAATAAAATTTTTGAAAAAACACTTGAAAAGGAATCAAGTGGAAATTTTGTATTTTATGATGGACCTCCTTTTGCAACAGGTCTTCCACATTTTGGTCATGTTCTGCCGACAACTCTTAAAGATGTCATCCCGCGTTATCAAACAATGCTTGGAAAAAAAGTTTTGCGAAAATGGGGTTGGGACTGTCATGGACTTCCAGTTGAAAACTTGGTTGAAAAGGAGCTCGGTCTCAAAAGTAAAAAAGAGATTGAAGAATATGGTATAGGAAAATTTAATAAAGCAGCTCGAGACAGTGTGCTTAAGTATGACGAAGCTTGGAAAAAAATTATCCCTCGATTAGGGCGATGGGTAGATATGGATCATGCCTACAAGACTATGGATGCTTCATATACTGAGTCTGTTTGGTGGTCATTCAAAGAGCTTCATGCAAAGGGTTTGGTGTACGAAGGATTTAAGTCCATGCTTATTTGTCCACGCTGTGAGACAACACTTTCAAACTTTGAAGTTAATCAAGGGTACAAAGATATTACTGACATTTCTGTGTATGTGAAATTTAAGTTAGCTCGCAATGTATATATTCTTGTATGGACAACAACACCGTGGACACTTCCTGGAAATGCAGCTCTCGCAGTTGGAAAAGATATTGTGTATGCACAAGTTTCTGTGGAGGGTGAAGAAGGAGGATTTATCTTAGCAAAAGAAAGACTCGCTCATGTTCTAAAAGATAAGGTTTACAAGGTTATTCGAGAACTTAAAGGTAAGGAGCTTGTTGGAATGTCATATGAGCCGGTGTTTTCATATTACAAAGATGTAGATTTAAAAGACAAGGAAAATGCTTGGAAAATATATGATGCAGATTTTGTAACCACAGAAGACGGTACAGGAGTGGTTCATATTGCTCCTGCTTTTGGTGCTGATGACTTAGTTTTGGCGCAGAAAAATAATATTGCAGTTATTCAGCATGTTGGAATGGACGGAGTTTTTAAATCTGAGGTTACTGATTTTGCCGGACAGCACGTAAAAGAAAAAGACGATCATCAAAAAACTGATATAGAAATTATTAAATGGCTTGCTCATAATGGAAAATTATTTGCCAAGGAAAAAATAATTCACTCGTATCCACACTGCTGGCGATGTGATACTCCGCTTCTAAACTACGCGACCTCAGCGTGGTTTATAAAGGTGACCGATCTCAAAGATAAAATGGTCAAGGAGAATAAAAAAGTATCATGGGTCCCAGAGCATATGGGTGATAATCGTTTTGGAAAATGGCTTGAAGAGGCGAGAGACTGGAATGTTTCGCGTTCACGATACTGGGGCGCTCCACTTCCTATTTGGCGATGCGAAGAGTGTGAAAAAATAGAAGTTCTCGGTTCTGTAGCGGAACTCAAAGAAAAAGTAGGTTCAAAAAATACTTTTACACTTATGCGTCACGGAGAGGCAGAAAGTAATGCACTTGGCTTTATAAGTGGTAATAATAATCCTCCGCGACATTTAACTGAACATGGAAAGGCTCAGATTATAAAAACTGTTAAGAAATTAAAGAAGCAGAGTTTCGATATGGTTTTTGCTTCTCCACTTACTCGCACAAAAGAAACAGCAGAGCTTGTGGTAGAAAAACTAGGTCTTCCAAAAGAAGTTTTGGTTTTCGATGAGCGTCTTAAGGAAATCCAAACGGGTGAGTTTGAGGGTAAAAGACCAATTGAATATCATAATTTCTTTTCTTCTATTGAAGAAAAATTTACCAAATCACCAGCGGGTGGTGAAAGTCTTAACGACCTAAAAAAGAGGTTGGGAGATTTTATGTATGAAACTAATTCAAAACATCAAGGAAAAAATATCCTAATCGTGACTCATGAATATCCAGTTTGGTTGTTACAAGCTCTCGCTTCTGGTTTCGATATTCGCCAATCTGCATTTTTACGAGGCGAGGAAGAGGATTTTATAAATACGGGAGATACTCAAAATCTTGATTTCGTAGAACTTCCTCATAATGAATTGTATGAAGTAGATCTTCATCGACCTTTTATAGATGGAGTTTCTTTTCCATGTTCATGTGGAAAAGAAATGAAACGAGTGCCAGAAGTTTTTGATACATGGTACGACTCTGGTTCAATGCCTTTTGCATCTCAGCATTATCCTTTTGAAAATAAAAAAGAGTTTAATAAAAAAGGAAGTTCACTTTTTCCCGCAGATTTTATTGCTGAAGGACAAGATCAAACGCGAGGTTGGTTTTACACACTCCTTGTTTTAGGCACAGCTCTTTTTAAAAAGAGTCCGTACAAGAATGTTGTCGTAAATGGAATTGTTCTTGCAGAAGATGGACAAAAAATGTCAAAACGGCTCAAGAATTATCCTGATCCTTCTATTGTGATTAATACATACGGAGCAGATGCAATGAGGTTTTTCTTAATGTCATCGCCGGTTGTTCATGCAGAAGATTTAGCTTTTTCTGAAAAGGGTGTTGATGAAGTAATGAAAAAAGTCATCATGCGTTTTAAAAATGTTGTCTCATTCTACGAACTATACGCACAAAAAAGTAATGACCCAGAAAAACTTTCTGAAGAAAGTTCACAGACAAATAAATTTCAAATTTCCAATGTCAAAAACGTTTTAGATAAGTGGATTTTAGCAAGACTCAATCAATTAATTTCTGAGGTTACTCTCGGACTTGAGAAATACGAGCTTGATAGGGCTTCGCGTCTGATTATAGATTTTGTTGATGATCTTTCAACATGGTATCTTCGTCGTTCACGTGATCGTTTTAAGGGAGATGATGCAGAAGACAAGGAACAGGCGCTTCTCACAACTCAATACGTTCTCAGGGAATTTTCTAAAGTAATTGCTCCTTTCATGCCTTTTGTTGCAGAAGAAGTATTTCAAAAAGTAAAAGGTGCAAGTGATTTAGAAAGTGTACATTTAACTTCATGGCCTCAAGAAATAAAACCTGCCTCGCCGTTAGGCGGGGGTAAAAAAGAAAATATTATAGAAGAAATGACTGAGGTGAGGAGATTGGTGTCACTTGGGTTGGAGGTACGAGCGAAAGTTAATATCAAAGTGAGACAACCGCTTGCTGAGCTCAAAATTAAAAATGAGAAAATTAAAAATGAGGATTTTTTCCTTTTGATTAAAGATGAAGTGAATGTTAAAAAAGTTACTTTAGTTGAAAATCTTTCTGCTGAAGTTGAGCTTGATACAAACATAACTCCTGAACTTAAAGAAGAGGGAATGGTTCGTGAACTTATGCGCGCTATTCAAGACATGCGTA
>CAZVFV010000045.1:0-4589 GCA_964626625.1 uncultured Candidatus Saccharibacteria bacterium | reverse complement strand
GGTTACAGGTTTGAATCCTGTCGGGGTCACAATCCTGCTTAGTGCAGGATTTTTTGTGTACCAAATTCTCAATTGAATAGAGTATCCCGCTTATGGGCGGGAGGGTTACAGGGTTGAAACCCAGCGTGATCACACCTAAGTTACACAAACCATTGTTAATCAATGATTTATGGGGGTTTTTTGTTAGTGGGGTAAACATTGGGTAAACAATTGATAATTTTTCAAGCGACGTCAAGTTATAAGTTTTGATAATTTGACATAATAGTAGTAAATTTGAAACCAAAATACACCTTATGCTAATTAGAATTATAAAACACGGAATGCTCCTGTTAATTATTATAATTATATTAATTTCTTGCGGTAATGACGGAAAAAATGAAAATTACAAATCAGTTAAAATCGGGACTCAATTCTGGATGGTAGAAAATTTAAATGTAATTACTTTTAGAAATGGCGATACAATTATGGAAGCTCGATCCTCAGAGGAATGGATTGATGCCTCCAAAGAAAATAAACCTGCATGGTGTTATTGTAATAATGATTCATTAAATGCCAAGAAATATGGAAAATTATATAATTGGTATGCAGTTAGTGATCCAAGAGGTTTGGCTCCTAAAGGCGGTTGGTATATACCTAGTATTGCAGATTGTAAAATACTAGTTAATTATTCGCTTGAACATGAAATAAGCGAATTTGGAAATTTTTCTGGAGGTGGTAGGCAAGTTGATGAGTCTTGGGTCAAACGGGGTTTCGGTACAAAAACTACAGGTACTCAACCATTTCAAGGTGCGGTTAGAGAAGATGTGCTCGACAATTCAGAATGCACAGACGGCAGTATTTTTATTTGGACAGCAACAGAAATGGGCGGGTCAAATGCATATTTTGTTACTATTTCAAAAGAAGGACATACAGGAGGAGGCAATGATAAGAAAAGGTCAGGTTATTCTATTCGGTGTATTAAGAATTATTGATAAAAGTTATGAACTAGATGAATTTTGAAAATTAATGGCTGATAATTTTTTAGTGTGTTTATTTTATAACATAGCAGATCAATGATTTTCGAGGGTTTTTTGTTTTTTGTAGGGAATTTTGGTTAAAGGTTATTTCTAGCTCCTTTTAACCTTTATATCTCCTACGAACCAAATTATTCAATTTGCGAACAAAAAAAATCACTATATTTGAGATGCTAAAACTTAACTCCTCTGTTTTGGCACGATATTTACTTATCGATAATAAGTTCTTAACTTTTATTATAAATAAAACCCGTTTTTTCATCGCCTGAAATACACACAAATATTTCTCGCCAAATCATTACTGAATTATATTTTTTAACCCAATAAAATAAAAATTTATGAAATCTACTATTATTGTCTGTCTGCTATTTGCCATTACTTCAATTTGTAATAGTCAAACCACAAAAACTACTACTAATAAAATTTATTCCTTTACTGGTAAAAAGATTGAACAATCAGTTATAACGGCTGGTGTTGATTACACGCCACCGGCTAAAGTAAAAATGATGGCTACCAAAATGGGAGTATCCGAAGTCAAATTTAAAAAGATAGAAGCCAATGATGTTGTGGCTGTGCTTAATGCAAGTCAGAAATTAATATGTATTCCAAAGGCACTTGCAACCAAACTAGAAGCAAACGATCTATCAGCAATGACAATGGTAGCATTCGCATTCGCTTGCCAAACAAATAATTCAGAAGCTGCTACCAAAGTATTTGTTAAACAAGCCGACAAAAAAGCAATTAAATACATGAAAGAGAACTTTAATGCAACCTTGGCAGATATTAAAACTCCCTATAACAAAATCTTATCGACGTCAGAATTAACTGATTACCCAACAAAAGAGGAAAGATTAAAAATAGTTGAGCAAATGTTTGCAGAAAAACCGGAGGATAATAATACACCTGACAATAGTGAGGGTACAAATAGCGGTAATACCGGTGGAAATAATGGAAATACCAATACAGGCAATGAGGGAGGGAATAATACAGCCAATTGCCAAATAAATAAAACCGGGACAGTAGCTATGACTAACACTTCAACCAATAAAATTACAATAATCGTGTTTAAGGGAAATACGCTTGAAGGTGATGAATACATGCCAATCACGATTGATCCAGGCAAAACCTCGTATTTATATGAAGTATCTGAAGGCATACATGCTTGGAAGGATACTTATCATAGTGGAAAAACCGGACAAATTAATTTATCAAAATGCCAAACAGAAACAATTACATGGTAGTGGCGTCCTTGATGGTTCTAGAATTATGATACTTTTTAACCGTTATTCACATTAAGATTTACCTCTAATTTTAAAACCTAAGTTTACCCGTTTAGTGCCGTTATCAATATAATAAATTCAATTGCCAGAAAGAAATTTACTTATAACTTGAACATACAAAATCATTTACTATGAAAATCTATAATAAATCCTATTTCTTATTGCTCTCATCAGTTTTATTTACTATTGCTTGTAAACCAAAGCCACTTGCTATAGAGGAAGTAACACCCTTAGTTAACTCCCAACTGGGTTATCCGAAAATTGTAGCTACTAAATTTTATTTAGAAGATTGCACGATTTATAAAGGCAGCTTTATCTCAGCAAATAAACCTCTGGTTATGGCTGGTTTAGTAAGGCAAACCGGGAAGAATACTTTTGGTGGGTGCATGTTTTGGTCAATGACGGATGAAGGCAAAAAATATGTTCTTGGAGAGCTATATACTGCTAAAGATGATCTTGGAAATGACATAGGAAAATGTGTAAACGTTATAGATTATACAATTGAAGTCAACGGTAACGATGGCAGAACTGCCATAGATAGTAAGCATTTTACCGAAACAATTAATTTTACAAAAACATATTCACCATTTGGGAAAAATAAATTTAGTTTAACTCATGATGGTGAATATAAAGACGAATTTATAAAAGAAACAGTGCATTTCGTTTATGATGATGGAAAATGGAGGTGTTATAAGTAAAATATGCTTAGAAACGGAAGTTTTTGGAAAAGGACCTGCAAAACAAATAATTGTTTACAAAGTAGCAATTGGAAGAAAGAATTATTTATTTGCATGCTCTCATAAGGTGGTTAAATATGGTGGAAATAGAATTACATGTCTTAAATGGTCAATGTTTATATAGACATCTATTCTCAATAGATAAGATTAAGGAAGAGGTTGGAGCATGGCAAATAAACAGAAATAATAAAAATAACAAAATAAATTGGCAGTTCACAAATAAAGAAGCTAGGATAAAATTGAAAAAATTATATCCGTCAATCAATGATTAACCTAACACTAGGACCAAATCACGAAACCCAATACAAATACCCCTAAATGTTTATACCTGAAAATCATTTAACTTTTATAAAAATAAAATTATGAAAAAACAATGCGCAACTATTTTATTATTTGGGATAATTATATCCTGTTCATCCGTTGAAAAGAAACCAGGTTTTGATGCTTATGTAGGTAAGTGGGTGCAAAAGAATAGTTCTCAGAATATCATAGAAATTTATTCTGAAGGCGAAAATAAGATGGTGAAAATATATAATGAAGAATCCATAAAATATTCTGAGGATGCTATGTATGAGCAAGTAGCAAAGTTTACTAATGATAGCTTGATTGTGGAAGGAATTCCAGGGTATGCGGTAGAATTTAATTTCGAGCTCAACTCAAATTCGGAATTACAAGTTACTGCTTCTGGATACGAAGACGGTATTATTCAAGTCACTATTTATGAACGACATGATCAAATTCAATCAACTTCTCAAACTGCCACATCTGGTGATGATAAGGTAAATGTTGCAAGAGAAATTATGGCTAAAAAAGTTTCTGGCCAATCAAAGGGTAAACTTGAGCTAGTAGAGTTTTCTAAAACCAATGGCATTGAAAGAGAATATATGGGAGCAAAATACTATGAATTGAATTACAACATGACTATTACAGTTAAGTCGCCGGGTTATATATGTATTGATCATATCATGAACGAAAAACCATTCAAACGTGGGTATGATTCTGAATATAATTTCTATGTTAAAGACACAAAGGGCAAATGTTTTGGCGAAAACGAACTCTCCCTAAGTCCAGGTCAAATGTTCAATATTTCAAGTCAAATCACCTTGGAAAAAGCAGAAAACGGTTGGAGGGAATAGGTACAACATTAATGATTAAATATGGATATTTTTGATATTTTGACTGGGGAAATCCTCCAAGAATACCTTGCTCAAAGAATTGATAGGCAAATAAAACCCATGACAAATTTATTTATAACGTATTCATTTCACTAAGTGCATATTTAGAAGGGTATCATTTCTAAACTGAATAAAGCTTAAACATTCAATTTAATAAATATGTAAGTTTTATTATTAGTTTTAAATGTCCAATTTATAAAATCCTAGAAAACTTCACAACATGCAAATAAATACAACTAATCTCGATTTCATCGGCGACATTCATGGTCATGCTGATGCATTGCGTAAACTCCTAAAAGGCCTCGGTTATAGCGATAAAAGCGGTCCGTATGATTATTTCGGTGAATGTGCACCACCTATTTCGGAGCAAAGTGAGCCACCCCT
>CAZVFV010000044.1:0-5102 GCA_964626625.1 uncultured Candidatus Saccharibacteria bacterium | reverse complement strand
AATATGCAAAGATGGCCGAAAAAATAGTAAGACTTGATGATGGAAAGATAATTTCTATTGAGTCTAATTAAAAAAGCTCCCCACCAAAAGGAGTAATTGTTATCAGGTTTATTTTCCACTGACCTGCGAGTGCGGATCTGAATGAATACGATAACGGTAGTATGGGCCGCATTCACAAGAGGGTTTTTTACACCTCCTACAAATGGTTCCATAGTATGATTTGATTACTTCTTCCAGATTAATCTCTAGAAGGTTTGCTACGGAAAGCGTCCAAGCTATTACATCAGCGAACTTGTGCGCTATTCGTTGACGTAATTCTAGTTGACTTAATGACTGATCAAACAGATCAACAAGCTGTGTCCCTTGAGCTTTCAAGACTTCCTCTATTAGTCTGTGATACGCAAAGTTCAAACCTCGCTGTCTGTTGTTTGAACCATACATTGCGTCGAAGTGTAGAGACCATCTGATCATACTCCAGTCCAGCTGGTTTTTTGATGTCTCAGAGACACGAATCTATCGCAGTCTGTTCGTCTCACGGTAACAGGGTTTAGATTTGCAGTACGCACAGTATTTCTCAGGATACTTTTCAGATAGACTTCGCATGATCGATAAATCTACAAAACCTTCTGCAAAAGCACATGTTCGAGCAAATATGCTTGCTCGAACATGTGCTAAGGCTTTCCCCCTCTTCCTTTCTATTAGTTTTCCAAGGTGCCTTACTGCATCACCAAGGAAAATTGCTCTATGGTTGCGATCAGGCATGTATGTCGCATTTCTCCTTCCATAAATTGTGTGAAGATTTTCTATTACGTCACGTAGTGTCGCCATGAGAGTCTCCTTATAAAGGATTTTCCAAGATAAGGCTACCCTCCGATTTTGTTAATGTCAATAAAAAGTATTAGAGAGAGGCGTTATACTATAAACATGACTCACGAAGAAGCTTTTAATGTTTTAAAGACAGGGGCAAGTTGTGTTATCACTGGACCTGCTGGAAGTGGTAAGACCTATCTTTTAAATAGATATGTAGAATATTTAAAAAAACACTCTGTGCCTGTTGCAATAACTGCTTCAACAGGTATTGCTTCGACTCATTTAGGAGGACAAACTATTCACTCATGGTCAGGTATTGGAATTCAAGAAGATTTAACAGAGTACGACCTAGAAGGTCTTGAAGAAAAGTCACAACTTCGCAGGAGACTTACTGAGGCGGTTGTTCTGGTTATTGATGAAATATCAATGCTTCATGATTTTCAACTTGATTTAGTTGATAAGGTTTTAAAGTTTTTTAGAAAAAATGCTAAGCCATTTGGAGGACTACAAGTTATTTTATGTGGAGATTTTTTTCAACTTCCTCCTGTTGGTCGGGGTTCAGGATACGAAGGGCCTCGTTTTGCATATCATGCTCGAGTATGGAATCAGGTAGGATTTGAGATTTGTTATTTAGAAACACAATACCGTCAAGAAGATGGTAAGTTTTTGGAAATTCTTTCCGCTATACGAGAAGCTCGAGTGACCGAAGAGATACGAGAGATTTTGCGTTCTCGACAAAACGCCACTCTTTCACTCGATATTGAACCAACAAGACTACATACTCATAATATTCACGTTGATGGAATTAATTCAAAGGAATTGGAGGGACTTTCTGGTAAATCTGTAAAATTTTCTATGACGACAAAAGGAAGAAAGAATCTTGTTGAACAACTTATAAAAAATTGTTTAGCACCATTTGATCTTGAGCTAAAGATAGGTGCGAGAGTCATGTGTGTTAAAAATAATTTTGAAGTAGGTTTTGTAAATGGGTCGCTTGGTATTATTGAGTCTCTTGATGAAAGTGGTCCCACAGTTCGACTTGTTGGTGGAAAGAGAATCGTAATGGAATCAATGTCGTGGGCAATAGAAGAGGATGGAAAAACTAAAGCAGAAATTATTCAGTTCCCGCTTCGTTTGGCATGGGCGATTACAGTACATAAAAGTCAGGGAATGAGTCTGGATGCTGTTGAGGCAGATTTATCACAAGCCTTTGAGCAAGGTATGGGCTATGTTGCACTTTCTCGAGTGCGGACACTTGAAGGGTTGGTACTGCGTGGTTTTAATGAAACTGCACTTCAGGTTAATGACGAAGCGCTTCGAGCAGATAAGAGATTGCGAGAGTTATCAGAAGATTCCCTCGAATCTTTTAAAAAAGACGAAGCTGGAGCAAAACGTAGAGCAGATGATTTTATTGAAGTTCATGGTGGAAAAATTGTAGAAAAAGTATCTACCTATGATGCGACAAAGAAACTGCTTGAAGAAAAATATTCACTGGCTGAAATTGCAAAAGAAAGAGGGTTTACAAAAGAGACAGCTTTAGCTCATATTGAAAAAATATCAGAAGAAGATATGGATTGCGATATCTCTTATTTGCGTAAAGAAGTTTCGCCCACTAAATTAAAGAAAATAAATCAGGCTCTTGAGGAACTTGACACTGGTAAGGGAGAAATTTTGCTTTCTCCGGTTAAAAATAAGGTTGGTGCAAATGTATCATTTAATGATATTCGTCTCGGGAGAATTTTGTATAAACGATCAAAGTTATAACAACAAACTTTATCGCCGACGTAGAGCGAGAAAATGAAAAAGTTTTTTTATTGCGATTGCGGAGAATACCTTGAAGTTCTGATTGGAGGATGAATCCGCATGTACAGAAAGCATCAGCGGAGCTGATACTTCTGCAACAAAATTTTCCCTGTTACCTCGCCTAATACCCCGTCAGATCTGCTACGGGGACAGGACGAGGTAAAACTTTATTTTTGAGCCGAGGAAGGTAATGTAAGATTTAATACTTAGTGACTTGTTGCAGATAAATGTACTTCTTGTGTGTTCAAGACTCCGCTTTTAGAATTTAGTTCTTTATATTTTAATCAAGGTCTGTTAGTCTGTCATAATGTCGAATAAAGATACCATAGTACGTTTTGAGGACGTATCCTTTGAGTTTGGACACAATAAGCCCATATTAGATGAGGTTAGTTTTCCAATTCGAAGAGGGATGAAGATTACTCTCATGGGTCAAAATGGTGCTGGAAAGAGCACTCTTTTTGGTTTGATTACTGGAGATAACAAACCAGAGTCAGGGCAGGTGCATATTATAAATGGCATCTCTATTGCTATTGCAAAACAGGTAATTCCAAGAGCTGATCTTGAACTAACTGTTCGTGAATTTTTTCTCAAGTGTTTTGAAGGACGCCCGGGCACAGTGTATGATATCGATCCTCGCATCGATAATGTGCTTGAGGTTGTTAATTTAAAAGCTCCACACGATAGACTTATCAAGTCATTTTCAGGTGGCCAGCAAGCACGACTTCTCTTAGCTTCTGCTCTTATTCTCGACCCTGACCTATTACTTTTAGATGAGCCAACAAATAATTTAGATAAAGCAGGAATTAAACACTTAACAGATTTTCTTATTAACTATACAAAAACTTGTATTGTTATTTCCCATGATGCAGATTTTTTGAATTCTTTTACCGATAGCGTTCTCTATCTTGATGTGTTTACTCGAAAAATAGAACAATATGTTGGAAACTACGTTGATGTGGTTCTGCAGATAAAAGTTCGTTTAGAAAAAGAAAATCGTAAGAACGCTCAGCTTTCAAAGACGATTCAAGAAAAAAAAGACAAAGCAAACTTTTTTGCTATGAAAGGAGGTCAGTTGCGACTCGTTGCAAAACGAATGCGTTTACTTGCAGAAGAACTTGAAGAAGAAAAGGTTGATGTGCGCAGAGAAGATAAAGCGATTCGATCTTTCATAATTCCAAATCAACCAGAATTTACAGGTGAGATTGTGAAGCTTTCTTCATTTACAGTGATGAATCCAAAAACACACAAACCTGTAAAACGTAAGGCAGATATTTCTTTAAAGAGAAATAGACATCTTCTTCTTCAGGGTCCTAATGGTATTGGAAAAACAACACTTCTTGAATCGCTTGCAAAAGGCGAAGCAGAAGGGGAGACAATAACTTCTGGAATTCGCGTCGGATACTATCGACAAGATTTTTCAACACTTAATTTTGAGGATACAGTTTATGAGTCACTCAAGGCTGTTATGGACAAACCTGTTGAACAGGAGCTTCGTGCAGTTGCTGCAGGTTTTCTTATTACGAGTGAGCTTATTAATATAAAGATTGGAAGTCTTTCTGAAGGACAAAAGGGACTTGTTGCTTTTGCGCGTCTGGTACTTCAAAAGCCAGGTCTTCTTATTTTGGATGAGCCGACGAACCACATAAATTTCAGACATTTACCCATTATCGCTGAGGCTCTAAGTGCGTATGAAGGGGCGATGATTTTAGTAAGTCACGTACCCGAATTCGTCTCACAAATTCGTATTGATGAAACTCTTGATCTTGAGAAATAAAGCAGTTTGAATTTTGTATTTTTCAGAAAGCTATACTCGAAATTTTTTATAATCAAGTTTCCATTTCAATCCCTTAAGTGCTTTATCAAGATTTGTTGCGTCAATATATGCAATATTTTCAGGTAATCTTTGTTGAGAAGTACTTTTTTCTATAGAATTCATATATTAATATTATACTATTAAAGTACTCATGTTATTTAACTCGAAGTTACTATAAGAGCGTATGATCTATTTTATTTACATCCTAAAATGTGCAGATGAGACTTTGTATGTAGGTTCTACGTCTGATTTGGAAAAACGTTTGCATGCACATAACAATCTAAAATCTGGGGCGCATTATACAAAAATAAGACGTCCTGTTGTTTTGGTTTATTCAGAAAAATGCACTTCGTATGCTGAAGCTCGAAAAAGAGAGGGTGAAATTAAAGCTATGTCTCGAATAGATAAGTTAAAACTGCTATAATAGAAAATGTATAGGTTTGGATGTAGCACAAGGCACGAGAGAGGCTTACGACTAAGCTGTATAAATAGTACTGCGCAGAAGTAAATGAACGAAGTAACGCAGTGATACGCCAAACATATCATTTTCTTATGAAAGAACTTATATTTTTAGACACAGAAACAACAGGTAACGATCTCTCGAAAGATCGTTTATCACAAGTTTGTTATAAAACATCACAAGGTTTAAAAACTGCTTATTTTAAACCACCTCTTC
>CAZVFV010000043.1:0-5175 GCA_964626625.1 uncultured Candidatus Saccharibacteria bacterium | reverse complement strand
TTCATGACATAGAGCAGGCTCTCGAGGAGGCAACTGATCGCGTAAAGGCTCGTGTGTCAGGGGTTTTACAAAGACATAACGCTCATCATGTTGAGTACTTGATCGAACCCGTAGCTCATTTTCTAGTACCTATATTTTTTGTGATGACAGGAATGTCTGTTCATCTTGAGTCACTTCTCGATACAAAAATTCTTCTTACTGCTGTTGCAGTTACCATTGTTGCAATCTTAGGAAAAATTGTCTCAGGTCTTGTTGCGGGAAAGGGAACAAGTAAAATGACTGTAGGATTAGGTATGGTGCCTCGCGGAGAAGTTGGTCTCATCTTTGCAACCATGGGGGTTTCTCTAGGTGTTGTTTCTCAAGGTCTCTTTTCTGTAATTGTTCTTATGGTTGTATTTACAACACTTCTCACTCCGCCATTTCTTGCGCTCGCAATTAAAAAACTTCAGAAGTAAAATTTTATAATCCAAAAACAAGCAGAGGAACCTGCTTGTTTTATGTAGCGATAAAAATAGTCCACCTGCTTGGACTCGAACCAAGGACCCCCGAGGTATAAGCTCGATGCTCTAACCAACTGAGCTACAGGTGGATATGACAATTTTGACATACTACTCCACAAAACCCAATTCTTCAATCTAAAATGCTTTTGTGTTTTCTTGTAATTGTTTACAGCTTACTTATGTTATTTGTTTAAGTGTGGTACTTTTTGTATATACTAGTATATATATATGAAAAAAATAATCACATTATTGATAGCTTTTTCTTTTGTTTTTTCACCGTTTGCAACTTTTGCTCAGAGTACGACTGATTTACAAGCTCAGATTAATTCATTACTTCAGACTATTAAAAATCTTCAGTCTCAACTTGTAAGTATTCAGAATAATCAAGGTTCAACTAAAGGTGAGACTACTTCAGTTGGTGGAAGTAATGCAGGAGCCTCTGTGAGTTGTTTGACTCTTAAGAATTCTCTTTATTTAGGATTACGAGATTCTGATACAGAAGGGGAAGTCTCTCTTTTGCAGAAATTTTTGCAATCACAAGGTGATTTCACACATCCAGTAATAACTGGGTATTTTGGTCCAGCAACAGAACGAGCTATTCAAAAATGGCAAACTAGAAATGCTGTTGTTTCGAGTGGGTCACCAGAAACAACTGGTTTTGGGGTTGTGGGTCCGCAAACTCGAGATGTAATTAGAAAGTTTGGATGTGATGATGTTGTTTCGGTAACAAACTCAGACGCTTCAGCGGTTTCTGTGGGGCAAACTAACTTTGTTGATCTTAAGTTAGAAACACCAAACGATACTGGATTTTCTAGTCAAAAGTTTGTTCGTGTGATCATTGCCGCTAGTGAAAGAAATAAAGAAGTTGCATATTGGAAGTTAAGTGTGTCCTGTCCAGCGGGTGTGATATCTACAAATGAGAAAGAAAATGGGGGGACGCTAGGCCAAACTAACTGTAAGGAATTTATATTCAACTCTAATGGTGCAGCTCAAGATTATTTAGTTCTTACTCAAAGCTTCAAAAACACTTCTTCAAGTGATGCGATTGTTGTATTCTCACTTCAAGCTTACGCATCAAGCGGGTTACAGCTCGGTGGTGATAAGGAGGGTTTAGATCTGAAAGGAGTAGGTCAGTCATCAGCAGTCGTTCTCTATCCCTACAATAAGGGAGAAATTGCTTCTTTGACACCTACTATTTCGGGTACAGCAAGTGGGGTGAATCAGGTTGGTATTTCTATAAGCAATAGTGGAGGAAAGATTTATGGCAGTGGATTTATCCCTGTTGTTAACGGCAAATGGTCAGTAACAGTATCACCCGCACTTACTCCAGGAATACATGGTGTTTATGTCTACGATACAAACAACAATCAGTTAGCATCAAGTGGTTTTAGTATTGTTTCCTCAACAGTTCAACCTTTAATCTCTATTACTTCTAATGTTTTATACACTGATGCTAGTGGCACCAAGATAGAGATACTATTATCTGCTCCACTTGAATCTGGAATTACTGGCTGGGGAATATCTCTGGATTGTCCCACAGGAGTCAGTGCGTGGATGAAGGTTTCTGGTGGTTGTGGTGAGACACAGTCAACTTCTAACGGTACAAATTCTTTAAGGACTGAGGCACTTATATCAAACCCAACGACATCTAATGTGTTAGTCGACATTGTTGTGTTCGGTTATGACGGAAGAGCAACTAGTTATAGTCTAGACGGGCCACTGGTCGCATCAAAGCGAATGACGATAAGTATCCTTCCAAACAAGGTTGTGCAACCTTCCATAACTTTTGTTTATACAACCCCTGATCATTATGTTGGTTTAACTTATAAAAACCTTCCGCTTAATTCACAGGTGCGCTTAGTAAATGCAGTCACTAACGAACCGTATTTAGCACAAAATTTGATGGTGTCGTCTGGCGGAAGTAGTTCTACAACATATAATATGCCGATCCCTGCAGATCTACCAAACGGTACATATTACTTGCGTGTGAATGAATACTCTAAGCCTGATACAACAGTTGCCCGAAGTGATTCGTTCTATGTGTATAGAGCAACTTCTGCGCAGCCTTCAATTGTTCACCTTCAAGAGCGAATTCATTCAGAAAGTCCATTGGTTGTTACGAGAGATTTTAAAACTTCTCTTCCAAGTAATACACAAAAAGTAAGTTATACTTTTATTTGCCACAACAACGAACAGCCACAGCTTACAGAAGAACATGGAGGTCTTTCAATTTGTGGGAGTACTAAGGATGTATATTCACAGAACTTCATTCGAGAGAATTCTGCTGTATACCACTATTTTTCTCTAACAGGTAAAGGTCAGGGCGTAAGTGATTTTTACGGTATTAACGTATCCATTACTACTTATGATAGTAATGGATCAGTCATAGGTGAATTAAGTAGCGTTCTTTCTTTTTTCAAAGGTTAAATTTTTCAAAACGAATAGTAAATAAAAAAAACCAAGATCAAATCTTGGTTTTTTTATTCAAAATGAACTTTTTGGTCTTGTTTTTCAAGAGCGTGTTTTATGTGTGGATGAGAGGCAAGTTCAGGATCTTTTTTCATAATTGCTTCCGATTCTTTTTGAGCTGCTTCAACCATTTTGATGTTTTTTATCGCTTCCATTCCAAGGTCAGAAATACCCCATTGTTTGTTGCCTCGGAGTTCTCCTGCGCCTCGTTGAGCAAGGTCAAATTCCGCTAACTCAAATCCATTTTTTGCACTTGAAAGTGCCTTGAGTCTCTCAAATGTTTTTTCATTCTGGCTTTCGGTAAAGACATAGCAATAGGCTTGATGATTACTTCGAATTACACGACCTCGAAGTTGATGAAGTTGAGCAAGTCCAAATCTTTCAGCTCCTTCTATGATGATAGAGGTCGCATTAGGAACATTAACTCCAACTTCTATGACTGATGTTGCGACAAGTATTTGAGTTTTTCCTTCTTTAAATTCTCGCATAGCTTTTTCTTTTTCTGAAGGTTTCATTCTGCCGTGAAGCATGGCAATATCATATTCTGGAAAAATATCTTTTTTGAGTCTTTTTGTTTCTTCAGTAACAGAGGCAACTGTAAGGGCGTTTGCTTTAAGTGGATCAGCTTCTTCTATTCGTGGGCAAATAACATATGCTTGTCTACCATTTTGAAGTTCTACTCGAATTTTTTCGTAGGTATCTTTTCTTTTGCTTGGTACAACGACTTCAGTAATGATAGTTTTTCTTCCTGCGGGCATTTCATCAAGGAGTGTAAGATCTAGATCTCCATATATAGTAAGGGCAAGGGTGCGTGGTATAGGGGTCGCAGTCATTGAGAGAAGGTGAGGGAGGATAGTATCTTCCTTTTGACGAAGTTTGGCGCGCTGGCGTGTACCGAAACGATGTTGCTCATCGATAATAATATAGGCAAGATTTTTAAACTTCACTTCTTTTTGGATGAGTGAATGAGTTCCGACAAGAATTGGAATTTCTCCATTCTCAACCCATTTTAAAAGCTGAGCTCGGGAAATATCAGTTCCTTTCGTAGGATTCAGTTTTGAAGGAAATTTTTTACAACCACTTCCGGTAATGAGTCCAATCTGAATACCAAGGTAAGCAAAGTACTGTATAAATGATTCAAAATGTTGTTCGGCAAGTATTTCTGTCGGTGCCATATAGGCGGTTTGGAGGTTTCCAAAATCTTTATTTTCAGGTCTTGTAGTGGTTATTGCAAAAACTGTTGCTGCAGCAACAGCTGTTTTTCCTGACCCCACGTCTCCTTCAAGGAGTCGTGACATCGCATAGTCCTTTTTGAAATCTTCAAGAATGCCGGTAATGGCTTTTAGTTGTGCATTTGTTGCTTGAAATGGAAAACGTTTTACAAAATTTAAAACTTCTTTTTCTTTGTCTTCTATGACAAATGAAGGGTATTTTCTATATTCAGCGCGTTCTTTGTATTTTTCTATTTGTATAAGAAATATTTCTTGAAATGCAAAACGTTTACGTGCAGCTATACTATCCGATTCTTTTTTTGGACCATGAATCCATATAAGGGACGAGTTAAGTGAAGGAAGGCTATATCTTTTTAAGACATATTCAGGTATCGGGTCAATTAGAGTGTCTAGGAGTTTTCCTCGTTGAGGAGTTTTGGCCCCGAGTATTTTCTGTACGGCGTGATAAAACCATTTTGAAGTAAGTCCCTTACTTTCACTGTATATCGGATAGGCAGCATGGTTTATTTCATTTCCAAAAATAGAATTTCCAACCGCAATAGGCACCTCCTTCACGGTTTCTGTTTCGGGGTTTGTGATATACAAAACTTCTTTTCTTTGACTAATTTTTCCCTCAACACGAACCAAGCTTCCTTCGGTAATCATTTTGGCAATATAAGGTTGATGAAACCAGACGATATTGAGTGATCCTGTATCATCAGTGAGAGTCCCTTTAGCCATTGAAGTTTTCTTTTGAAAAGCTTTTGAAATAGAAAGGTTTTTTATTGTTCCATATAAAACAACATGATCGCCTACTTCTACATCTTTAATGTGTTTGATGGTCGCCACCTCTCCGTATCGAACAGGGAAGTAATACAAAAGATCCTCGATAGTATGTAAGCGAAGTTTTTTAAGGCCTTTTTTCTGGAAGTCATTGAGGCGAAATTCGTCTGAAATAAAGGAAGAGAGTTCCATGAAGATTATTGTACTGTTTT
>CAZVFV010000042.1:0-5437 GCA_964626625.1 uncultured Candidatus Saccharibacteria bacterium | reverse complement strand
AAAGTAGTTGTATACACGGTATTGGTTCAGAAGCCATAAAGCGTAATATGAACAACACCGATGATGTTTTTGCTTTATGTGGACAAGCAGGGTCATTTATAAATCAAGAAACATGCGTAGTGGGAGTCGTCAGTATGTATATGAATCAAGAAGGTTCATATATTTCCGGAGAAAAGCTCTGTAAAAATATTCCGTCAAATTATCAAGACATTTGTAACAAAACTGTGAGTAGTCAAAAATCATTTTTTAGATAATTATAGTTGCGCGAAACTTTTTAAAAAAAACCTCCCGCATTCACTCTCCAGACCCCTTTCTGCGGGCGGGAAATCAGAGTCGAGATTTTACCAAATCCTCTTCCTACAGAAGCTGTACACCTTTCGCATTCTGATTACAGAACGCTCAAGGTTTTGCACTTGTGTCCCACACAAGCTCACCCCAAAAAATAGTTTTGGTAAAAATTCGTCCGCATTGCATTTGCACTCCGCATGCCCGAATATCTTTACGGACATCTCCATACCGGAGCAGTACATCTTGGCTCTTTTGTTTCGCTTCGCTCACAAAACAGCTCACAAGGTCTTGCGAAACGGAAAGATATTCGCTTCTCACCCGGACTCGGCCACGGTTGCTACGCACCGGCTTCGCGACCTCCGTCTTTCGATTCCCCCACCACAGTGATCTACAACAAAACCCATGCATTCGCATGGGTTATTGTGTATATCATGTGCGGGATGGGGGAATCGAACTCCCGCTAACAGTTTGGAAAACTGCAGTTCTACCATTAAACTAATCCCGCGATAAAGGCTATATTAACATAAAATTCTATCAATCCAAGTGTTACCGTAATGTTATATACTTAAATTTCCATGCATACTCTTTTCAAAATAACTCTCGGAATATTTGTTTTCATGAGTACTTTTGTGGCAATTCAAGAGTTTCAAAAAAAAATAATCCCTTTATACATTCCCCAAGAAAATATAAGAACAGTAAGCACCCCCACCCAACAAAAAACAGGAGTGCTCCCAAAAATAAAAGAAAAAACTTCCAAAGAAGTGCCCGAAGCTCCAATCAAACAAACCCAAACCACAACTCCCCCACCGGCCATTATTATTCCTGAGCCAGAAAAACCACAAATAGAAGTTATCAATTTTGATTCTATAAATAAACAAACTCGCCTCGCTTTAGTAAATATTTTTTGCACCACAAAAACCGATACCCTTCACCCTCTAAGCGGAAGTGGTGTGTTTATAGATTCAAAAGGAATAATTCTCACCAACGCTCACGTAGGTCAGTATTTTTTATTACCTGAATACATTAATTGCGTCATCAGAACAGGAAATCCATCTTACCCAACATATAAAGCAAAACTACTCTACATATCGAGTACGTGGCTTACAGAAAATGCATCACAAATTAACCAAACAAACCCAATGGGTACCGGAGAAAATGATTATGCACTTCTTATTGTCACAGAACGTATTCCAAAAGATGACTTCCCTATCGAAACATCTTTTATAAAAACATCTCTTGAAAAAACCTCTCTCAATGACTATATGCTTCTTGCGAGTTATCCCGCTGAATTTTTAGGAGGTATTTCTATTTCAAGAAACCTCTATATGGTTTCCTCTATCGCACAAGTAACAGAGGTATTTACCTTTAAAGAACAAACTGTGGATTTATTTTCTATAGGTGGAACAGTTCTTTCACAAAAAGGATCCTCTGGTGGAGCTGTGGTGAATAAAAACGTCTTACTTTCTGGCCTTATTGTTACTGCCACAGAATCAAAACAAACTTCAGACAGAGATCTACGAGCCATAAGCACCTCTCACATAGACCGGAGCTTGCGAGAAGAAACAGGACTGGGACTTGAACAAACCTTACGTGAAGCAAGTATAGAAAAACAACAATCATTTGAATCTTCACAAATTCCCCTACTCAGAAAAACCTTACTGGATCAACTAAAATAAAAGTGTTAGACGCCCGGCGTCTAACACTTTTATTTTAAAACCTCCACCAACGCATCAAAGTCATCTTCTGGTAACACTTTGTTTTTTCTTTCAAAACCACACTTCTGGCACTGCTGATTTACAACATGATCACTTCCCTTTTTTAATACAGTTATTGGTTTCATTAAACCCGCACACCCCTCTTCCCTATCACCTGGGTTTACATCAACATGTTTACTCCAAAAACATTTTGGACAGTGGTTTGTGTACCCATTACCTTTCACAAAAAAACTGCAGTTTTCACAGGTAAAATCTTCAATTGTACGTTGAAACTTTTTAGACATAACAAAAAATAAAAATTAACTTCCTTACTCAAAGTTTACTTAAAACAAGAAAACCCCACAAGTAGCAAGGTTTTCTTATGGGGTTTTGATTTCTACGGAGTAAAAGGATAAGTGCGCCGCGCCAAGTCAAATTCCTCTTGGGTGCAAACACACTCTCCATTGAGAGTATTTTCGAACTTTCGCCAAGCACTCAAAGATACTCGTTCAAGCAAAATAATTTGGAGCGCTCTGCGATAATCTTCCTTAGTAACGAAACCCATCATTGAACATTCTTTGAGTGTTACGGTAATACCGTTACTTTTGAGAAGTTTAACGACAGCAAGATCACGATCACCAGGAAGAAGCGCTTTCGTTGTATTATCAAACTTCTTCATAGAATCGATCGTTCTCAAGAGACACCGAAGCAGAGAATGATAGAACTCGCTCGTTTGGAGATCGATCTCATAAGCACATACACGAACGTTTTCCTGAAGATTTTTAAGGAGATCAATTATCATCTTATGACCTGCTTGATACACCCATCCGGTACATGCCATGGTCTCAAACTTCTGTTGAAGATTTTTAGCAAACTGTTCCAAAAGTTCTGGTTCCATATCATCACTCCTATAAAAAGGTTTGTTGTGTATAGTAATCCTATTCTTTATAAGAAATAGCACAATATATAAGAACTGTCAACATACTTATTTTCAGCTTTAATCTAGACACTTCCCTTTTTTAATACAGTTATTGGTTTCATTAAACCCGCACACCCCTCCGCCACGCCCTCGCTTGAACTGCCACCAGGATTACAAAACAATCCCAATCTGTTTTGCGGAAACTCTATCTGCTAATTTAGGCCAATTATGGATGGGTTCTTGGAACAGAAAAGCTATTACCTCATCACTAGAATAACCCTTATTTTCTAAAACCGTAATAGCACTTAGCCATTTTTGTAAATCTGCTTCATATTCAGATCCAAATACGTTATCAATCTCCTTTTCAATATATTTAGTTTCGACAGTTATTTCTGAAATTTCGGATAAATGTTTTTGGACCCACTCCGAAACTTTAGAAATTCTTACCTTGTGTCTTTCTCGGTAATCGTAAACTTCACCCTGGAGATTTTTGTAAACATCCTCTGCTCTTTTACGCCCACCTCGATACAGCGCCAACACTTCATCCCACAATTTTTCTTCAATAAATACTCTTTCCGATTTAACCAAGTTGCGAATTAAGTGGCGGACAGATTCCTGAGAGTAATCTTTCCTATTTTTGAAATCAGAAATTAATTCTTCGTTTGATTTTTGGGTATCTATGGGTTTGAATAATCTATTAAATTGGTGCTGTTCTTCATGCAAGCGAGATCTCTCGCCATATTCTTTGGCTCGTTTTTCCAATTCTTCAGCGGTTTCTTCTCGGCCTTTTGGTTTAGAAACTTCCATATTCCAAGTTACATTTTCGATAGATACAGTTCCTCTTCCCAAATCTTTTAATCTAGTTTCAGTTACAGCAAGAGCCGCTGTTTTTTCTAGCCACGCCCTATCCTCGGGCTTTATCTTATCTTCGTCCTCGCCTCTACCCGCCAAAACATAATCATCTACATTAAAACATCGAAAATGTAATGTCAGCGGTCCCTCAACAATAGTTACTCTGCCGTGTGGCTCTCTACCAAAACACATTTTGAATAATTCATTATCATCAGGATACATATCCCGATATTTTTTAATAGCTCTGTGTTTCTCTTCATATTCTCCGACGGCTTCTCTAATAAACTTTATCTGTGCTTCAGTTAGTTGATTCTCTGTAGCTATAGGATTAACACGAGAAATTAAAACTTCAGAGCTTGAATCTGGATCAGTTTCGATAATGGCTTTTATTTCTTGTATGGCTCTAGCTACGCCTTCATAGCGACGCGATAAATTCCATCCAACTGTTCTTTTTTTTGTGCTCTTTAGTATCTCCATGTAAATTATTTGAGTAAATCGTTTATCGTTACCTCAAAGGCTTTCGCAATTTTTTGAATAACCTTAAGAGACAAATTACGGACTCCGCGCTCAATACCGATGACATAAGAGCGGTAGAGATTGAGCCGTCTCGCCACATCACCTTACAAAAGCTTTTGTTTAAGACGAATTTTTATCACTGTTTTTACAACTTGTCGGGATGCCGAGATTCGAACTCGGACTACACGCTCCCAAAGCGTGAATACTACCGTTATATTACATCCCGTTTTGCAACATATGCCATACTACCACATCATGAATAACTTCCAAGTGTATTACATAATAGATTCCAATAATTTAACCTTTGCTTTTTTTGTATTAAAATCAAGCTCCACAGTAATCAAATCACACTGAAACTCCCCTGCTACTTTTTTCTCAAAAATATATGTTTCAACAGTTCGTGCCATACGCTTAAGTTTTTGTTCATGGACATTATCCTCAGGTCTAAAAGGACTTCCTGAAACTGCAGTAACTGTCTTTACTTCAACAAAATGAAGTTTACTACCCTTCTTTGCAACAATATCAATCTCTCCCCATTTTTTTAAATAATTCCTATTCACAACACCAAAACCTTTCTTTAGAAGAAATCTACAAGCGATTTCTTCTCCTAGGTTTCCTATTTTTCTTTTCTCTGTTGGCATATGTTTATCATGTAACACTGATATATGTTTCACGTGAAACATATAATACCTCTTTATTAAAAAGACAATTAAAAGTCCTTTTTTACTATAAAAACCTATATTTTAAGCCGTTTTAATAGGCTTAAAAGACTTAAACTAACGACCTGTCTACATGTCTTTAATACACAGTATCCACAGAGTTATCCACAGATAGTTCTATTTTTAGCCATATATTATGGACAGCAGGGTATAAAGGACTTTTCTTGTGCGGGCGGGGGATTATCTGATTATAAAAAACCATTCATGACTCTTTTACTCTAAAGAAATAAGTGTTTCCTTATTACAACCATCCCTATTAAATTCTACCACTTAAATTAAAAAATCCCCGATGTTATATCAGGGATTTTTTAATTTGGTGCGGGTACCGGGAATCGAACCCGAATCTCATCCTTGGCAAGGACGTGTTCTACCACTAAACCATACCCGCAATGTAATGCAATGCATTATAGCGTAGAACATTATAACAGCAAATATTTAATTCTTTGTGC
>CAZVFV010000041.1:0-5813 GCA_964626625.1 uncultured Candidatus Saccharibacteria bacterium | reverse complement strand
GGTGCATGCCTCTGGAAATGTCATTGAAGCAGAAAAAGAAATTCCACATTGGTTTTCAAAAAATGAAATTATTGAGTATCGTCTTATTCAAGAACAAATACTTTATGATGTTAATTTAGATGGTATTTTGGAATAAAGTTTTGCCTCGTCCTATCTTCACTACAATAGACGAGATATGAGGCGAAGCAACAGGGAAAACTTTGTTGAATATGTATCGGCTTCGCCGACTCTTTTTGTATGTACGGATCGAACTCCGAAGCAGAGCTTCGGAGTATTCTCCCTAATCGCAATAAACTTAGAAGGACTTGTCTCTAAGTGATTTATTTACCGAGAGGTAAAGCCATAGAACGGAGATGATTCTTTACTTTTTCATAGGATGTTTCACACTATATTTATTCTCTTGAAAGTATAAAAAGAGGAGTATAATAGAGGAAGACAGTTCGTAGTTATTCCAAGTTAACCCATCATCAGGGAATTCAATATTGTTTGAGAGCCAAGGAGCATCGCAAGATATTCCAACGTTCTCTTACTGAGAATACCCACCTGGCATTATGCTAGGATAACTACAAAATTGTCTCAAACGCTTCGCTTCGGCGAAGCGTTTTGTTTTTTATGCCGAGAACGATATCATTAGGTCTAATGTTACGAAAACCATTATTTAAAGAAATGTTTGGAGTTCTTGTTCTGATTGCGTTTTTGCATATTACAGGGATGAATTATTTTTGGTACTGGAAGTTTTTTTGGTTTGATATTCTCACACATTTTTTAGGTGGTCTGTGGGTTGGTCTTGCTGTGTTATGGCTTGGAAATTATCTTTTAGAAGATTGGAAATTAAACAAAAGGCAGACAATGTTTTTTGTTTTGTGCGCAGTTGTGTTCATTGGAATTTCTTGGGAGGTTTTTGAATATGTAAATGGTATTACTGTTGCAAATAAGAAGGGGTATTGGTCAGACACATATTTGGACATAATTATGGATTTAATTGGAGGAGTGCTCGCGGGCTTGTATGGATGGAGGATGCTTAAAAAAACAGAGGTTGTATTGACAGATAACACTATAAAATATGAGTAATACATTAAAACTTTCATTTTGGAGCGGAGGAGGTACTGTTACAGGAGCAAATTTTGAACTCGCAACAGATACGTATCATGTGCTCGTGGACTGCGGTTTACTTCAGGGTGTTCCAGATTCAGGCACATTTAATACTGGAGCATTTCCATATGATCCAGCTTCAAAGCAGGTGCTTGTTATAACTCATGCTCACATGGATCATGTTGGTAGGATTGGAAAACTAGTCAAAGATGGTTTTACTGGAGTAATTTATTCAACAAAAACTACGCGAGACCTTGCAGAACTTATGCTCGCAGATGCTCTCAAGATTATGGGTTTTGATTCGAGAGATAATGGCACCGAACCAATGTATACAGGACAGGACGTTGAGAAAGCTTTTTCTTTATGGAAAACAATTCCATATCATACCCATAAAGACATCGGAGGAGGTTTTTCTGTGTACCTTAAGGATGCAGGACATATTTTAGGTTCTGCAATTGTTGAAATCTCTTATGGAGATTCAAAAATAGCTTTTACGGGAGACTTAGGAAATTCACCTTCACTTTTACTTCGAGATACAGAAGATGTGGCCGGGGTAGATTATCTTGTTATGGAAAGTGTTTATGGAGATCGTAATCATGAATCAAAAGAGGAGAGAAGAAGTAAGCTTAAACAAGCCTTTCTCGATATTGTTAAAAGTAATGGAACGCTTGTTATTCCAGCTTTTTCCCTTGAGAGAACTCAGGTGATTCTCTATGAATTAAATGAAATGATTGAGAATAAGGAAATTCCTTCAATTCCTGTTTTTCTTGATTCTCCTTTGGCAATACGAATAACTGAAATATATAAAGAAACTTCTGAGCATTATAATCAGGATGTAAAAGATGATATTAAGGGAGGAGATAAGATATTTAATTTTCCTAAATTAAAATTTACCCCTCAAGCGAGAGACTCAGGAATTATCCAAAAAGCACCAAACCCTAAAATAATTATTGCTGGCTCCGGCATGTCTGCAGGAGGTCGTGTGGTAAATCATGAGGCGCGTTACTTGCCTGATCCTAAAAACATTATTCTTCTTATTGGATATCAGGCTGTTGGTACTATGGGCAGGGAATTATCTGAAGGAACTAAGGAGGTTACTATTAATGGACAGCAGGTGAAGGTACAGGCAGAAATTCGTAAGATTGGTGGATATTCATCTCATAAAGACTCTGATCATTTAGTTGAATTTGTTGAAAATGCAACCCGCCTGCCATCGTCTGATGCGAAGCAAATGGCGGGCAGGAGTAATAAATTGAAGAAAGTTTTCCTCGTACTCGGCGAACCAAAATCAGCACTTTTTTTGTCGCAGCGACTCCGTGACTATGTTGGGGTGGAGACAGTGGTGCCGGAAAACAAAGACTCTTACGAATTAGAATTTTAAGATAAGAAGACGTGTCTACGCATAAAAAAATCCCCGAGAGGGGATTTTTTTATGCGTTTGCTTTCTCTACAATCTTCTTAAATGTTTCTGGTTTTTCTTGAGCAAGTGTTGAAAGTATTTTTCTGTCGATACCTATCTTACTTTTCTTTAAAGCGCCGATAAATTTTGAGTAAGGAATTTCTCCGAGTTCTGCATTGATTCGAACATTCCAAAGTTTTCGGAAGTCGTTCTTTTTGTCTCGGCGGTGTGCAAAAGCATAACTTCCTGCATGGAAGACTGCTTCTTGAGCAGCTTTCTCTTTCTTTGATCGAGCAAAACGATATCCTTTTACTAACTTTAGAATATTTCTTCGATACTTGAGGGCGTTAACGCCTTTCTTTACTCTTGTCATGGTTGTGTATTATGGAAAAAGCTTGTAACGGCTCTTGAGTTTATTACTAAATGTTGCAGGTAACATTTTCTTTTTTGTAGAAATTTGTGTTCGACGATCTTCTCGGGCATTAAAGTGGTTTTGGCCAGCCTTTCGTGAAAGGACCTTGCCATTTTTTGTTACTCTAAGTCGTTTTGTGTAAGATTTATTAGTTTTCATCTTTTTTTCGTGTAGGAAAGAATAATACTCTATTAAGTAAAATTTGTCCACTTATTTAGGCTAAAAGAGGCTATTTTGCCGGTTCAGGTTTCGGGTCTGGTTTTTGTGTGTTTACCTCTGCTTCTGCCTTTATTTGGGCCGTTTTATCCCTCTCAATAACACAGGTAAGACCTTTGGGACTCTTTTGAGGAGCCTCAGCTATTTTGTGAGATACTGATATGAGTTTAAATATTCTCTCAAGTCTTTCTCTGAGGAAGGTACTTTCAAGGTATTTTGATCTACCTGCTAAGAAGAGGTTAATTTTTACTCGGTGTCCTTCTTCAAGCCACTTACTTACATTTTTTGCCTTAAGAGCGAGATCATGTTCACTTGTTCCAACCTTTACTTGAATACTTTTAGTTTCAATTATATGAGCTTTTGCTTTAGCAGCCTTCTGTTTTTTACTTTCGAGGTATTGATACTTACCATAATCCATTATTTTTGCTACAGGAGGTTTGGCAGAAGGGGAGATTTCAATAAGATCGAGTTCGAGCTCTTTTGCTTTAGCAAGAGCATCGGCAAGTTTAAGTAAACCAAAATTTTCTCCGGCAGGTCCAATAACACGTAGTTCTGGAGATCTTATTTTTTCGTTAGTTCTTACGTAGGTACTCAAGATGAATTTCTTTAATTGCAAGATACTATAACACGCTTGGTCTTATAAAGTAAATGTTTTTTATGTTCAAATGATATTTAAATATAAAGTTTTGCCTCGTCCTATCCTTACTTTCAGTAGACGAGGTATTAGGCGAGGTAAAAAGGAAAAACCTGTTTAAGAGGTATCGGCTCCGCCGATACCTCTTACATGTGCGGATCGAGCCTTAAAGTAAAGCTTTGAGGTGTTCTCCGTAATCACTATAAAACGCCCCTTTAAGGGGCGTTTTATAGAGAGCGAAATTTATTTTTCGCAACTACATGCACATGATGCATTTTTACAACCATCACATGTTGCACAGTTATTACCACATTCACATTTTACTTCTTCTATCATAGTATTTGTAATTGCTGAGAATACCTTCTCAGGAAAATATATTATACTACTTTTATTAAAACAATACATGGTGGTATATTTATGACATGAAACGATTACTTCAAATTTTCTTTCCTCTCGCAGGTGTGGTTCTTTTAGGTTACATACTTTCTGTTTCCATAGGAAATAATGGTGGAATAGCGGAAACATTTAACTCAAGTGATAAGCAGGTTCTTTTTTATAACCTCTTCAAGCTTGCAGGCTTAACTGCTTTTACGCTCTTGTCGTATCAGATCATTACGGGTCCCTTTATGAGATTGTGGGAAAAAATTTACGGAGACAGGTTTTATCTTTTTCATGCATGGCAAGGGATATTTGTTCTCGTATTTGCTGTGACACATTGGATTCTTATTCATGTATACATGTCATTTTCAAATCTCTCTATTCCTGAGTTTGACGCTCTCTATGAAAAACCATTTATCTATTTTGGTCCTATTGCTCTTATTTTAATATTCGTAACGGTTGTCACTGCTGTGCTGACTGTTCTTTTGAAATGGACTAAACTTGAAAAAATATGGTGGGTACATTGGATAAACTACATAGTATTTTTTATGATATTTTCACACAGTCTAAAGATAGGTTCTGATATTGCGTATGCTGAAAGTCCACTGCGCCCAATCTGGTACGCCTTCTTTGTGGTAGCAGTAACAGGTCTTTTATATCGACGAGTGTATGTGGCTTTTTTAAAACAAACAGATGAAAAATCTTCTTTAGCAGGAGAAGGGGAATCCTACAATAAAATTGTCTAGGAAGGTTCGACCTTCCTTTGGTGAGTAAAAAAAATCCCCGACCGGTGTCGGGGACATTGTATGTCCGAGGTTTCGAATGTTATAATTTTTTTGTTGTGCCCTCCTCTTTGATTGCAGCGTAGACCTCCTTGCGGTGTACTGGTACATCGCAAGGAGCCTTGATGCCGATGCGAACCTTGTCGCCCTTGATGTCCACGATTGTGATCTCGATGTCATCTCCGATCATTATTATCTCCCCCAGATGTCTTGAAAGAACTAGCATAAATGACTCCTTTCGTTGTATATAATCCGTTACTTACATTTCACGGATAGTTGCATAATATATACAGTAAGAGTTGTTTTTTGTCAAAACGTGATACTATGTGGACATATAATAAAATTGTAAATTAAATTCACTCATTATTATGAACAAAAAATACATTTTACTCCTTATTATATTGGTCGTTACACTTTTTGGATTGTGGTACATAAATACTCGTGGAGATCTGGAAAAAACAGAAGTGACTGAGACTTCTCGAGTTCAAGTTGAGGAAAAAACCGAAACTACTCAAAAACCAGTTACTACTTCTCCTATAAAAACAATACAAACTTCATCATCTGCTACAACAAGTGTTCCTGAAAAAGGGGTTGTTGTGGTAACTTACACTTCAAAAGGTTTTAATCCTTTTATTGCTGAAGTTAAGCTTGGTGATTCAGTCCGTTTTGTAAATGAGAGGGGGGATAGGGCGCTCTGGGTTGCTTCAACTCACCCTGAAGGCACAGCAGAGTTTTTCGCTGGCTTTTCTGGTTCACGATCTCTTAAAAGAGGTGAGTCATTTATTATCCCCTTTACAAAGGTTGGTGCGTGGAGTTATAAAAATATAAATGACGCCGGTCATCAGGGTGTTGTTATCGTAACGGAATAAAGAAGGATAAAAAATAAAAGATAAAACCCCG
>CAZVFV010000040.1:0-5900 GCA_964626625.1 uncultured Candidatus Saccharibacteria bacterium | reverse complement strand
CCTGATCTGTTTGATCTTAGACCTATTCATAAGGATAATTTCATTGAGCTGCTTAACCCCAAGTCTTCGTCGCATACCTTGAGCAATACATGAGAGTTCATATCTGCAGTTAATAATCTCTTGCTGAAGATTCCTGATTCGCCCATGCGGGTTTGTGCCTAGAATATCCGGTGCCATAAAACACTTCCTTTCTAGATCAATAATAGCATAAATTTTACTGAATTTTTGATTCTATCGCATAAACATATTCTCTTTTTAAGAATTTCAATCTATATATAATGGGGATGGAGGTGCAGGAATGCACTTGTTGCGAGCTCAACCGAAGAGCGTCGTTCGCAGCCCCCATTTAGTACCCCCGTTTATCGGGAACACTTCTAGATGGGGCTATTTTTTTGCCTAAATTCTAAACTCAATTATGTCCCCGTCTTGAACAATGTACTCCTTCCCTTCCGTTCTTACCCAGCCTTTTTCTCGTGCAGTAGCATATGAGCCAGCCTCTAAAAGCTTATCGTAAGCAACTACCTCAGCTCGAATAAATTTATCTTTAAAGTCAGTATGAATTGCAGTACCTGCAATTGGAGCAGTTGAATCTTTTTTTATTGTCCACGCACGAGTCTCATCTTCGCCAGTTGTAAAATATGTCATAAGTCCAAGCATGTCGTAGCCTGCTCGGATAAGATCGTTAATGCCGTCGTCAGAAGTACCTCCTAATTCCTTTCGGAACATACTTCGCTCATCACCCACCATCTCTTTTAGATCTTCTTCAATCTTTGCATCAACAATTACGTATTGTGATCCTGTATCTTTCATAAACTTCAAAAGATCCTCAAAACGTGCGTCTTTTATTTCATCAAGATTTTTTCCACCAGATTTTTTATTTAAAACATAGAGAATTTTTTTTGTTGTAAGAAGATGGAGACTTTTCACAATAACCACTTCTTCATCTTTGAGAGAAACAGTTGAAGCAAGTTTTCCCGCAAGAAGTGTAGTTTCAATACGAACAAGTACATCCATTTCAAGTATCGCTTCTTTTTTACCACGCTTAATATCACTCGAAAGATTTGATTTTCGTTTAGTTACTGTCTGAAGATCAGCAAAAATCAATTCAAGATTAATAACTTCAATATCTCCAAGAGGGTTTATTTTACCGTCGACATGAATAATATTATCATCTTCAAAAATACGAACCACTTCTGCAATAGCGTCTGTATCACGAATATTTGTTAAAAATTGATTACCTAAACCTTCACCTTCTGAAGCACCTTTTACTAATCCTGCGATATCCACAAATTCAACAGCAGCAGGAACTGTTTTTTTACTTTTTGAAAATGAAGAAAGTGTATAGAGTCTTTCGTCGGGAACTATCACCACACCAACTGAAGGGTCAATTGTTGCAAAAGGATAATTAGCGGCAAGTACACTCTTTTTTGTAAGTGCATTAAAAAGCGTCGATTTACCGACATTTGGGAGACCTACAATTCCGATTGATAAACTCATGTATAGAGATTAAAGATAAAAGAGTATAAAGTAAACCCCTACACCTTTCGAGGAATTACACTTCGCGCGTTTTGACTTTGCTTCGACGCTAAGTCGGAGCAGGGGTTTGCAAAAACTATACTTCGAAAGGTGTAGGGGTAAAGACAATACTTGGGAAAAAAGTTGCGTCGAAAGAAAAATTAAATGCCGTCATACAAGAATATGTATGCCGGCATTTAGGAACAAGATGTGAGAAACATCGCCCTGATCATTCAGCACCTCCAAAACCCGTACTACAAGAAGCAGAACCTAAAACTTCTCTCATTGCGACGCTTCTTTCCGCAGTAGAGAGACCTAGACGTTCACCTTCCAAGTTAAGCCATCTAAGCGCTTCCTGCAGACTCTCTCTCTTATGGTCATCGATCCGTCGCATAGACTCGATATCGGCATCATCAGGATACCGAGGTTCTTGAAAGAGATGTCTTTCGTCGAAAACTATACGTCGAAACTTTGACCTCTGTTCCTCCTTGATTCGATCTTTCTCTCTCTGCTGACATTCCGCCAGCAGATGAGAAGGGAGAGGTCTCGCCTTCCTTCGCTTCGATTTTTTACTTGCATCATTCATGATGTCACCTCCTTTCGTGATGCTTATGAGATAAAAAACATGTTCTCACAGTAAGAACATTTCCAGAAAAACCGTATCATGAAACATCAAAAAAATCAAGTCTATTTGGCTTTAGTTCCCCACCTATGCACCCTATCTTCCCATGCTCGTTTTTTATTCTCTGAAGCATCTTTAACTGGACCGAACTTTTTAATACGCACAGGATGAATTCCAGAAAACCACAAAATACCACGACCAATTTCATTCGTAGTATCACCAAACAAAAACCTAGATGCCATAGGCCATGAATCCATCGTTATAATTACCCTTGCACTTTTTCCCTTTAGTAATTTATGCCAACCAATACCATGTTTATGAAAATGAAAAGCAAAACCCGGAAGCCAGACTCTATCGAAAAGACCCTTAAGAATTGCGGGCATGGCTGACCACCACATTGGATACAAAATCACAACATGATCAGCCCACCTCACATTTTCTTGAAATTGTTTTAAATCAGGTTCAAGTTCTTGAATTTCTCTGTACGCCTTACGGAGCAGAGGGTCAAAATGCATATCTCCAATAAACATGGTTCGCACTTCATGCTTAGATTCTTCTGCCCCACTTGCGTAACTACCTGCAAGTCGCCCGCACGTACTATCTTTTAGGGGATGCCCAACTAAAATAAAAATTTTCTTTTGATTCATAAATATATTATTGCCCCATCGCAGCCTTTAATTCATTTTGATATTTTTGCATTACTTCCATTGAAGCAGTTGTCTGATCTTTACCTTCTTTTATCTTCGCCTGAACCTCAACACCGATTTTCTGAAAAAGCTCTGGATTCTTTTCAATAAGAGTAATCATTTTTTCCTGCTCAGCTTCTGGAACACCTTTCATTTTTGATTTTAAAAGTTTTTTTAAAAGAAAAGATTTAATTGACATATAAATGAGTTAAAAGATTAAAGATAAAAAACTAAAACAAGAACCTCTTAAGAATAACTTAACTCAGGTGTTGTTTCAAATAAATCGAAGCCCCATGAATTCCTCCAACATCTTTAAGTGTAGCTTTTTTTATAAGAGGAAGCTCAGGATAGATTTGATTAATTTCTCGAAGATATGCAGAAATAGCATCTAAAGGGATAGCCGGACTACCTGTAATCATTGAACCTCCCAAAACAACAACATGTGGCGACCAGTGCAAAATTGAATTATAAATACCATATGCAGTCTTCTCAGCCAAATCGTCCCATAATGGATCTTGTGAAGGAACAAAAACAACTGACTTACCAAGTTGAGAAGAAACAGCTGACCCAGAAATAAAATTCTCAAGTGTTCCCGTCACATTAAATCGTGGTTCAACCGCGCCTGAAAAATCAATAATCTGATGACCGGGTTCAAAACCAGAAAGAGATGCGTCAATTTTTCCACCAACAATCCGTGAACCCCCAACCCCTGTACTTACAGTCATATACATTACAATATCAAAATCTTTACCCGCACCAAAATGCGCTTCACCTAGACCTACAATTGCTGAGTCATTCTCCAGAAATACAGAGCCTCCGGTAATTTTCTCTAAATCTAACTTAAGATCTTTTCCTACCCAACCCACAAGATGTGGAGCATGAAAAAGTTTAGATTTTTCTTTATTAAGTAATCCTGCCACACCTCCTGCACCACCCGAAAAACCCTCTTCTAAGGAGAAGTCTTTGAGAGCTTGGCTAATTTCTTGAAGTGCGTCTGTGTAGCTACCTGGATTTTTAATTGTAACAATATCCCCAATAACACCATCTTTGCATGGCGCTAGACGTATTTTGGTACCACCTATATCAAATAACAAATGTGTTGCCATAACGTATTACAACTTCTTTTTAAAATTTTCAATAAGAGGAACTTCATCTGCTGGAGATCCGTTATATTCTGCAAGTTTGTGAGAAACAAGGTGAGCTAATGTAATTCCAAAACTTATTTTTTCGAGTGTTGAACTCGCTGGAAGAAGAACCTCTTTTACGAGTAAACCCTTAGACTCGTAAACCTCCTTCAATACATTCATTCGTCTTATGATTCGAGAATCATCGAGTGGATCTGTAAGAAATATAAATTTAAACTGTTTAGAAAATCCAGCTGTTTTTTCTGAAAAATCAAAACCCTCCATTTCATTATGATTAAGTTCAGGTAACACATTATAAAAAGCAGGATTTTTTGAGGTCTCATTAAACTTAATCTTCCACATATAAGCTAGTGGCAAATTCGAAAGTGAGCTATATACAACTGGCACAAAACCAGAAACATGACTTACTACACCTTCAATAAGCTCTTGTGAAATTTCTTGTACAGAATCCTCTACATCAAGAACTTTATTAATATCTTCATTACCAACAACCATCGAAAGAGCTCGTACAAAAAAACCTAATGCATCACGTGGCTGAAAGCCTGTCGGCAAAACAATGAGGTCGCTTCCATTTTTCTCTGCTCGTTTTAATAATTCTCCTCCAGAAGTAACTACAACAATTTTCAAACCCTTATCCCGTGCTTCATCATAAAAACTCAAGACCTCTTCTGTATTGCCAGAGTATGAACTTGCAATACAAACTCCTTGAGCAAGAAAATCATCTGTAAATGGAGGGAGTCCGTAGTTTCGATGAACATATAGATTGAGACCTGGCTTTAACATCTTGAGCACACCAGCTCCCAAGTGAGAACCTCCCATACCTCCGAGAATAAAATGTGAAATGGCTGAATAGTCAGACATTTTTACTCTTTCAGGTTTCCATAAAAGTTGAGATGAAAATAAAGTTTTATTTTCCATAGAAATAGTATACCAGAAAACCACAACCCAAAAGAGTAATATATACTAAATTTGACTAAAAATAACTTTTATTGTTTATTTATAAACAATATTGACAAGATTATTTATATTGTATAAAGTTTACTTGTATTAGTTTGTTCTTACCTAGCCCCCGGAAGCCCGCGTTGCTGCAGTTCTGCAGTAGCGCGGGTTATTTTTTTGTCTGAAATACTAACCCTCTAAATACCAGCAGTCTATCCACACACAAAAGATGTTTGTACAACTAAAAAATATATACTTAAACTATTGATTACTTAATCAAACATTTTCGAATTTATTAATACAATTAAAAAATATATTATGGCAAAAAAAGCAGCGATTATATTTGGTATCGTATTTATTCTTATTGGACTACTAGGTTTTATTAGTAACCCAGTATTTGGAGGAGAAGGAGCATTGTTCCATATAGATACAATTCACAATATCATTCATATCGTAACTGGTATTGTATTCTTGCTTGCAGGAGGAGCGGCGGCTGGAGTACTAAAACTTTTCGGAGTAGTTTATTTATTAGTTGCTGTACTTGGTTTTCTATCAAATACAGGAACTGTACTTGGTTTCTTAATAGTAAACCCTGCTGATAACTGGCTTTATCTTGTACTTGGTATACTAATACTTCTTGCAGGAGTAAGGGGTGGTAAAAGTGCTTCAACATCAATAAGTTCTGATTTCCCTTCAAACCCATCTCAAGATGGTATGCCTGGAGGAATGGCTTAAGTTTTAATTTTCCTACTTACTCAAGACCCCGCCCACAAGGCGGGTTTTTGATTTACAAAAAAGAGCGGCTCACTGAGGTGAGCCGCTTTGTATACTAAATGACAGAATTATTATCTCAGCCTACGCTCACGCTTCCGCTTCTCCTTGAGGCTCTTGATATGTTTTCCGCCGGACTTATCGCGAAGAAGTTGAAGGATTTCCTTCCTTCTTTCGCTCTGTACCTCAGGAAGAATCTTTTTCTCCACACGAAGCAATCGT
>CAZVFV010000039.1:0-6124 GCA_964626625.1 uncultured Candidatus Saccharibacteria bacterium | reverse complement strand
TAGTATTTGTTGGATCTCCATCTGTGTGGCAAGCATGATCAAACCTGTCAACAAGGCCATCTAAATCATTATCTATATTATCAGAACAGGCAGGCTGAGGATTTCCTCCACCCGGAGGTCCACCTCCGCCTCCACCTCCGCCTGGAGGAGGTACCGGACATGTTCCACCATCCCATGTTGTACTCACTTTATGATCTAAAACAGAACAGGAACTATCTGTTGAACAATTGAATACAATCCAACCTCTTCTTTCACTCCATGCATATCCAGAAAAATCTCCATTACAGTCAATAGTCACTCCTCCATTTGTTGGTTTGAAATTAATCCAACCAACATTTTCTCCCCAAGCATAACCTGACAAAATACCTGCTCCATCATTCGAAACTCCACCAAGTGTTGGTGCTAAATTAATCCAACTACCATTTTCTCCCCAAGCATAACCTGTAACAGAGGTTGCACTCACTGTTACATTTCCATTTGAAGGATTAAAATTTATTACATCATTTCCATCAAAAAAACGAGCGTATTTATTTGTTGCATCAATGTTTCCTGCATATAGAAAAACAGGAAAAATAAAAAGTAACCAGAGAACAATTATCTTGTACATGCTCCGCATAAGTACTAGTATATCGCATCTTTTTAAATACACTTCACATTACATCCACAAAAAAACACCTTTTTAAGGTGTTTTTTTGTGGATTTCAAAATTATTTCTTCTTTTCTGTATGAGCTCTCACATCAACCTCATAATTTGTGTTTTGACTTTCAAAAAAGTTCACAAGTTCGAACACGTCCGTTGCTGTGGTCATCCATTTTGCTGGATTTGTCACATTAAAGTGCTTTTCAAGACCAAGTTCTTCAAGACGCCTATCTGCAACATATTGCACGTATTGATTCACATAATCAGCATTAAGACCAAGTATGCCACGAGGAAAAAGATCCTTATTATAAGCCGTTTCAAGCATAACACCCTCTACAATAATGTCTTTTATTTCACGGGCAAATTCATGAGTCAAAAGCTCTGCATTTTCCTCAAGAATGTTGTGAATAAGATTAATTCCAAATTTCAAATGAAGACTCTCATCACGAATCACCCAGTTAATCATTGAACCAAAATTACGCAACTGATTTCTTTGTCTAAAAGAAAGTGCCACCATAAATCCACTATAAAACCAAATTCCTTCCATCACCAAGTTTGTGGCAACTAAATTTCGAAGAAAATTCTTTTTACCCTCAGCAGTTGTGATATCAAGTTTTTCATCAGTCATGCGACCCATATATCTGTTAATATAATCTTCCTTTGCTTTCATTGAAGGAACTTCAAGATGGATGTTATAGATAGTGTCACGGTCAAAAGGAAATGTTTCAAGAACATATTCAAAAGCAACACAATGATTTGCCTCTTCCCACATTTGTTTTGCTAAATATAAATGACACTCTGGAGATTTTAAATATGGATAAATACCCAGTGCAATAGAACGATTCACAATAAGTTCTGCAGGATTAAAGAAAGCCATCAAAAACTTAACGGCATGACGTTCATCATCAGTCATCTTAGAAAAATCATCTAGGTCTTCCTTGAGAGCAATTTCGTGAGGAAACCACGTATTTCGTACCGCTTGCTGATAAAGGTCATATGCCCATTGATAATTCAATGGGTGCAAATTCATATCATTTGGTGATGGTTTTCCGATAAGTGGCATATAGATATAGAAGTTAAAAAATAATAATGTTCTTTATATTTTAAACCTTTTTAGAGAACAAAAAACTTGCGTACTCATTCTTTTGGTTTTACGCTTTTAAATTTATAAATACTACTGACAACTATCACACTGGGCTCGTTCAGCAGGGTCAACCGGACATGTTTTTGTTGCGTCATCAGCAATAATCACATTAGGTTTTTTCTGAAATTTTCTAACAGGTTCTGGAACACGCAAAGATGATATTTTCGCAAAACCAATAGGAGCTTTTTGTTCTACCGCTTGAGGTTTTAGAACAGCTACGGGCTCTTTCACAGAAACTGGCGACAATATCGAAGAAAGCAGATTTTGTTGTTTTAAATCAGAAGATTCAACTGGTTCAATCGTAGCTAATGCACCAAAGCCACGTTTACCCATCGCCGCTGCCTTATTAACCGCAACAGTGCTTTGCTCAGCAGTATGTCGTGGCTTCATATGCAAGTAGTATGTTGATTTAACACCCTTATGCCATGCTGTTTTATATATTTCCATTGTTTCATCAATATCTCGTGTTTCAAGATACATATTTCTTGAAAGCGCCTGATCAACCCACTTCTGAGCTCGAGCCGCTACCTCAACATATGCATATGGAGAAGTAGTAAATGAAGTTTTGTAAATATTCTTTAGATGTTCTGGAATTGCCTCAATAGTTGAAATATCACCCTGATTCTCAATAATTGACTGACGAACCTTATCCCAAATACCCATATTCTTAAGGTCTTTCACTAAGTTATGGTTGATATCCATATACTTTCCTGAAATTTTATTTCGAGAAAATACCTGAGCAAAGCGTGCATCAATTCCTGGTGTTGTTCCTGCTACTAGTCCAATATTTGCATTTGGAGCAACAGCCATAAGAGTTGCATTTCGAATTCCCTTCTTAACTTTTTCTCGTAAAATATTCCAATCAAGCCCTTTATGTTTACTCTCCTTAGAAACAGTCAAAGTTTTACCCATATCTTCTTCAAGTAGTGCGATTGTGTCTACGGGCACCATTCCTTTTGACCAACCAGAACCCTTAAAATGAGTATAGCTTCCCCTTTCTTGTGCAAGATCAGCACTTTCATCAATTGCCATGTAACTAATAAATTCAAAAATCCTGTCAGCAAAATCATATGCATGCTCAGAGTCATATGCCATACCAAGTTGCTCAATCGTGTCAGCAAAACCCATAACCCCGAGTCCAATAGCTCTATTTTCTTTATCAGATTTTTCAGCTTCAGGAATTGGAAGTTTGTTGATATCAATTAAGTTATCAAGCTGACGAATTGCGAGTCGCACAGACTCTTCAAGTCGCATCCAATTGATTTCTTTATTCGAAATATGAGCAGCAAGATTAAGAGATGCAAGATTACACACTGCAACATTGTCTCTGTCTTGTGGTAGACAAATCTCTGTACACAAGTTCGACATATGAATCGTACCTGTATTGTTATTAAGAGCGCGTAAATTGATTGTATCCTTCCACACAAGCCATGGATGTGAGGTAGTTTGAAGTGAAACTAGAATCTGTCTAAATTGCTCTTGTGCGGGCACTTTTTTAAAAGCTCGCATCTTTCCCTTTTCAGCCATTTCTATATATTCAGCATATTTTTTACTAAATGCCTTTCCATACAGCTCATTTAAATCTGCTGTTTCTGCTGGATCAAACATGTACCAATCTCCTCCTTCATCAACTCGTTTCATGAATTCATTTGAAAGAAATACTGCTGTATTCGCTGTTCGCATACGCATATAGTCGTCTCCTGCATTATGTTTCCATTCAAGAAATTCTGGAAAATCTAAGTGCCAATTTTCCATATAAAATGCAAGGGCACCTTTTTTCTTTCCTCCACGCTGAATAGCACGAATTGCAGTATCAATTACTTTTGCAAATGGTGTTGGTCCAGTTGAAACACCTCCGAAACTAGACTTGAGTGGAGAACCTGCTGCTCGAAGCTTTGTAACTGATGCACCGAGTCCTCCTGAACCCTTAGAAAGGAGCATGACATCTGCAACTGACTTAGCAATATGCCCCATGTCATCATGAATCTCTAAGAGAAAACAATTTGAAAGTGCTGGCTTAATCGTTCCTGCACCAAGGTTAGTTGACCCTCCTGCAACATATTCCATCTTGGACATCTTGTTATAAAACTTCTTTGCCCATTCAGTTGGATTTTTCTCGTTATATGACAAACCCATAGCTATACGCATAAAGAAAAACTGAGGAGTCTCAAGATAGTCTTGATCTGTATCACGAATACTGTACCTGTTCATCAAACTATCGAGCCCAGCGTATGTAAAAAGGTCATCTCTGTCGATTCGAAGGGCGTCTGCAAGCGCAGTAAGATTGTATTTCGAAATCATATCCTTATGAAGTCGATTTTGTGCAACACCAGTCTTGACGTATTCAATAAATTCTGTTTTGTGCTTCTTTTTAAGGTCTTCAAAAGAGTCTTTATTGTATTCACCGAGCACATTACGATAAATAGTTTTGAGGAGGAGACGTGTTGCGATTTTATCGTACTCAATATCTTCTTTTATATTCTGAACCGCCGCATTTATAGTTGCTTTGTCGAGTTCGGTAGTTGTGATTCCATCATAAAGAGTCAAACGACTCTCGGTTGCAATTTGAGTTACTTTACTTATTGGATCAAGAAGACCTTTGCACGCACGTTCAATTGAGCGATTGATTTTATCTGCATCGAAAACTTCTTTCGACCCATCTGCTTTTGTAATGTGTATAGACATAGCGGATTGTTAAGATAATTATTTATAGGTCTAACTATTTTATAAAAATTTTAACCCATGCGCCCTGTGGATAACGGTTAAAAAATGAGGCGCGAAACAAATGTACACAAAGTCAATTTACCTTTTCAAAAAAGCTTGCTGTACAGGGTTTTTTAAGAGTTTTATTTTTAGAAATCTATCGTATCCCGAATTTTAATACCGTGTTGTAAAACAAAGTTAGAATTTGTCTCAATCACGTACAAAGATTTTGTGGTTGGATAAAAAACACGTGGGTATGTATCAGGAGAAACACTCTCTTCAATATGAATAAGACGCTTATTCTTATCGAGCCACATAATATCTATCGGAAAATTCATATCTTTCATCCAGATTCTATACAAATCTTCTTTTTCGAAAATAAAAAGTACCATTTCATCTTGAGGGAGAGATTTTCGGCTAGATAATCCTAAAACTCTTGTGCTTGGTGTATCAAAAACCTCAGCTTTAAAAGTTTGCGGACCAATTCGTACTGTAGTTTTTTTATTTACCTGAGGAGCTTCAGGTCTAAACACAACAAGTAGGATCAAAAAAAATACTCCAACAATAAATAGTCCCTTTTTCATCCTTTTATTATAACAAAAAACCACCCCAATATTATATTAGGGTGGTTTTTTGCTAGATTCCCCTTGGTTCGACCAAGGGGAATCTAGTTTTTTCTATGTAATAGACTTGTTCCTTTTTATCAGACACCCGGTGTCTAATAAACATGTTAGACGCCCGGCGTCTAACACTAACACCTTAAGTTTTTAGTTTTAGGAAAATTAAAGGAAATAAAACAAAGCAAGTGTCATTACAACAAGCGAAGCTAGATGCTGTCCATTATTGAGAAAATAAAGCTCTTTTGGTTTTATACTTCCCCACAAAAAATCATGAACAGTAACTGTTGCAATAAAACCAGCCCAAACCCAGATCGCAAGCATGACTGCTTTTGAAATAGTTGTGATCACAAGAAGAATTACGAAATGTGCCATGACGTATGACATAATAAGCGACGAAAGAATTGAAATAACAAAGATTTTTCCCATTCCCTTTTTACTCTCATTACTTATTCCCATAAGTGACATCCATCGTTTTCCAAACAACACTGGTGAGTACCACAAAAACCCAACAGCTTGAGCAAGAACAGTTGCAATAATCACCGCAACCAAATTAATTTCTATTGCGTACATATCTTTTTAATATTTAGTAAGTTAATAATTAGTAACTAGTATTAAGAAACCAGCAGACTCATATTAATCCTACCGCCGTTTGCGCTAAGAGAGCAAGTTCAACAGGGTTTTCCAACAAATCTATTGGTACTTCATAATAATTTTTTAAAACCTGCTTTTCACTTGGTGCAAACGGCTTCATTCCCTTTTCAATATACAATTCCCTGCTTTTTTCATTCGTTTTAAAATACAAAACATCATCAGAAATAATGCCAAAGAAAGTTTTACCCGCATACAGACCAAAACCACCAAACATTTTCCTCGCCCACACATCTGGAATATCTTGAAGTTGGTCTAGTATAAAATCTTTAAAGGATTCATCTACCATGATACTATTTTAGCACTGAAAACATGGAGGGTTCGCATAGTGGTCTAGTGCGCCACGTTGGAAACGTGGTGTGGGGAAAC
>CAZVFV010000038.1:1279-6268 GCA_964626625.1 uncultured Candidatus Saccharibacteria bacterium | reverse complement strand
CAGCGAGACGCTCTACCATTGAGCTACACCGGAGCGAAATACTCATAATTAAAATTTAAAAGAACCTAACTTAAACAACCAGCGCGAAGTCCATGATATCAAAAGTAACCATTACTGCCAAGGTGGAATATGCTTTCGTACAAACAAACTACCATAGCAAGATTAATGATGGAATAACTAAAATTTCCAACTAGTTTCGAGACCCTTACTGGAACCATTGTAAAATAAAGTATGGCTACCTTACTAAGGTGCCATTATTTTAATATGAGATTAAATTTTACTTATGATAAGAAAGAAGATATATGGTGTTTATTAAACAAAGGTAAAAGTTTATATAATTCCCTTGACCCAACCATTTTTATCTCTGAAGTATTTTTCGGTGAAGTTCTTTATACTCATCGATATTATATAGCTATCATTTGTTAATTTCATATTTGAATATCATATAAAAATATTAATTCTCATGATATAGTTAATAAGGTTTACTTATTATTAATAAAAAATATGACAACAATAATCAATACTCCAGGTCAAGGCGGTGATAATGATGGAGGAATGGGTGCAGGTCTTATTTTAGGAATTATCATAACAGTCCTAGCGATCATCGTTCTATTTTATGTCTATGGTTGGCCAGCACTTAAAGGTGATCAGCAACAACAACCTGATACAAATGTAAATATACAGATCCCAAAGCCCTAAGTTGTCTTACTTGAAGATGTAGATAGGCAAGAGATTTGATTTCACTGAAGAAATAAAAAAAACACCTTACACGGTGGTTTTTTTATTTATATGAAATAAGTATGATTTATTATAGTTAGAGAATGTACTTTTTCACATTAGCGAGAAGTTTACTCATTTCAAAAGGCTTACTCATAAAGTCATCGGCCCCTGCCTCCTTAGCCGAAACCTCGACATCGCGACCAGCAGACATGAGAATGATAGGTATACCCCTGGTACTGTGGTATGCCTTAACATGCCTGCAGATATCTCTACCATCCTGTCCTGACATCCAAATATCAAGAATAATAAGGTCGGGATTCATCTGAGAGAGCTTTGAGACTGCTCGACCATCCTGTGTAATAAGTACTGTGTAGCCATCAAGCTCCAAAATCATTTTTATTGCATCGAGGATGGCTGGGTCATCATCTGCAACTAGTATTGTTTTAGCCATTTTTTTTGGTCGGCAAACTAAAACAAAATATTGAGCCCTTGCCTTTGTTTTTCTTGACCCAGATCTTTCCACCTTCGCGCTTTATAATCTCACTCGAAATATAAAGTCCAAGTCCAAGTCCTGGAAAGGTATTACTCTCAGGGCCATTTACGCGAAAAAATTGCTCGAAGACACGTTCAAGGTTTGTCTCGCGAATACCTATCCCGGAGTCGCTCACGCATAGTGTTGTTGTAGTTTTATTCGATGACGTAGCGATAATTATTTTGTCCGCATTCGGAGAGTACTTTATGGCGTTGGAAATAAAATTTGTCAGCACCTGTCCTATCCGCTCACGGTCACCGAATACTTTGTTGACTGAGTTTAATTTTTTAATCATCTGATGCTTCTCCGAGACATGTTGCATCTCCTCGACCTTCTCCACCACCAACTGATTGAAGTCAAAATAATCTTCGTGGAACTGAAGTCTACCCGAATAGACCTTCGTAACATCGAAAAGGTCGGCAATTAAGTCATCGAGACGATCTATTTGCGCGCCCATTTTACCAAGAAGTTCCGCCGCCTTCGGGTCGCCCCTACTCCGGAACATTGTCTCCAACAGCTGCCCGTAGGCTTTTATACTGGAAACAGGAGTTTTGAGCTCATGTGAAACTGCACCCAAAAAGTTGTCCTTTTGTTGCTCAAGCTCTTTTTCTTTCGTAATGTCACTATAGTTAATGACTATGGCACCGACGTTCGGATCATTAAGAAGGTTGGTCATTACCGATTTGACCCAAATAGAGTAGCCACCCTTGTGCATTATTTGGTACGTCGACCGCTCCACACCACCTGGCTCTTTAAGTAGTTTTTCAAAAAGTTTTGTGATCACTTTACGCTCATCAGGAGGCACCAACTCAAAAGGGTTCGTGAGTTTTTTAAATTCCTCTGGTGTGTAGCCCATCACCTCTTTAGTAGATAAACTCGCATAAAGCACCTTACCCTGACTATTAACGAGAGCTATCGCATCAGAACTCTTTTCAGTAAGCGCCCTAAACCGCCCCTCGGAAGCGGTAACACTTGTGAAATGCGTACCTGCTTTTTTAAGAAGTTTTTTATTCTTCTTTTTTGCAGACTTAGACTGCCTTTCTTTTATTATTTTTTTTATCAGTAGTTTGGTCATAATCATTAAAATAATAGTACTTATTGAAGCTTACTGTAGGGACATGATGTACTCATGAAGACTCTAAAACCAAAAGAGAATTCCGTAAGGAAGTTTTTTACACAAAACCAAACTCTTTCATTTTTTTTAATATTGCACAGATCTTCAGTTTAAAGAGATTATTTTTATATAAAACACACTATTTTTTTGGGTCTCCTTTAATTACCTTTCGTGCTTGTTTAGATTTATTTATAATTTTTCGAGCTTCTTTTTTAATAGGAAGTTTTTTACTAACACCTTCTTCTTTATTTAAATCAGAAAATCTTTTAAGTACATCAAGAGGCTTTTCTTTAAAAAAGTTTCCGAGAATCTCATGACTTATCTTATTCTTAAATCTAGGTGGTAATGATTCTACTGTAATGTTTTTAAGATGCTCTGGTAAGGTAATGTATATATATTTGTAATCGGCAGAGTTAATGTCTTTCTTAATATAGTCTTTTAACTTTTTTAAAAAATCATTTATAACGATTTCATCATCGAGCTCACGAGGTGAACCAGAACGTATCACCTTACCATGTGATCTTACTTTGAAATGCCCTTCATTATCAGAGTAATGTGGCTTATCAACCTTAAATGTGTGAATATGAGCCATTTCCCCAGAAAAAATTTTGTGGAAACTAGCTTCCTGCTTACCTGTAATCAAAAGAAGGATCGGTTCACTGTTCTTAATTTGGAATGTATTTGGAATTTTCATAAGTTTATTTTTATTTAATTATAATATGTAGAATACTAAATAATTTACTCGCACTCATAAAAGTTTATAGTTTCAATATTATCTCTGAGAGATTAATATTTATTTTATTGTTTATCTGTTTTTTATTCACACATATTCTCGAACCCTCTTAAAGAAGATATTTTTTTAGTATCTCTTTTTGCCGACAAGGCCATAACTACTCTTTTATATTTTTTTACTAGTGAGATTTGGTCATTAAATTAATTAATGTCTTCCTTACCAAAGTCTACTGTAGGAACATGAAGCACTCATGAATACTTAGAAAGTAGAATAAAATTTTACCTCGTCCTATCCTCACTCAGAGCAGACGAGGTATGAGGCGAAGCAACAGGGAAAACTTTGTTGGATATGTATCGGATCCGCCGACTCTTTTTGTATGTGTGGATCGAACTCCGAGGTAAAGCTTCGAAGCATTCTCCGCAATCGTATAATCATCTTCTTTTTTATCAATCACCTTTCTGTCTCCCACATCATGTAGAAGTACAGCTAAATCAATAATGGACCAATTACCTTTTTCTTTTTTGTTAATAAGCCGAGCATTATTTCTCACTCTTTCAATATGCCAAAAAACATGACCTGTCCCGTCTTTACTAAGAGTATTTTTAACAAACAATTCAGTTTTTTTTAATTACAGAAGATTCTTTCATTTAAAAATTTTATTTTTTCTCAAACCCAACATTGTTCATTTCATGGAGAGCTACAATAAACAAACTTTCACTCCAACCGAGTGGAGTATTGTCATTGTATTTTGTTGAATTTGAATAGTAGAGCTCAGGCACATCACCGTCTTTTGTTACAGTTTCCTTGGCTTTTTCGAGAAAAAATTGTGCCTTCTCTTTATTACCAAGCTTGTCATAAATAATAGAAAGCCAACTTAAACCAAATGTCCACTCTGCCTCTTCTGACCAACCATCAGGATTTTTGTTGTAATACTTATCACCTTTATATCGAATCACCCCATGTTTACGAAGTAAATGATATTCAACATTTTCTAAAACTAAAGCAGTCTCTTCTTTGTTTAAAACACCGTACGGCCAGATAAGAGAAAGAAGCGCCAAATCTACAAACTTTTTTTTTGATTCACGAGGAAGTATTTCATGCAAAGTTTGCTCACCTTTTTGTATGAGTTCATCTGGAACAATAACTCCTTCTACATTTCTAACCATCTTAAGTCCTGCGACACATGCCCCAACAGAAGATATATGAATCTCTTGATCTTCTTCCCACATACCAGAATCCGGATCGTGCCAATACTGAAGTGTTGAAAGATACCAGACAAGTTTTTGTAAAACCCTCACATCATCCGCATCTTTTACAACAAACGCTTTTTCTCGTTTTTCAAGTTCCCCTATTTTAAAGAGAATACATCCAATGGAGTCGTTTTGCTTATTTCCCCATTCTTCCCAATACTCATCAAATGTCTCTGGATTGTAGCGTGGATGAATGTATTCGTGAGTATGTTCTGGTTTTTTACTTATTGCATGATCAATTTTATATTCATGCTTTTTGAAAATGTCTAAAATCGCTCGATATGTTTGCCTCACAGTTTCAAAATCTCCTATTACCTCAAAAGCTAAACACTCGTAGAAGTTATCTCGAAGCCATGCTTTGTTATACCCCGTTGCAATATCTTTTTTAGAAGCAGCAAAAAGTCCTGAATCATACTGAAGACTTTCAAGAATCTCTAAATGCTGTTTGATAAGTTTTTCATGAAGCGGATTTGTTGTCATGGTTATATTTTATACCAAAGTGGTACAAATCTCACACATTGAAACTTATCCACCTAAGAACTAAATTTAACAAAGAGCACAAAACTGAAAGGAAGTTCTATGGAACTAAATGAAACCAAAGGTGATCACCATAACACTTATTGCCCACATTGTGGAAAAA
>CAZVFV010000038.1:0-1179 GCA_964626625.1 uncultured Candidatus Saccharibacteria bacterium | reverse complement strand
TGTGGAAAAAAGACCTTCTACACTGACACATGGGAAATTGCAATTACTGCAAGTACACACGATCCCTCAGGGGACTAGTCTGCCTAAACAAGCTTGGACAGGAAGCATTTCAAAACAGTTCTTTTTTTGTTTGTTACCGAAGTTAAACCTTGGTAATTTTCTACCTAATTCCTGAATCACAAGAGATATCTACAACAGCTGATTGTCCTCTTACTATAAGAATGGTTTTATCTTCACAACGTGGAAAAACCTTTCCACTTTCTGCACGAATGAGGTACGTTCCAACAGGAAGCTCAAAAGTAAAATCTCCCTGTGTGGTTGTTTTAATCGACTTATTAATCTTATTTGATCCTTGTATACTCACAGAAACATCTGTCACAAAAGGTTTTGGGGCACAATTTGGATCAGGTGGTATTCTTTCAACCGGACATATTGGTGAAATAGTTACCTGACCACCTAACATTCCTGTCTCTTCTATTATTTTAACTTCAGGGCATTGTGTAAACTCACACAAAGGACCTGTACGGCCAACATACGAGCCATCAGGACACATCTTTGCTTCTGCTGTACATGCACGCCCTTGATTGTCTTTTGAAAATCTCAATATACCAAAAATAACCAGAACGGTAATAATGAGAAATCCAAGAAACATATAGAGAGCTTTTGTATTCATATACACATCATAACAAATAGGATGTATATTTTGCTATACTTACCACATGAATTTATTAAAACAAAAGTGCGTCCCTTGTGAAGGAGGAATGCCACCACTTACGCAAGAACAGGCTGTGAAGCATCTGGAGCAAATTCCCTCTTGGAAACTTGTTCTAAACACACTAGAGAAAAAGTTTACTTTCAAAAATTTTAAAGAAGCTATGGTTTTTATTAATATAGTTGCTGATATTGCAGAAAATGAAGGGCATCATCCTGATATTTTTATTTCGTATAATAAAATAACACTTACCCTTACTACACACGCTATCAAAGGACTTTCAGTAAATGATTTTATTGTCGCTGCAAAAATAGATGCTCTAGAAAAATAACTTAGTTTATATGTCTGAGAGAGGTTTGGTCTCGCTCAGAGTTGTGTACAGATTAATAAAATAGTGTAAACTATATACATATGGCAAAAAGACGAACAGGTATAGAAAAAAGAAAAACATCTCGCTCAAAAAAAAC
>CAZVFV010000037.1:5156-7382 GCA_964626625.1 uncultured Candidatus Saccharibacteria bacterium | reverse complement strand
CCATGTTCCACCAAGATCAGCGCAGGTGGTTGCTGGCGTACTAGACCCACTGCCACCTGACGCGTTGATCGTCACGTCACCGATACCATTGGACGGGCTTACTGTTACGTTAGTGCCGGCAATAATTTTCGTCACACCAGAAGAAGTTCCTTGAATAATATCCCCCTTAAAACACGTCACGCGAAAAGATTGAATCCTAGAATCACCATAACCAGGAATCGCATCAATTTCATTTATAGAAGCAGTAAACCATTCATTCCCTTCTTTCCAGACCCGAGCACCATGATTTTCTCTACTAGTAGCAATGTTACTTAAAGCACAATATGTCTGAATACCAAGACTTGTTTTACTCAAACTTCTATAAGGTCCAAACTCTGTAATAACAATATTACTACTCGCACCAGGACCGCCTGTTGATTTTGTCCATGAAGCAATTCCATCTGCATCAGATGTCAAAACTTTTCCTGCACCTTGATTGCCATCTCTTATTTGAATTCTACCTATTACATCAAGCCTAGTAACAATTTCAGTTGTGGTACCAACAGTCAACTTACCTGCATTATCCAAATACATACCAACAACACCAGAAGATGTTCCAGGATTTGCACCATAACGAAACTCAAAAGCATCCCTGACCGCCATTAACGAGAAAGCAGTTGTATCATTTTGAAAAAAGAGTCTTCCAGAATAAACGCCAGGACTTGTTGTATTTGTATCTCGAGAAAGAAGTATTCCATCTGCCCCCGAAGAAGAAACTTGTAATTTTGTTGTTGGATTTGCAACACCAATACCAACCTTTCCATTAAGAATTACGAGAGCATTTGCTAGAACCTGTCCAGCCGAGTTGAGACTTTCAATAATAAAGTTCCCTCTCTTTGTTTGTCCAGCAGCACCGACATGAATTGGAGCATCGCAACCAGCTTGACCTGTTGGACATGTAGGCGGAGTATTTTGAGGTGGTGTCCAATCTGCAAACACGTACGAAACACCTACACTTAGTATAAAAGCAATAACAGCAATCTTTGCTACTTGTATTAAATCTTTGGTAATATTTTTCATAAAATTATTAATTATTATATTGATTATTCAACTGACTGCGTACTTGTGTCGACTTTTTGTAATGCATTGGTAAGTTCTTTATTGGATACAATGAGAGAAATAGCGTCCTTGTCTATCTTTAATAAAACCTCTCGTTCTTGTTCAGGTGTTAAATCAAGAACCTGCTCTTTTGCCAAATCAGACCTTGCTCCACCTTTAAAAAACATAATACCTACAAGGATAGCAACAAATACTAAAATAAGAAAAATATATAAAAATTTATGATGCGACTGTTGAGGATTTTCTAAAAGTTTTTGATTTTCATCCATGTTTTTGTTTTTAATCTTTCAAATCTTAAAATGGCTGGATAACTGGCTTAGCAATAACTTGAACAAATGTTCCGTTAATACCACAGGTTCCAATTCTTAAAGGGTTACTTGCATCTGATACTGAAATGTTCACCACTTTTGTTCCAGTTGTTGTATAGACCCTCGCTTTAGATATATTTACTGGAGCAAGAGATGAAACACTCTCAAACGGAGTTCCCCCCGAAGGGAAACCATCTCCAGACCAAGAGAATTGGAAAATAGGTTGACCGTCTGTTACTCGCGCTACCCATGTAACAGGTTTTCCTGCTTGAATTTCTGTTATTTGATTTAACCCGTCACTTGTTGCAAAACATTCAATATCTAAAGGATTTCCTGGAATATTATTATTAGCAGGATTTACTGTCACATTAACAATATCATCAAAACCTCCACACTTAAGCCTAAAAAATTTAAATTGAGGAGTTGTTGCACTTCCAATATTAAGAGCTACTGTTTCAGAAATATTTGTTCCGGGAGCTCTAGTAGTAGCGCCAGGCCATGAACCGAATGTATCACACTGCAACACAGAAACATTAGTTGCGGTATAGACAACGCGCACGTCAACAAGACCACTAGAATCTGCTGTGACAGTTACATCATCATCAGTATCTTCATTTACAACAACATCAACAGTAGGGGTTGTACCTGTACCACACACACCAACACAACAATTTACCACACACACACCAGGAGGATTCTGTGGAGTAGGATTTATTTCATTAGCTAAGAAAGGTGCAAAATTTAACCAACCCACAACTTCCCCACCCCACGCCAAACCAACAAACGTATCTTTACCGTCTTTTTTTATAAGAGTTACACC
>CAZVFV010000037.1:0-5056 GCA_964626625.1 uncultured Candidatus Saccharibacteria bacterium | reverse complement strand
CAGTGTCTGTGTCACCATTCAGCGCTCGTGCCCAACCCAAAACCTGCCTTGTTCCATCAGAAGTAACACTTATTACTCGCGCTTGCTTGTTACCACCATCTTCTGAAAGAGTTGGACACACATCAACATCGCTTTTATTAAAAGAAATCCAACCAATAGAGCTGGACCATGCATGTCCTGAAATAACACCAGTTTCATCATCGAGCTTGACTCCATACTCTGCTCCATTTGCTCCATTTGCCTCAGTTGCTCCATCAGTCTGACTACTAAAACTCACATGACCTATATTTGAAGACCAACCCCAACCATTAAGTTTAATTTGTGCTGCAGAAGCAACAGAACTTGAAATAAAAAATACCGATGCAAATGCAACAATAAGAGTGAGTAATATAAATTTACTAGAAAAAGAAATCATACTTCTTTATATAATAACCTTCCTTTCAAAAAAGACAACATCAAACATGTGGAATAATCATTCTGATACATAATTTGACAAAAACACTCAAATAGACTATACTTGTGGTTAATAGAGGTTTGAAAGTGGTTCGCCGGAAAGGGCGGACCACTTTTGTTAAAAAATAATTAATACACATATGTTTGATTTAAAAGTTATACATTCAGTTCTTGAGCAATTAGAAGAAGAACGTGGAATAAGTAAAGAAAAGGTGTTTGAAGCTATAGAAATGGCTTTGGCAACAGCTTATAAGAAGGAATATGGTAAAAAAGGCCAGATTATTCGGGCTAAATTTGATATTGCAACTGGATCAACTGAATTCTACCAAGTAAAAATTGTTGTTGATGACTCTCAAGTTATCATGGACAAGGATGCTGAAATAACAGAACCAATAGTAGAAGGTGCCCTTAAAATTGGTGGAGAAAAAGTTCTTTTTAACCCTGAACACCATATTTTGATTGAAGATGCTAAGAAAATCAAAAAAGACGTAGTTTTAGGTGAAGAAATGATATTTCCCCTTGAAAATAAGCATGATTTTGGACGTATTGCATCTCAAACAGCTAAGCAGGTTATCATCCAAAAGATTAGAGAAGCAGAAAAGTCTTCTGTTCTTAAGGAATATGGTGCACGTGAAGGAGAAATTGTCTCTGGTACAGTTCAGCGTATTGAACGAGGAAACATCTTTATAGATATGGGTCGCGCAACAGGACTCCTCTCATATGATGAGCAAATTCCAGGTGAACGCTACCGACAAGGTGAGAGAGTTCGTGGATACCTCTATAGAGTGGAAGAATCACCAAAAGGCATATTCCTCCGTATTTCTCGATCACACCCTCGTTTTCTTGCAGAATTATTTAGAGCAGAATCCCCTGAAGTTGCGTCCGGTGCTGTTGAAGTTAAATCAATTGCTCGAGAAGCAGGTGCACGCTCAAAAATCGCTGTGCACTCAAATGACAACCATATTGACCCAGTAGGATCTCTTGTTGGTCAACGTGGAGTTCGTGTCTCAACTGTTATGAGTGAACTTGGAGGTGAAAAGATAGATATTATAGAGTGGTCAGAGGATCCAAAGCGTTTTATAGAGGAAGCGCTCTCACCTGCAAAAGTTATTTCTATAGAAATAAATGAAGCTGATAAAAAAGCAATAGTTACAGTAGGTGAAGATCAGCAGTCTCTCGCTATTGGTAAAGGTGGTCAAAATGTTCGCCTTGCTGCAAAACTTACTGGTTGGAAAATTGACATTCGATCTCTTGAACAAGAAAAACCTGAAGAAACTGCTGGAGAAATTGTAGAGAAAGCACCAGTAGAAGAAGAGCAGACAAAGGACGAAGAGAAAGTAGCAGAAACTGCACCAGAGACTAAACCTGCAGAAGAAACTCCTGTAGAATAGACCTGTGTACTAATTACTCAACACTAACTATATAGATATGAATTTATGGCACGACATAGATCCAGGAGAAAAAGAAAATATTAATGTCATTATTGAGATTAATAAAGGATCTAAAAATAAATATGAAGTTGATAAAGAAACAGGACTCATAGCTCTCGACCGTGTTGCTCACACTGCTCAAGACTTTCCTTTTGATTATGGCTTTATCCCTCAAACACTCTGGGACGACAATGATCCAATCGACGTAGTACTCCTCACTACATACCCATTACAGCCTGGTATTCTCGCTCGAGTACGACCAGTAGCTATTATGGGTATGATTGATGGTGGCGATGCGGATGACAAGGTGATCGCTGTTCCTGTTTCAGATCCTCGTTGGGATAATGTTAAAGATCTTTCTGACATAAATCCACATACTTTGAAAGAAATTGAACACTTTTACAGTACTTACAAGAAACTCCAGAATAAAACTGTTGAGGTAACAGGATTTAAAGGAAAAAAAGAAGCTATTGATGCATTTGAAAGAGGTCAAAAACTCTATCAGGAGAAATTTAGTAAGAAATAATCAACTCAAACGTCTATAAAGATAGCTCTGTGTACAATCACGGAGCTATTTTGTTATAATGTAGAAATTAGAATTAATTATTATTTATAAGAATATCTATGAAAAAAATAAGCTTACTCATACTCTCGCTTCTCATCACTCTTGGTAACTACTCAAACGTACAAGCACAAGAAAATACAGAGGTAGTAACCGAAGAAACTTCAGTAAATACTCGAGTGGAAGCAAGGAACAAGAAGATAGAAACTCTAGAAGAGAGAAGAAATAGGGAGGTTGAAATGAAAAAAGCTCAAGAAGAAAAGAGGGCAAACATGACAGAAAAGCGAGATCAGATGCAAGAGAAACGTGATATACAAAAAGAAGAGATGGGGGAAAAACGAGATCAAATTTCAGAAAAGCGTACTGAACAGAATGGAGAAATGAAGGAAAGAATCGCTGAAAGAAAGTCTAAATTACAAAATGCTGTCAAAGAGCGTCTTGAGAGACATGCAAAAAACATCATTGAAAAAACCTATGCAATGATTGAGCGTGTTGAAAAACTTGTTCTTCGAACAGAATCTCGAATTAATAAAGTTGAAGAAAGAGGTGTAGATATAACAGAAGCAAAAAGATTTATAGCTCAAGCAAAAGAATCTATAGCTCAAGCAAAAACAAGTGCATCCACCCTTGAAAATACTCTACAGGAAGCACTTGTAAGTGAGGAACCCAAAAAAGCATTTCTTGAAACATTTAAAAACGTACTTGAAAGTATAAAAATAGATCTGAAAGAGGCACATAGATCACTTCAAAATGCCGTTTCAAGTGTAAAAGCTGGTATTAATAAAACCGAAACCGCAACATCAACAACTAATTAATAAATCATATGGAAACTAATCAACCACAAGAAAACACACCTATAGAGCAGTCAGCAAATCAAGTAATATTTACTCCAGAAAAAAAGTCACACGGACCACTCGTTGGACTTAGTATTATTGTCATCCTTATCGTTCTTGGAGGTATCTATTTCTTAAAAGAAAAAGCTGACTATGGCGATACCTATCTATATGATGACACTGCATATCAGTACCAAAACTCAGAAGACCTTCAAAAAATTGAAAGCCAAAGCTCTTCAGATGAGATTTCAGCAATCGAATCAGACTTACAGGCAACAAATGTAGACGGTATCGACTCAGGGTTTGGAAATATAGAATCAGAATTCCAAGCTCAGTAAAGGTCGCTCGGAATTACTTTTAAGAAACACGAATATCAAATAATGCAGTTCGCCAAGGCGAACTGCATTATTTGATTTCTATGCTCGCATTATGCGCTCCGCAATGTTTCTTAAAAATAATTTCTCGCTTTGGTGTAAAAAATTATAAAAAAACTGCCACATTTCTGTGGCAGTTTTTACTGTTACATGTTATAAGTTACAGGTCTATATAATATATAAATCATGAAATATCAAAATATTGAAATAAAAAAGCTTCCAAAGTCTGAAGCAGAAATTACAGGAGAAATTCCTGTAGAAACAATAGATAAAGAAAAGGAACGAACCCTTCGTAAATTTACTCAAGAAGCAGAACTTCCAGGATTTCGTAAAGGAAAAGTTCCAGAAAAAGTTGTCGCTGAACAATTAGGAGACCTTAAAATTCTTCAAGAAGCAGCTTTTACCTGTCTTGAAAATGCATGGCCTGAAATTCTCACAGAAGCAAAGCTTCCTATTTTTGGAGAACCATATGTAAGTATTACCAAACTTGTTGCGAACACTCCTGTTGGCTTTAAAATAAAAGTGTACCTCATACCTGAAGTAACACTTTCTAATTATAAAAAGATAGCGAGCACAGCAATGAGTGTTGAAGAAAAAATAACTGTAACAGAAAAAGATATTGAAGATGTTATTTTAGAAATACGAAAACGAAAAGCTCACGACAAACTTCATGAAACAAATGAATCACACGATCATGAAAAATTTGTTGAGGAAGTTAAAGAAGAGGGACTACCGCACGTAGATGATGTTTTTGTAAAAAGTATCGGTGACTTTAAAGATGTTGCTGATTTTAAAGAAAAAATTAAAGAGAACGTAACAAAAGAAAGAGAATGGAAAGCTAAAGAAAAAAAGCGCGGCGCAATGGTTGACACTCTCATTGCGGAAGCAAAAATGGAAATACCTGAAATTCTTATCGAAGGAGAACTCGATAGAATGCTCGCACAATTTAAAGGAGACGTTGAACGAGCCGGAACAACCTACGAAAAATATCTTGAACATATTAAAAAAACAGAAAGTGATATAAAAAAAGACTGGCGAGAATCTGCAGAAAAAAGAGCACAGTTACAACTCATCATTTCTAAAATTGCTGAAGCTGAAAAAATAGAACCTGAAAAAGATCAGCTTGAAAAAGAAGTTGAGCACATACTTAAACAACACAAGGATGTTGACGTGAGTCGCGCTCGAGCTTACGTACATATGGTTCTGACGAATGAAAAAGTGATGCAGTGGTTAGAGGGACAAAAGTAAAAAACAAAAAAACCACCCAACCTAGATCCATTCGGATTAGCCAAGGGTGGTTTTTTATTTTATATATAATCTGCTATTCTAAAAAAGGAACGTTCCTCGTGTCTCGACATCTCGTTTCAGAAACCTTGGCATCTGACGGCAAGATCTCCGTCAGAG
>CAZVFV010000036.1:0-7815 GCA_964626625.1 uncultured Candidatus Saccharibacteria bacterium | reverse complement strand
TAACTCGTGACTTTGGACTTCTTGGTGCGCACGCGCAAGGTATTAGATCCTCACACTCAAAACTTCGTTTTGGTTTGCAGGATTTTTCATCTCTCAACTTGTCACTTGTCCATGGAAAAAGTGGCTGGAAAATAGTTAATGCTAAACCTCTCGATTCTTGGTTTGAGGCATGCAAAGACAATCCTTCGAAATTATATGTATGTGCTCACACGATTTCTTTTATACGAAAATTTGTAAAAGGTGAGGAGAAAGATGAGGATTTGTTTGATCTTGTGAAAGAAGGTTTAGGTTTTCTTTCGAAAGAAGATCTTTCGTATAAAGAGGTCGGTACCTTTCAATGTCTTATGATGTTTAGGATTTTGAAACAGCTCGGTTATATTGGAGATGAAAAAACGCTTGAATATATTCTCAAAGAGAAAGGTTGGAGACATGATGTTATGAACTTTGTCGCTACGCATCGCACCAAAATGCTTTCCTTAATCAACAAAGCCCTTAAAGAAAGTCATCTGTAGTTTGCTATACTTATCTCTATGGAGAATCCTAAAAAAGGAAAAATTGAAAGCTTAAACGAAGCTCTTTATAAACGAGGAGCTCCTTCTGTTATTGAACAGAAATATGAACCTCTAACTTCATCTTTAAAAGAAGATGTAAATCAGAACTGGAATAATGATGAGCACTTACAAGAGCTTATTGGACAAGCACCTAAAAAGAAACGTTCCTTTTTAAAAACATTTTTTATTGTTGCTCTTATATTTTTCACTATTTCATTAACAGTTTCTCTTGTTGCAATCTTTGGTAATTTTAATAATATCTCTTCAAAAAATGTTGATATTTCTGTTCTCGGTCCCGTATCAATAAGTGGTGGGGAACAATTGAGTCTTGAGATTATTATAGAAAATAAAAATAATACTGCGCTTGAAACAGTAGATCTTCTCATTGAGTATCCATCAGGTACACGTGTCCCTATTAATGTACAAACAGAATTGCTTCGCCACAGAGAATCTCTTGGTCGGATTGAACAAGGAGACAATATTCGTCGAACAGTTTCATCTGTTTTGTTTGGAGAAAAAGATTCAATAAAAAATATACTTATTTCTGTAGAATATCGCGTCAAGGGTTCTAATGCTGTATTCTCTAAGGAGAAAGTCTATGAGGTTGCTCTCACTTCGTCGCCGATTACATTAACAGCAAGTTATCCTCGCGAAATTAGTTCAAATAAAGAATTTGAAATTACTCTTGAGGCAACATCTAACGCTACGAGTCTTATTAAAGGAGCTCTTGTTCGAGCTGAATATCCATTTGGTTTTGCACTGATAAAATCAACCCCAAAAACTGTTTCAAATGACAACGTTTGGAGTCTTGGTGATTTAAAACCAGGTGAAAGAAGGGTAATAAAAATACAAGGAAAAGTAGAGGCTCAAGATGAAGAAGAGAGGACTTTTCGTTTCTCAGCTGGTGTTGCAAAAGAAAACGACGATAGAGTTTTAGGTGTTGAGTTTGTGAATTTACTTGAAACACTTGCGATTAAGCGTTCTGGAATTGGACTTGATCTTGTACTTGGTGGAAGCGCAGCTTCTTCTGTTGTTTCAACTGCTGGAGGAAAGGTGAGTGGTTCTGTGAAATGGGTTAATAATCTCAGTGTTCCAGTTATTAATGCAAAAATCGAAGTTAAGTTTGCTGGAGGGTCATTTGATAGATCATCAGTAAATGTATCTAATAATGGTTTTTTCCGTTCAGTTGATAACACTATTGTGTGGGACAGGAATTCAAATTCTAATTTAGCTGACATTGCTCCAGGAGCGCGTGGTGAATTAGGTTTTTCTTTCGCTTCTCTTTCAAACAGTGGGGGATTACCTCTTTCAAACCAAAACATAACTGTTGAGGTTGTGGGTACGGGCTCTCAGGTTTCAGGAGGTTCTGTTCCAAGTAGTATTTCCTCATCTCTTACAAAGACGGTTAATATCGCCTCAGATATTGGGCTCAATACTCGTATTGTCTATTCACTCGGAGCTTTTATAAATAACGGTCCTGTTCCTCCAAAGGTTGAAAAAGAAACAACATACACAATTATTTGGAGTGCTACAAATTCTTCAAATGATGTGCGAGATACTGTAATGAAAGCAACACTACCTTCGTATGTATCATGGCTCGGAGCTTTTGTGCCAGCTCAAGAAGAAATGACATTTGATCCTATTACTAGAACGGTGACTTGGAAAATTGGGGACCTAAGAGCAGGTACCGGTTTTGCTTCGCCAGTTCGGGAAGTTTCATTTCAAGTTTCTTTATTTCCAAGTTTAAGTCAGGTTGGAGAAAGTCCTACTGTTGTGAATCAAACTACTATTTCTGGAAGAGATACATTTACAAGTGCTTTTCTTGAGCAGTCGAGAGAATCTCTCACGACTCGTTTAGGGACTGATCCGACATTTAAAAATGGAGATGATAAGGTTACTCCATAAAAAGGACTTCAGGATGTTTTTATGGTAGGATTTTTGCGTATGGCAAAGAATAATGAATTAATGGAATCTATAATTTCTCTCGCAAAAAGGCGAGGTTTTATCTATCAAGGTTCAGATATTTATGGTGGCCTTGCGGGAACATGGGATTATGGACACCTTGGTTTGCTTCTCAAAAATAATATAAAAAATCTTTGGCAAAAACGATTTATTCAAAGTCGTGATGATATGTATGGAATTGATACTGCGCTCCTTATGAATCCAAAAGTTTGGATGGCAAGTGGTCATGTGGGCGGATTTGCTGATCCACTTGTTGAGGATACAAAAACAAAAAAGCGTTTTCGTGCAGATCATTTACTTGAAGAGGCAGGTGTTAATGTCTCAGGCATGACTCTTGCCGACATGAATGGAAAAATAAAAGAACTGAAACTCAAGAGTCCTGACGGAAATACCATAAGTGAAGCACGTCAGTTTAATATGATGTTTAAAACTCATATTGGCGCAACCGAAGACGAAGCGTCTGTTTCGTATCTTCGACCAGAAACAGCTCAGGGAATGTTTGTTAATTTTAAAAATACTCTCGACTCATATCATCCAAAACTTCCTTTCGGTATTGCACAGATTGGTAAGGCTTTTAGAAATGAGATCGCTCCACGTGATTTTATTTTTCGTACTCGAGAATTTGAGCAAATGGAAATAGAATATTTTGTTCATGAGAAAGATTGGGAAACTCAATTTGAATATTGGAGAGGTGAGATGTGGGGATGGATGGAATCTATCGGCCTTACTAAAGAGAAAATTCATGAGCTTGAAGTAGCTCCCGAAGACAGGGCTCATTATTCAAAACGCACAATCGATTTTGAATTTGATTTTCCATTTGGTAAAAAAGAACTCTATGGTCTTGCATACCGTACGGATTTCGATTTGAAAAATCACATGGAAGCAAGTGGGCAAGATCTTCGATATCTCGACGAGGAGACAAAAGAGAGGTTTGTCCCACACGTTATCGAGCCAACATTTGGTGTCGATAGAACACTGCTTGCTGTACTTGCAAGTGCGTACACTGAGGATGAAATGAATAAAGAGAAGCGCTCTTATCTAAAATTATCTCCAGCACTTGCTCCTTATAAAATTGCAGTCTTTCCACTTCTTAAAAACAAACCAGAACTTGTAAAGCGTGCATATCATATTTATTCTGAACTTAAGAAAAAATATGGGTATGTGATGTTCGATGAGGGTGGCAATATTGGTAAGAGGTATCGTAAGCAAGATGAAATCGGAACACCTTTCTGTGTGACGATCGATTTCGATACACTTGAAGATGGGACAGTAACAGTTCGCGATAGAGATACAGGCGGGCAGAAGCGAATTAAGGAAGAAGAAATTTTTTCGATTCTTGATAACTAATTTAGATAGCGTATGAATTTTAAAAAAACAGTTTTAAAAAACGGTTTACGAGTTATAACTATTCCTACAAAAGACGCTCCGGCGGTCACAGTTTTGGTAATGGTTGAAGCTGGATCAAAATATGAGACAAAAGATATAAATGGTCTTTCTCATTTTCTTGAACATATGTGTTTCAAGGGTACAGAAAAGCGTGTAGGTGCAGGTGCTATAAGTCATGAGTTAGACAGTATGGGAGCTCAGTACAATGCGTTTACCGGACAAGAGTTTACCGGTTACTATGCCAAAGTTCACCCAGGGCATTTTAATAAAGCCCTCGATATTATTGCTGATATGTATCTTCATCCGACATTACCTCAGTCTGAAATAGATAAAGAAAGAGGAGTTATTGTTGAAGAAATAAATATGTATGAAGATTTGCCTCAACGTCATGTGCAAGAGGTATTTATGGAGCTTTTGTATGGAAATACTCCTGCTGGTTGGGGTATAGCCGGACCTAAGGAAAATGTACTTTCTCTTAATAGAGAGCATTTCGCAGCTTATAGAGATAAGCATTACATAGCATTATCAACTTTAGTTGTGGTGTCTGGTAATTTTAATGAACAAGAAGCGCTGAAGGAGATTGAAAAAGTATTTGAGGGTATTGCTGAAAAAGAGAACCCAGGTAAAGAAGCTGTTTCAGAATCTCAAGACAAACCTGAGATTATTCTTAAAACAAAGCCGACCGATCAAGTACATGCGGTTTTAGGTGTTCGTACTTTTGATATTCACGATAAGAGAAATGCAGCCCTTCAGGTTCTTCAAGGGGTACTCGGTGCTGGTATGAGTTCACGGCTTTTTAAAAAACTTCGAGATGAAATGGGAGTATGTTATTACGTTAAAACAGGAGTTGATGAATTCACTGATCATGGAGTTCTTGCTGTTGCAACAGGAGTTGATATTAAGCGGGCACCTCAAGCGCTCGAAGCTGTTTGCGTTGAGCTTAAAAGACTCAAGGATGAACTCGTATCGCCTGAAGAACTTATAAAGGTAAAAGACTGTCTTATTGGTAATTTGTATTTAAGTCTTGAGACTTCTGATTCACTCGCAGAATTTTATGCAGTACAAGAAATCTTAAAAGGCTCATCACTTACTCCAAAAGAGATAGAAGCAAAAATTCGTGCTATTACAGCAGAAGATGTTCAAAGTGTTGCTCGTGATGTTATTCAAGACAAGAACTTAAATCTAGCAATTGTAAGTAGTTTGACTGACAAAGCTCCGTTTGAAAAAATACTTCACGTCTAGTTTTGTTATTGCATTCGTGCGGTGTATCATGGAGGTATGCAAAAGCAAGACCTTGTCTATCATATAAGTGCTGGAAGTGTCGCTAAGGCTATCTTAGTAGGACTTCTTTTCTTTACTTTATTTCTTCTAAGGGACTTACTGCTTGTTGTGCTTGCTGCTGTGGTTATTGCTTCAGCGATTGATCCTATAACTCGTTGGTTCATTCACTTTAGAATAGGACGACTTCCAGCTGTGGTATTTATCTATGTGGGACTTATTTCACTACTTGTCGGTACGTTTTATTTTTTGATCTTACCACTTCTTGGTGAGACAACTTCACTTTTAAATAATTTACCGCAATATTTAGATACATATGCTCCTGTTGCTCAGACTCAAACATCTGTTTTACTTTCTCCAGCAAATTCATTTATTGATTTCTCAAAAACACTTCCTTTTAAGGATATTGCGCGAGAAATAAATCAGACTTTCCTTAATTTTTCAGGTGGATTTTGGAATGCTGCAAGTTTTGCTTTTGGAGGGTTACTTAGTTTTATTTTAATTTTTGTACTTTCTTTTTATTTGGCGGTACAAGATCATGGTATTGCAAATTTTCTTTCAACCATTACTCCACTTAGACATCGTGGTTATATCTTAAATCTCTGGAAGAGATCAGAGGAAAAAATAGGTCTCTGGATGCAAGGGCAGTTACTTCTTGTGGTAATTGTTGCAGTCTTGGTCTATTTAGGACTCACACTTATTGGTGTTGAGCACGCACTTCCACTCGCAGTTCTCGCTGGCCTTTTTGAAATTATCCCTGTGTTCGGTCCTATTCTTGCTGCTGTACCTGCTGTTGCTTTGGGTTTGGTTGACGGCGGAGCCTCTATGGCACTTCTTGTTGCTGGTCTTTATATTATTATTCAACAATTTGAAAATCACCTTATTTATCCTCTGGTGGTAAAGAAGGTTATCGGTGTGCCACCAGTTGTGGTGATTTTGGCGCTCTTTGCCGGAGGAACACTTGCTGGTTTCTTGGGAATGCTTCTTTCTGTTCCAATCGCAGCGGTGCTTATGGAAATACTTAGTCAATATCAAAAGGAAAACGTGGCTGAAAAACTTGCACAGCCCCAGCCGATGTCAGTTAAATAAGACTTTCATATTCTTCTTTTTTCTACTACACTCTTCGTATGTCTTCAAAGAATTTCTACATAACTACAACACTGCCGTATGTAAATGCCGAACCACATCTTGGTCATGCATTGGAATTTGTACGTGCAGATACTGTGGCGCGTTATAAAAAGCTTCAGGGGTATGAGGTATTTTTTAATACGGGCACAGATGAGCATGGATCAAAAATACAAGAAAGGGCGATTGAACAGGGTGTTGATCCCCAGGTATATGTAGATGAGTACGTAGTTAAATTTAAAGATCTCAAAGAAGTTCTTGGACTAAGTTCTGATCTTCATTTTATACGAACCACAGATGCACATCATGTAAAAGCGGCGCAAGAATTTTGGAAACAAGTTAAGGAAAAAGGTTATATATAAAAAACAATACAAGGTTAAGTATTGTGTTGGGTGTGAACTTGAAAAAACAGATTCAGAGTTGGTTGATGGGAAGTGCGTAGACCACTCTAATCGTGAACTTAAACTTATTGATGAAGAAAATTATTTCTTCAAATTTTCTGAATTTCAAAAACCACTTTTAAAGCTGTACGAAAAAAAATCAAACTTTGTTATTCCAAATTCTCGTTTTAATGAGATAAAAGCTTTTGTCGAAAGGGGACTTCAAGATTTTAGTATTTCACGTCTCAAGAGTAAGATGTCGTGGGGTGTGCCTGTGCCAGATGACGAGGAACATGTTATGTACGTGTGGTTTGACGCGCTTGTAAACTACATTTCAACCCTTGGTTGGCCCGAAAACAAAGATTTGTTCAATAAGTTTTGGGTTGAAGGAGAAACTGTGCAATATGCTGGCAAAGATAATCTTCGTCAGCAATCTGCTATGTGGCAAGCTATGCTTTTGGCAGTTGGTATTAAACCAACTGATCATGTTGTGATTGATGGATTTGTCACAGGTGAGGGTGGAGTAAAAATGAGTAAGTCACTGGGTAATGTTGTAAGGCCTCATGATCTTGTAAAAGAGTACGGAACTGATGCACTCCGTTATTATTGTCTCCGAGAGCTCTCTCCATTTGAAGACAGTCCTTTTTCAATCGAGCTTTTTAAAAGTGCATATAATGCAAATCTTGCAAATGGTATCGGAAACCTCACGTCACGCATTATGAAAATGGCAGAGACTAATCTTGAAAGTCCAGTAGAAATTTCAAGTATAGACTTTCCAAAAGAATACGTGGATGCGTTCGAAAATTTTGATATTCAAAAAGTTGCACACGTTGTGTGGAATAAAATATCTTTACTCGATCAAAAAATCCAAGAAACACAGCCATTCAAACTGGTGAAGACTGAAAAAGAAAAGGGAATTCAAATCATAACTGAACTTGTGCAAGGTCTTGCAGAGGTTGCGCAACTTCTTGAGCCACTCCTCCCTGAAACTGCTCAAAAAATAAAACAAGCTATCAAGGCAAACAAACCACCAGCAACACCCCTCTTTGCTCGAAAGGACTAATATGAAGTCATGTAAGTTTTTGTTTTGACTAAAGTATATTTTTGTGATATTAAACATCTGGAAACTTTTA
>CAZVFV010000035.1:0-8177 GCA_964626625.1 uncultured Candidatus Saccharibacteria bacterium | reverse complement strand
AAGTTAAAAACCTTCTGTTTCAAATAAAAAAACATACTTAGTCCTGTTTTTTTATTTAGCAACCGAATCTCTTGGGACAATTGACTCTCTCATCAAACTTCCCTTTCTGCCTTTCTTTACATCAAAGACGAATTCTTTATCTTTCATATCAACTGTTATTGAACCACCGCGCATCACTCCCTTTGAGATCATGAGGGATGCCACTTGATTCATGATTTTATTTTGAATTAAACGCTTGAGAGGTCGAGCACCGTACTGCGGGTTATAACCTTCGGTCGCAAGGAAATCAAATACTGCAGGAGAGAATGTTAACTTAATTTCTTTTGAAGCCAATCTCTCTTCAACAATACCAACCTGAATCTTTACAATATCTTTAATTGCCTCACGAGCAAGCACATCAAATACAATAATATCATCGAGACGATTCAAGAATTCTGGACGGAAATGATCTTTGAGAGCAATGAGTACCTTATTTTTTGCATCACCATATGCTTCTTGTTCTTTTCTATCAGAACCAGTGAAACCAAGCTTCTCCATCTTGTCTATATATTGAGCACCAATATTTGAAGTCAAAATAATAATAGTATTCTTGAAATTTACAGTTCTGCCTTTTGAATCAGTTAAACGACCATTATCAAGAACCTGAAGTAAAATATTAAATACTTCTGGATGAGCTTTTTCTATTTCATCAAATAACACAACTGAATAAGGTCTGTGGCGTACCATCTCAGTAAGACCTCCCCCTTCTTCGTGACCAATATATCCTGGAGGTGCACCAATAAGCTTGGAAACAGAATGCTTCTCCATAAACTCAGACATATCAACTCGAATGAGAGCTCTGTCATTATCAAACATAAACTCAGTCAGAGCTTTTGTGAGCTCTGTTTTTCCAACACCCGTTGGACCCAAGAAAAGAAACGAACCGATTGGTCGATTTGGATCTGCTATACCCGCCCGGGCACGTTTAACCGTATCTGATATTTTCTTCACAGCTTCAGCTTGCCCCACAACTCGTTTCTGTAACTGCTCTTCCATTCGAGAAAGTTTTTCTGCTTCTTCTTCAAGCATCTTAGAAACAGGAATACTTGTCCAACGAGAAACCACATCCGCAATATCCTGTTCAACAATTTCTTCTTTCATAATTCTTCGTGAAGACTGGAGACGCTTCAAACGTTTTGTTTTTGTATCAAGATCTTTTTCAAGAGATGGTATTTTGCCATAACGAATTTCAGCAGCTCGTGACAAGTCTGCTTTTGCTTCGGCGCCCTCTGCATCCAAACGAAGCCCTTCAAGATCTTTCTTTATTTGCTTAATTTGAGTCACAACCTCCTTTTCATTTTTCCACTTAAGTTCAATTTCTGAGGTTTTTTCTTTAAGGTCAGCGACCTCTTTTTCAATCTCTTTAATGCGAGTTTTCGCTTTTATATTTTTTGAGTTAGATTCAAGCTCTTTCTTTAAGGCTTCTCGCTCAATCTCAACCTTCATGATCTTTGCATTAGCTTCAGCAAGAACAGGAGGCATGTTTTCAAGAGATATTTTAAGTTGTGATGCTGCTTCATCTATAAGGTCAACTGCTTTATCTGGCAGAAATCTATCTGCAATGTAACGACTTGAAAGACTTACTGCTGCCACAATTGCATCGTCGGTAATTCGCACACCATGATACAGCTCATATTTCTCTTTTAAACCACGCAAAATAGTAACTGCATCCTCAATAGAAGGCTCATTTACATGAACAGGCTGGAAGCGACGAGTTAATGCTGGATCTTTTTCAATATGTTTTTGATACTCCTTAATAGTTGTTGCACCAATTGCTCGAAGATCTCCTCGTGAAAGAGGTGGCTTAAGCATGTTTGAAGCATCAAGAGATCCTTCAGCAGATCCCGCTCCAACGATTGTATGAATTTCATCAATAAATAAAATAATCTTTCCTTCTGACCGTTCAATTTCTTTTAAAATATTCTTTAAACGCTCTTCAAATTCTCCTCGATATTTCGTACCCGCAACAAGCATTCCTAGATCAAGAGAAACAAGCTCTTTTTCTTTGAGAGATTCTGGAACATCACCAGATGCAATACGAAGTGCTAGACCTTCTACGATAGCGGTCTTACCAACACCTGCTTCACCAATTAAAATTGGATTATTTTTTGTGCGTCGAGAAAGTATTTGCACAATACGTGCAATTTCAATATCACGACCAATAACAGGATCTAATTTATTTTCGAGAGCGAGCTTTGTAAGATTGCGTGTATATTTAGCGATTGATTTAAATTTCTTTGGTTGATGAACATCAGTTACCTTGCTGTTTTTTAATTCCTCAACAATTTTTAGCACATTACCTTTTTCTATTCGAAAACGAGCAAGCACATCACGTGCTGAGCCAGCAACTTCTATAACTGAAAGGAAAAGATGTTCTGTTGAAACAAACTGATCACCCAAACTTGCAGCAATTTTTGTTGAACCTTCAAGAACTTGAGCAAGTTCAGGAGTTAAATATATTTGATACGAAGGTGACATTGTCCCTCCTTGCTCATCAGGAGATTCGATAGACTCGAGCAAAGAATCTGTAAGTAAAATAGTATCAATCTCTAATCTATCTAGAATAGAAGTGACCATACTCTCCTCTTGTAAAATAAGAGCAGTTAAAAGATGAGTTGGATTAACATGGTTTTGACCACGTTCAATAGCAAGCTCGTGAGCCTTACGTATTGCTTCTTTTGCTTTTGTAGTGAAGTGATTAAATGGTGGCATAGTATATATTCTTAAGAAAAACTATTATATCATATAAAAAACATATTTTACAACTAAAAATATCTATGTCAATGTCTTATTATCCTTCTATTTACTTTTTGAGAAAGAATTCTATGTCTTTTTTTATATTACTCGAAGAGATAAATTTACCCGACTCAGAAGGAGAAACATTTACTCCAATAAGGTCGCCTGAAAGGTTGAGGAGCATTTCACCGAGAACAAGCTCTCTAGATACCACATCTGTTTCGAGTACATACAGAGGAGAAACCTCTTCTGTTGATGTGGCTTGAGAAGTAAGTTCAACACGAGAAAGTCTTCCAAAAACAACAGTATTGCTAAGTTCCCCACCAACAATAATACTGCTTTGACCAAGTTTCAAGGAACTTGAATCAAATAAAGTAAAAGGTATGAAAGATTTAATATTTTTCTTATCAAGAGGACTGAAAAAGGCAAATTGTTTATCTAAAGATATTTCTGGAGTAGAGAGTGTTAAATCAACACCATTTGCAAACTGTGCAACATACACCACACCCTCCTTTATAATATCTGCTGGTGCAACAATAAGTCCTTCTTTGTTTCCAATAAAGCCAAGGCCATAAAATACACTCTCTGTCTCGGGAGAAAGAGTTCCTTTGATACGAACAATACTATTCTTATTTTTTTCAATCGCCCCAACAATCAAATCTTCTTCTTGAACAACAACCGTCTCTTTTATAACAGACTGTGTTACATTCGCCTGAGTTTCAACTGGCACCACACGTTCAATTGTTTTTTCTACAATACGATTTATGGTTTGAGTAACGGTCGAAGGAGCTTCATTCAATAATGAAAAAGTTATAACCCCTGTGCCGATAGACGTCACAAAGGAAAGTAAAAGACATAGAAGTACAATTTGGTATTTATTTAGATCTTCCATACATATAAATATATCACGTAATAAAATTATATCTCGTCCTGTCCCCACAACAAGTAGATATGGGGTTCTCCACAATCGCAATAAAAAAGCGCCTATCCTCACTATGAAGACGGCGCTTTACGGATAAAATTACACTAACTTGATTCACAGACCTTTGTTTCGATTTTTGTATTTTCAAATGGCCAGGGCAAAATATTCTTTTTCTGAACAATACAACACCCAAAGAGCGCAAGGCAAAAAACTGCAATACTCAAGGCTGCAACAAAAAGAAATCCTACGAGGAAAAAAGCGATGATCAATTCAGGTTCTTGCTCTATACGCGGAACAGCAAGAATCACAAACCACAAGAAAACAAAGGAAAGAACAAGAGAAATGATACAAATCAACGCATACACCACAAAGCGAATAAACATATATTCCCTTTCTTAAAAAGTGAAGGTCTCTTATCACGGTAACATATAATTTAATTTTATTGCGATTGCAGAGAACGCTCCGAGGCTCTACTTCGAAGTTTAATTCGTACATACAGAAAGTTTTCCCTGTTACCTCACCCAATACCTCATCTGCTTGTTGTAGGGACAGGACGAGAGCTTTATTTGACCGAGGAAGCTAATACTTTTTTCAAAGTACTCACCACATACTCAATATCTTTTTTATTTACATGTCTACCGAGCGTAAAACGCAGCGATGAACTCGCACATTCTTTTTTACCAAGAGATTCAATCACATACGAAGAGTTTTCTTCACCCGACTTACAGCTTGTTACATGTGCACACGCCACACCTAGTGCATCAAGTTTTAGTACCGCAAATTCTGCGTCGAGTTTTTTAATGCAGATATTTATATTATTTGGAATTCTTTTCTCTCTATGACCATTGAGCTCCGCTTGAGGAATTTTATTTTTTATTTCATTAAGAAAGAATTGAGAGAGCTCGTATATTCTTTCGTACTCTTTATCTCGAAGAGAGACAGCGTCAACAAGCGCTACCGTAAAACCAACAATTCCTGCTATGTTTTCTGTTGCAGGACGAAGACCTTGTTCTTGTCCACCACCAAATGTTATTGCTGATATAGCTGTCCTTTTTTTAACAACGAGTACTCCCACACCTTTTGGTCCATATATTTTTGAGCCATCAAGTGTCATCAGATCAACACCGAGCGCCTGCACATGGACTGAAATATAATTTGGTGCCTGACTTGCATCGGTATGTACGTATGGATATATACCTTTTGTTTTTTCTTTCCATTTTTTAACAATGCGTGAAATATCTTTTATAGGCTGGATAGTTCCTATTTCATTATTCACATACATAATAGAAATAAGAATTGTATTCTCCTTAAGTACCTCTTGAATATTCTCTGGAGAAATAATTCCTTTTGTGTCTGGATTCAAATAGGTTACTTCACCACCATTCCTTTCAATATGTTTACAAACCTCAAGTACAGCAGGGTGCTCAAAACAAGAAGTGATAACGTGTGGCTTTGAAATACCTTTTTTTAAAGCTTCATTATATACACCTTGAATAGCAATATTATTTGATTCGGTTCCGCTTCCAGTAAAAAAGACTTCGGCAGGTTGGATATTAAGTACCTTGGAAACCTTTGCACGCGAATCATCAAGAACTTTCCTCACTTCAACAGCCTCTTTGTATAAAGCACCTGAATTAAAAAAGTATTTCTGAAAATATGGATCCATCGCCCTTCTCACCTTATTTGAAATAGGTGTTGTGGATGCATAATCAAGAAAAACCCTTTTTGGTTTACTTTTAAAAAATCGTGAGAAAATCATTAAAAAAATTCTAGTACAAAAAAATTAGTTTGGCAAATACCCTATTTGTATGTATAATTTTAAACCATATCAGTTCATACGTATACCCCATGAGTATTGATCTCATTATTATATATACCCTTGTTGTACTTTCTATAATCTTATTAGGTTGGATCATTCGGCTTGAGAAAAAAATTAAACTCTTTACTCTTGGAACCGGTATTACAAATCTAGAAGAATTATTTAAAGCACTTCGCACTGATATTCGAGTACTTGGCGAGTGGAAAAATCAATCTATCGACATGTTTAAACAAATTGACACAAGGCTTCAAAAAAGTATTCGTGGAGTTGAAACAGTTCGTTTTAATCCATTCAAAGGAACGGGAGTAGGTGGAAATCAAAGTTTTGCAACAGCATTTATAGACGAAAAAGGAAATGGTGTTGTCTTCTCAAGTCTCCACGCCCGAGACCGAATAAGTATTTTTTCAAAACCACTCTCAAATTTTATCTCAACGTATGAACTCTCAGAAGAAGAACGTGCAGTAATTGAAAAAGCAAAAAACTCAATAAAAACCGTATAAATTATTAGACTAATGAACGCCCATTATGAAAAACCAGAAAAACACTGTAATCGATCGACCTCCCGTTATTGCCGTAATGGGTCATATAGATCACGGTAAATCAACACTCCTTGATTACATCAGAGAAAGTAATGTAACAGAAAAAGAAGCTGGTGGAATTACCCAGCATGTTTCCGCATATGAAGTCACCCACAAAACACCTGAAGGAAAAATTAAAAAAATAACATTTCTTGACACACCTGGACACGCTGCTTTCTCAGGCATTAGAAGTCGCGGTGCAAACGTTGCTGATATCGCCATTCTTGTTGTCTCTGCTGAAGATGGTGTAAAACCTCAAACAATTGAGGCTCTTAAGGCTATACAAAATGCAGATATCCCTTTTGTAGTGGCAATAAGTAAAATAGATAAACCTGAGGCAAATATAGAAAGAACAAAACAGAGCCTAGCTGAAAATGAAGTTTATATTGAAGGATACGGAGGTGATGTACCAGCAGTACCTGTTTCTGCAAAGTCTGGTGAAGGTATACCAGAACTTCTCGACATGATACTTCTTGTGGCAGAAATAAAAGGAAGTGAAGCAGACACAACAACCCCAGCAAATGGAGTGGTTATTGAAAGTTCAGCTGACCCTAAAAAAGGTCTTGGGGCAACTCTTATTGTTAAAAACGGAATTCTCTCAAAGGGTTCATGTGTTGTTTCTGGAACAAGTTTTTCTCCAGTACGTATGATGGAAAATTTTTTAGGTAAAGCAATACAAGAAGCTCATCCAGGAAGTCCTGTTAAAATTATTGGTTGGAATATTCTACCCGAGGTTGGAGCAAAATTTACAACTGTTGCTTCGAAAAAAATTGCCGAAGCTCTTATTGCAGAAACAAAAAACAAGACCGAAAAAGCACCTTCTCAGAAAAATGAAGTTCCACAAAATGAACCTGAAGAAACAATAACGATTCCACTCGTTATTGAAGCAGACACAGCAGGAAGCCTCGAAGCACTTCTCACTGAGATTTCAAAAATATCAATTGAACGAATTAATATAAAAGTAATTCAAAAAGGTATTGGCAGAGTTACTGAAAGTGATATTAAACTTGCTTCACACAACACAGACACACTTATAGTAAGTTTTGGAGCAGCAATCGACCCCGGAGCACTTTCCCTTGCACTTCGATTAGGAATTGAAATTCATCAATTTGATATTATTTACAAACTAACTGAATGGCTGGAAGAAGCACTGAAACACCTTGCGCCAACAATCGAAATTGAAGAAACAATAGCTACAATCAAAGCGTTGAAGTTTTTTAGTAAAGATAAAGACAAACAAATAATTGGATGTCGCGCGCTTGAAGGAACTGTACCAACAGGAGCTTCACTTAAAATAACTCGAAGAGGAGAAGAGATCGGTAGGGGTAAAATACGTGGACTCCAGCAACAAAAAATGAAAGTGAGCGAGGTTGATGCACCAAAAGAATTTGGAGCTTTTATTGAAGCAAAGATTGAAATAGCTCCAGGAGATGAACTTCTGGCTTATAAAATAGTAGAAACAAAATAATGCCCTCCTCAAACCAACGCTTCGAAGAAGTTCTGAAGCAAAAAATTGCAGAGTTTGTACAGAGAGAGGCCGGACCCGCGTCTCTCATGACGGTTACTCGAGTTATAACAGATGATAAGAGAAAATTTATTACCATCTTCTTTACTACCCTTCCTGAAGAAAAACAAAAAACTGCACTTGTTTTTCTCAACAGAAAAAGATCAGAGTTAATTTCATATCTCAAAGAACACACTCGCATGCGTGCAATTCCAGGAATAAGATTTGAAATTGATTACGGTGAACGAAACCGCCAACAGATTGATTCACTACTTCAATAACATATTTGGAGGCGTAGGCCGAGATCGAACCGGCGCTTTTTCCTTCCGAGTAGTATATAAAACAGACAAAGCATTCCAACTTAGATATTCTGCTACAGAAAGTGTAAAATTATTCAAGTTCATGTATAATCGCAAGGTTGGAGACTTATATATGAAAAGGAAATTTAATGTCTTCAGAAAGTATTTTGATTTAAAACCTGAGAAAATTAACTCTGTAGTTAAAACTATCTTACATAGGTTTTTGGCCACGTAGACAAGTGGTAAGTCGAGAGTCTGCAAAACTCTTATGCGCGAGTTC
>CAZVFV010000034.1:0-8412 GCA_964626625.1 uncultured Candidatus Saccharibacteria bacterium | reverse complement strand
AAGATAATGCCTCATCAACTTCTTTTTAGACTCCTTACGTGTTCCGGGGCTCGGAATCACACTACTCGTTTTTAACAAACTGTGTTTTAAAACCCTGCGGTTTTAATATTTCCGCCACGGAAAACCCTATGGTTTTCCGACCCTTTCCTTGTGCGAATCCCGAGGAAACATAACGAACTACGCATTTCAAGATAATGCCTCATCAACTTCTTTTTAGACTCCTTACGTGTTCCGGGGCTCGGATTCGCACCGAGAGTCTTCAGGTTATGAGCCTGACGAGATACTGTTACTCTACCCCGGGATAGCTAGGCATCTTATTCTACATATTTTAAGGGTGTGGTCAAGAAGAGAATGTGTCTAAATAAACTTAAATTCATTAAACACACTTCTATATAGTTCAATTACCCGCCGAGCTTCACGTTCATTTAATTGAAAATCAGAACCCTCATGAGCAATCACATTTCGCACCTTATGAGCTTCCCAAGCCAAGTCGAGAGTTACAAAATCACTCTCTTCAATAGACTTTAACTTATCAGCCAAAGTCTCACCTCGATAATTAAGCACATCAAGAAGATCGTCGAGCATAATGTCAGCTTCGATAATCGCAAGCTTCCAATCACTCTGATTTGCAGAATTAATATGAGCAGTTACCCTTCCCCACTTCTTATTAACAATCGGATTAATAATCCCGTCATCAGCAGTTGTTTCATATGAAGGATACAGCTTGACTTTTTCTTCACGTCTAATCTTTGCTATTTTTCTTGTAAAATAAAAAATCCAAACTAACATAATTGCTGAAAAAGAAACAGTAACCACTTCAAAAAGTGGAGCTATTTCTAATAGCCTTTCAAATAAATCATCTTTTATACCATCAACTCCGCCACTACTTGAATCTAGAAAACTTTGTACACGATTATAAATTGCACTTCCAGCAATGGCGAAAAAAACAAGCATGACAATAAGGTCTTCCTGACCAAAACCTCCTCCAGAACTTTCTGGTTTATCTTTTTTATCTTTTTTATCATCTGCCATGTATATAGTATAAGCTGTTAGCTTGTGACTGTCAGCTTATAGCTTTTCACCTAAAAACTTTTTACCAACTTCAAATAACATACTTTCATTTCCGTGAGCGGCCATGAATTGAATACCTAGAGGTAATTTCTTGTCTCCAGCCTTTGAGAAACCTGAAGGAAGTGAGAGCGCAGGTACGCCAACAATGTTTGCGGTCACGGTAAAAATATCTGCCAAATACATCTCAAGCGGATCACTAGTTTTTTCACCTATTTTAAATGCTGGTGTTGGTGTTGTTGGGGTAAGGATTACATCAACTTCAGAAAATATCTTTTTAAAATCTTCTGTCATAGCTTCTTTGAGTGCCACAGCCTTATTGTAATAAGCATCATAATATCCTGTAGAAAGAACATATGTTCCGAGTAAGATTCTTCGTCTTACTTCCTTACCAAATCCTTCTCGACGAGTATTCAAATATTCATCAAGTAAATCCTTACCCTCAGCATGAAAACCGTATTTTACTCCATCAAAACGAGCTAAGTTAGAAGAAACCTCAGCAGGCATTAAAATATAATATATAGACAAAGCTTGAGACATGTCCGGGACATCTATTTCTTGTATCATAAAACCTAAACCTTTTAACTTTTCAATACTTTCCTTAAAATTTGAAACAACATCTTTATGAAGTCCTTTTTGTTCTAACAGCCCTTTTGGAATACCTAATATGTTTTTCTTTGCATGAATCGGATACAAGGCTTCATCTATACTTGTACTATCAAGAGCGTCTTTACCTTGTATCGCTTTATATATAATTTCAGCATCAGTTACTGTTTTTGTAATTGGACCTATTTGATCAAGAGAAGATCCCATTGCCATAAGTCCAGAGCGGGACACTGCTCCATATGTTGGTTTAAGACCCACACAACCACAAAAGCTCGCTGGTTGCCTAATTGAACCTCCTGTGTCTGATCCAAGAGAACCTAACGCAAGAAACCCCGCTACAGCTGAAGCAGAACCGCCAGAAGATCCTCCAGGGACACGAGAGGTATCGTGAGGATTTTTTGTAACGCCATATGCAGAATTCTCTGTTGAACTTCCCATAGCGAACTCATCCATATTTGTTCTACCCAAAAACACAACTCCTTCTTTTTTTAATTTAGAAATTACAGTTGCATCATATGTCGCTTTATAGTTTTCAAGCATCTTAGATGATGCGCTCGCAATTTTTCCCTGTATTAAAATATTATCCTTAACTGCCAAAGGTATTCCCGTCAAAAGAGTTGCTTTTTTTTGAGCAAATAAACTATCTGCATGTTTTGCCTGAGAAATAACATCCTCATATACCTCTAGATATGCATTAATCTCTTGGTTTTTTGAAGCTATTTCATCAAGGTACGCTTGTGCAAGTTCTATAGCAGAAAAATCACCTTTCACAAGATGTGCGTGAGTAGATTCTATAGTAAGATCTCGAATGTCAATTTTCATTACAGTATATTTTTAACTTGTATATATTCCTTTTCTGTATCTGGTGCTTCGGCGAGAATTTCTTTTGTATACAAACCAGACTCGTGTGGATTATTATCGTCACGAAGAACGTTATGGACAGCACCCACCTTATCTCCCTTTTCCTGAGGAAGAGAAACTTTCTGAATCTGAGCAACGTATTCCAAAATAGACTCTATTTCTGTACGAAACTGACCCGCTTCTTCTGGGGTGATTTTAATACGTGCCAAGGAGGCAAGTTTTTCAATATCTGCATCTTTAATCATAGGGCTATAATAACACTTGTTTAAAGGGTTTTCTATTAATTGACTGATTTAAAATATGTGATACAATTTTTTTCTTGTCTTGGTTCCTTTCACATCCTAGGAGGCCTTATGATTGATCTTACAAAACAGAGATTTAAGGAAATTGACGATGCTGTTGTATTGTTTTTAAATGAAAGGCCAGACAACATCAGAATTACTGAGCAAAAATTTTGGAAACTGGTCCGAACCAACAAAAACCATAGGGACTATGCCACACAAGTGATCAAGTCGATATACAAAGAGGAGATCAGTGTGGTCGAACTTGTAACCTATGTTACGTTGAAAGAACAGGAGTTTGAACAAGCAAAAGAAGCTGATCTTCAAATACAGATGGCGCTCGCCGCCAGGCCGAAATACTAAAATTCACTCAATCAGATCAATCTCAAACCCGCCACATGTGGCGGGTTTTTTTATGAAAGTAGTTTAATAAACTCTTCTTCAGAAAGAATACTCACGCCGAGTTCTACAGCTGTATCATATTTTGAACCAGCACTTTCCCCTGCCACCACGTAATTAGTTTCTTTTGAAACAGAGCTCGAGACATTACCTCCAAGAGCTCTAATTCGATCTTTTGCTTCATCTCGAGACATTGAATTAAGTGTTCCTGTTAAAACAAAAGTTTTTCCAGTAGATATTCCTTTTGTTTTACCGAGACTCACCTTTTCAATTTCAACAAAATTCAAAAGACGTTGTACAAGTACTTTATTTTCCTTGTCTTTAAACCATTCCTCTACGGACTCTGCCACAACCTCTCCAACACCGGAAATAGCGTCTAAGTCCTCTTTTGTTGCTTTCATAATAGCCTCAAGATTTCCAAAATAGTTTGCTATATCAAACGCTGTTTCTTCACCCACTTGCGGAATTGAGAGAGCGAAAATAAAACGTGGCAAGGTTATTCTACGAGCATTTTGTATTGACTCAAGTAAGTTAGTAATAGATTTTTCAGCAAAGCGAGGGAGTGACTCGAGGTCACCTTTTTTTAGTGAAAAGATATCATCAGAATGAGTTATAAGACCTACATCTAATAACTGATCGATTATTTTAGGACCACAGCCATCAATATTAAAAGTTTTTTTAGAAACAAAATGATACAGTCTACGTTTTACTTGTGCGTATGAATTCTTATTTACACATCTCCATGCAGCTTGGCCTGGTACACGCTCTATCTTTCCATCACCACCACATTCAGCAACGTGTGTTGGAAACATAAAAACCTTCTCTTTTCCAGTACGCATTTCTGTAAGAACTTGAACAATATCAGGAATAACATCTCCTGCTTTTTGTAAAATCACCGTATCACCAATACGCACATCAAGACGTCTAATCTCATCTTCATTATGAAGTGTTGCTCGAGAGACAGTAGATCCAGCAACGAGAACCGGTTTCAAATGAGCAACAGGCGTCAAAACCCCTGTACGACCAATTTGAAGCACGATGTCGAGAACAGTTGTTGTTACTTGTTCTGCTGGGAACTTAAAAGCAATAGCAAAACGCGGTGCCTTGCCAGTATAACCAAGTGCCTCTTGAATACTTCTTTCATTAACCTTTACTACCACTCCATCAAGCATATAATCTTCTTTATCTTTTTTCTTCTGCCATATATTCCAATATGCAATAACCTCATCTATATTTTTACAAACCTTTACGTGTGAATTTACTTTAAACCCAAGATCTTGTAATACGTTCAATTCTTCAAACTGGGTTTCTGGAAGTTTTTGACTAAAGCGAGACATATCATATATAAATACATCGAGCTTTCGAGAAGCTGTGATCTTTGAATCGAGCTGACGAATAGAGCCGGCTGAAACATTTCTTGGATTAGCAAAAACTGGCTCTCCCTTTTTTTCTCGCTCTGTATTAAGTTTCTTCAAAGCCTTTTTACCCATCCAGACTTCTCCTTCAACAATAACATCCACATCTGTATGTAAACGAAGCGGGACAGATTCAATAGTTTTTACATTATGAGTTACATTCTCACCGACGGTACCATCACCTCTTGTTGCAGCTGTTATAAGTACACCTTTTTCATATTCTAAAACAATCTTGAGACCGTCTATTTTAAGTTCGCATGTATACGTAGGTTCGATTAAAACATCCATATCTTTTTCAATAAACCTTCTGACCCGAAGATCAAACTCTCGCATGTCTTCTGGACTAAATGCATCATTAAAAGACCATTGAGGAATTTTATGTGGAACTTTTTCAAATTGAGGCAAGGGTTTACCTGCAACTCTTTGAGATGGTGAATCGGGAGTTTTTAATTCTGGATATTCAGTCTCTATTTCAACAAGTTCACGCTTGAGTGAGTCTAGTGCCTCAGGAGAAATATCTTCCCTGTCTAAAACATGATAATTATAGCGATGTTTTTCTATCGCTTTTTTTAACTTTTCTAGACGTTCTTTAATGGAAGAAGTAGTGCGAGACATTACGCTAGTCTAGCAAGATTTTAAATGCTCCGCACCACTTATATAAAAGGATATATCACCCGAATAGCTCTCTCAAAACGACGTGGGTTAGAAACATCACACGTACTTCTTCCTTTAGATTCTATGGTTGTTTTAAGAGTGGTTTCTTCAAAACATTTTCTAACCGTAACTTCTGAACAAGTTTTATTTTCAAATGAAACAACAAAAGTACTTTCAACTGGATCGTCATCGCAATCAGGCTTGTTATCATACGTCGCAGGATCAGAGACATTAAAACCTGGGTAACTGCTTTGATTAAACCCGACCTCACCAGCAACAAGCTCCACACCACACTCTATTGTTTTTTCAGGAGATATAAAAGCACTTTGTCCAGCTGGATCTCGCAGATCCCAAAAGAGCGCACACTCAATACCACTGTCAGATGCATAAAATGCCAATGATGATTCTTTTCCAGCACTTGAAAGAATTGTCTCCTTAAAAGCTAAATTTGAAATTGAAAGTACTACCAAAAGTAACAAACTTGAGACAACTACAGCGATAAATAATGTAAATCCTTTTTGTGTTTTCTTGCTCATATTACTGTCTTTTTTGCCAATTAAAGATACGACTCTCGGTTACGAATGTTTTAGTAAGTGACCCTTTTCTCCACGACATAGTTACAGAAATCTTTACTTCTTGATCAGTTATCACGTTTTCCAACTTAACTTTTCGGGTAAAAGCTGTTGAAATAGCATTTGAAATTGGTGCTGCGCCCGAAACATTTTGTACATAGAAACTCTCATTATTCTTATAAACCTTACAATCACTTCCGCATGGAGTAATGGTCTTAGAAACAATATTAACAGCACAATCAGTTGAAAAACACTGATTTAATCCTATAAGCCAACCTTCTGAAAAATTATCTGTGTTTCCGTTAAACGTATTGTTATCACGTACATGTCTTACAAGCTCAATTGCTTCCTGAGCAAGATGAAATGCAATAATTTGATCACGAGCAATTATTGCAGCAGAAAGACCACTTTGAGCAACGGAAAATGCTCCAGCAATAGAAAGTGTCAATATTGAAATCGCCACGAGCGTTTCAAGAAGTGTAAACCCTGTAGAAAAAAGTGATTTTGTTTTTTGCTGTGATTTAAAAAGAGGTATCATACGATTGTATTGTAACAGTAGTTAAAAGTATTGTGAGTATGTTTTTGAAAAAACTCAGCGAAACCACTTTTTACTGACGGGGTGAAGTCAGATTGTGTAAATTTTTTTTTCATATTTATTCCTCAAGCTCTCTTTGGGACATAGCTGTCTGAAGATCAAACTCTGTCTTAGAAGCCTTTGTACCACCAACAACACCCCGTACCCGAACAGTAGCGAATGGTTGAGCCTGATCAGGGCCGATTCCATCTACCGTAAACTTAAAATCTGTAATTTCTATCTCTTTGGAAGTGATTGATTCATAAATCCCGACATCAATCTTTCTTTCTATTTGAGCATCATTTAAACGGTATGATACAATCTGAAGAATAGGCTGGCCTGAAGGGTCTACCAATGTAAACCGATCATCAAAACTTATTTCTTTACCATCTGTACAATTTGTTCCTCCATCACAACGCCAATTCGTTCCGAATTTCACATTTCGAGAAATTGTTTCAATTACCAAGTTAAGATTATTCATAGAAGACTTAAGTGATCGTGACTTTCTATTTGCTTCAAGTATAGAAACCACAGCCCCCATACTCATAACCATAATGATTGAAAAAATAGAAATAGACACCATGAGTTCTATGAGAGTGAAGCCTTTTTTTGTAGAAGTTTTCTGCATCATGTTAAGTATACCCCGTTAGATAACTCTTTGTATTATATTTAATGGATAAATCCTATATATTTTCTATAGAGATCTGCCCTGTTTTCTCAATACGAATACCTTTTTGTTTTCCATCTGGAGCTTGGAGTTTAATAAACACACCTTTATATGCAGGGTCTGAACTTGAAAACTCAACTCTTGCATCAAGACTCGGTCTTAAAAAAGTAATATGAACAAAAGGTTCACCATTACCAACACACGGATTTGAATTATTAACAATTCTACAGATACTCGAAATTTTATTATTCCTCTGAAGAGTATGAACAGCAGTACTTTCATCTGAGTCATATAATCTATTGTCATTAGTATCTACAAAAGAGATGAATTGCGACGGTGTATTTGTATCAAAATAAACTCCATATGCTTTATCAAAACTAGCAGAACCTGCTGTTCCAGAAACCTTTACGCCTCCACCAAAGACCTGTGCTTCGCGAATATCAAGCGCCACCTCGTACGCCAAGTTCGTAAGAGCAAGTTCGCTGTTAAAACCATTAAAGTTAAAAAGTGATATTGAAGCAATAATTCCCATAATAGCAATCACCACAAGAAGCTCTATGAGAGAAAATCCTCCTGTGTGCTTTTTAAAATGGGATTGCATAGTATTCAAAAAGATTAGCTAAGTTAAAAAAATCAAGTGGAAACATAAATATGATCAGAAGAGCGATAATAAGAAATGGACCGAAAGGTACTTCACTCTTCATTGTAATCCCTTTGGAGTAGGTAAACAAACCAATTTTCTGAAGTAAGAGCCCTCCAAGTGCCCAAAGTGCCCCTATCCAGAAACCAAGTACGACAGCAGAGAGACCGTAGACAAGGCCGAGCGCCCAACCCATACCCCATGCGAGCTTCCCATCAGCAAAACCTATCCAGCGACCTTGCGAGACCAGCCAGAGTGTAAAGAATGGCAAGAAAAGTAATGGCCCTGCAAGGATATGAGTCAAACTCGGAAAAACATATACCCCACTAGGGAAAAACATGTAAACCGCCGAAAGAGCTACAAACGGGTACACAAATTCATTTGGAATAATTTTATGTCTCAGATCGTATATAAAGATAAGAATCAAAAATATAGAAATGAGAATTAAGAGAAGATACGAAATAAAGAAAGAAGACAGAGATTCATTAAGTACATGTGCGTACTTTAAAAAACCAAGTGAGAAAACAAGTCCTGTTGCAAACTCAACCAAAGGATACTGAAGAGAGATTTTGGATTTACAATTCGAACACTTTCCTTTCAAAAAAAGAAAGCTGACCAGAGGAATATTTTCATACCAAGCAATTTTCTTACCACACGAAAAACATCCCGATCGTC
>CAZVFV010000033.1:0-8413 GCA_964626625.1 uncultured Candidatus Saccharibacteria bacterium | reverse complement strand
TGAATTTGACCGCTGGCATGATAAGTCAGCGGTTTTTTTAATGAAAAAACCCTTCGCGCAATGCGGAGGGTCTGATGATTGTGAATGTTCGGGCTCAATATTTATTTCCAAATAGTCGAGTCCAGAACCTCTTCCACCAAGACATTCGTCGGTTGCGAATTCGAGACAGAAGACGCTCCTTTCTAAGGCTTCTTACTCGCCTTTGTTCATAAAGTTTCTGCCCAGCTTCAATGTATTTTCGAGGCATGTAGCCAATTAAATCACCGTTTGGTCCACGGGAAATGTATGGACTAGTCATGAGTATCTCCTTGTGATGTTTGATTCTGTACTTAAACAAGTATCTTTCGAGATATTTTGCTTTGTAACAGACTCTGTGCGCGCGCCAAGGGTCGAACTTGGGACCTTTCGAGTATCAGTCGAATGCTCTACCAGCTGAGCTACGCGCGCACGGAATCAATTAACTATTGTATGTAAAGAAACAAAAGATCCAAAAAGTGTACAGATTCTATAAGAAGTCAGTCGAACGCTCTACTAAAACAACCATATACACATTATAGACTCCAAAGATACCAAAGAATAAGCCTTTAAACAAGGTTAAGGTAGATTTTTACCTTTAAGTGTTATATACTCACCGTGTGCCGAAAGCACCTTTTTTTAATTCAAAATTTTAATGTCATTTAATAAAAAAACTAAAATTGTTGCAACGATTGGTCCAGTGACTCAGTCAGAAGAAAAGCTTACCATGCTTCTTAAGGAAGGTTTTAATGTAATGCGCCTCAACTTCTCTCATGGAGATTTTGCTGAACACCAAGGTAAGGTTGATAATTTAAAAAAAGCTATAAAAAAGACAGGTATCTCTGCTGCTGTCTTACAAGATTTGGGTGGTCCAAAGATTCGTATTGGGGATTTTGAAAAAGGTGTAATTACTCTTAAAGAAGGACAAAAGTTCACTCTTACTACAGATACTGTTGTGGGAAACGAAGAAAGAGTTTCTGTAAACTATGAACCACTTCCACGAGAAGTTCTAAAAGGTGGTTTTATTTTACTTCATGATGGAAAAAAGAAACTTCAGATCACTGATATAAAAGGTAATGAGGTTATAACTAAAGTTATTGTTGGAGGAGAAATTAAAAATAAACGAGGAGTTAATCTTCCAGGTGCGCATCTTTCTATAAGTTCTCTTACACCAAAAGATAAGGCTGATCTAGTGTTCGGTATTAAGAATAAAGTTGAATTTGTCGCTTTTTCTTTTGTACGTCGAGCTGATGATATTCGTGAACTCCGAGCACTTCTTGATAAAGCGGGACGACAAGAAACTAAGATTATTGCAAAGGTTGAGGATTGCGAAGGTGTTGAAAATATTGATGAGATTATTGAGCTTGTTGATGGTGTGATGGTTGCCCGAGGAGATATGGGTATTGAAGTTGGGGTTGAGAATGTTCCTGTGCTTCAAAAAACTATTATCAAAAAATGTAATGAGAAAGGTAAGTTAGTAATTACAGCAACTCATATTCTTGAAAGTATGATCAAGGCTCCTGTGCCAACTCGAGCAGAAGTTTCCGATATTGCAAACGCTATTATTGATGGTACTGATGCAATTATGCTTTCTGAAGAAACAACTCTTGGAGATTTTCCTATTGAGTCTGTTCGAACTATGGCAACTGTGGCTCAAAAAATCGAACAAAGTGATTTATATAAAGAGCATGTGCTTATTATGCAAAAACATAAACATGAGCTTATGGGTCCAAAAATAGCTGATGCTATTACAAATGAAACAATTGACCTCGCGAATGCTATTGATGCAAAGGCGATTGTTGCTCTAACTCAAACAGGACGTACAGCTCAGCTTATTGCTCGCTACAAGCCTCTACAGCCTATTTTTGCCTTCACAGCAAACGATACAACCCATAACCAACTTCTGATGTCATTTGGTGTTACTCCGGTTAAATCAAAGAAATTTAAAGATATTAATGAAGCAGTTAAATTTATTAAAACTCATCTCAAGAAAGAGAAAGTTGTATCTGTTGGAGACAAAATAGTTATTGTATCTGGTACGCCAATTTACAAAACTGGCACAACAAATACGGTGATAGTTGAGAAGATGTAATAAGGTCAGTCAAAACAAAACCACACTCGAGTGTGGTTTTGTTTTGACTGTACACATTTTTTCTTATAGAATTTCCTTTGGATCAAGGATTCTGTTCATTGTCTGTTTAATACAGGAGGTTTGTGTTATGGCTACTTCTCTTTGTTTGCGTCCTTCGTACACTCGCGTATGTGGAGGAGGAACAGCTTCAGTTTTTGGAAAGCCTACAGATTTTAGGGGGCTTTTTGAAAAAGAATCTCTTCTTGCGTGTATGGTTCAGCATGTTCGTGATCAGGGAGTCTCAAAACTCCTTCTTCCGAACGTTTCGCATTTCAATGCTCGGATCGCTGACAGCTGTGAGTTGTTTCAGAAAAAGGTTGATGTTGACGGGGTAGGTGTCTACACTCAATGTTTCGTTGATGGTGTCAGGATCACAAAAGGCCAAGCCTTGTTTATTGCAAGTGCCGATTGTCCAACGTTGGTTTTTTCAATTCCTCAAGGAGACTTTGTTGTTGTTTGCCATGCGGGAAAAAACTCTCTTCTTGATCCGTGTCGTATTGATCACAGCGGTAAGGTGCGGACACATGGAAGTGTGGTTGATCGTGCTCTTGAGTTTTTCAAGGGAAATAAGAAAGATCTAAGAATTGATGTTTTGTGTGGTATTGGTGCTCAGGCTGTCAATTACTCAGCTTCAGACCAGAAGTATGGAGATCAAAATAAAACTTTGATTTCCTATGTCTTTGACAAATGGGGCGGAGAAGTTTTTGCTCCACTTCTTAAGGGTGGGAAAATGGTTAGACCTTCTGGTTTCGATAGGTGTATGGAAGGACATCTTGACTTCTTTGCCCTGGTTCGTGCGCAAGCAAAAATCCACGGCGTGCCACATGTGAACATTCTTTCAGATGGTGTTTGTACGTACACCGATGGTACAGGAAGTCATGGGGGTAGATTCTGGTCTCATAAAAGACAAGTTGAAGGTGGTGTTGCGTCGGCTGAAGGTAAACGCAACGGCGTTCTTGTTGCCTTTACCTAAAAAAGTTTTGATTCTCAGTGGCAGACTAGAAACCTGTCACTTTTTTATTTGCCTGAACTTGTTAGAATGACATGATGGATTACAAAGAACATTTTAAAGATAAAAAAGTAACAGTCATGGGACTTGGTCTTTTGGGTGGGGCTTTGAATGACGCCCTCTTTCTTGCTGAATGTGGCGCTAAACTTACGATAACCGACCTTAAGTCTAAAGAAGAATTACAACCTTCCCTTGAAAAACTTTCTCAATTTAAAGATATTAAATTTGTGTTAGGCAAGCATGATCTAGAAGATTTTAAAAATCAGGATTTTGTTCTCCAGCCTGGAAATGTTCCGCTCGATTCTATTTTCTTGAGAGAGGCACGAAAAAATAATATTCCGATTTATGTAAGTGAGTCGCTTTTTGCGCAGTATTCAGAAAGTACACTTATTGGTATTACGGGCACAAGAGGTAAATCGACTGTTACTCACATGCTTTTTGATATACTTTCAAAAGTTTCCTTTAAAGATAAAAAAGTTTTTCTAGGTGGAAATGTTAAAAATGTTTCCACTCTGTCACTACTTAAAGAAGCGCATAAAGGGGATTTGGTAGTACTTGAACTTGATTCATGGGCACTTGCTGGAATGGGTGATATTAAAAAAAGTCCACACATTTCTATTTTTACAACTTTTTTTGATGATCATTTAAATTTTTATAAGGGTGATAAGGATAGCTATTTAAAAGATAAGACAAATATATTTAAGTATCAAAATACAGATGATGTACTTATTCTTGGAAGTCAGGTAGAAAAATTATTGATAGAGAAGTACGGAAAAGACATACAGAGTAGAATTATTACTGCTCGAATGGAGAATGTTCCTCAGGAATGGAAATTAAAAATATTAGGAGAGCATAATATCTATAATGCTTCGTGTGTTATTGAGGCTTGTCGTACCTTGGGTGTTTCCGAAGAGGTAATTGAGTGGGGTGTTATGAATTTTAAGGGTATTTCAGGTCGTTTGGAGTTTGTAAAAGAAGTGCGTGGAGTAAAAATATATAACGACACAACATCCACAACACCCGAGGCAACAGTAGTCGCTCTTAATGCACTTGGAAAGGATAAAAATATTATTTTGATTCTGGGTGGGGCAGATAAAACCTTGGATATGAGTAAGCTTATTGAAGTAATTCCAAAGTATTGTAAAAAAGTAGTTTTATTGCCAGGGACAGGAACAGATAAGCTTAAAGCTTCTATCTTTGAGCTTTCAGGTCAAAAAAATCTAACAGCTAAAAGCCAACAGCTAAAAGCTGATGTAGCTGACTCACTCAAAGATGCGATTGACAAGTCTTTGGTTGGTGCAATAAAGGGTGATGTAATTCTGTTCAGTCCTGCTTTTGCTTCATTTGGTATGTTTATAAATGAATTTGATCGAGGAGATAGATTTCTAGAAATAGTAAATAAGTTGTGACATGAGGAGGTATACTAAAAGATAATGGAAACTTTTAAAAAAATAATTCTCTATTCATTTCTTTGGATCTTTTTAATTGGTCTTGTTCTTGCAAACAGATTTCATGGTGAATTAGAAAGTTATACGTCTTTTGTTCCACAGTATTCGGTACTTGCTCTCACGCTAGTTTTTTGTACACTCCTCATCTTTTTATTTACACAAAAAGAGCGTGATTTGGAAAATCTTAAATATCAATTTTTGACTATTGTTACTCATAAATTCAGAACCTCACTTACAGGTATTAAATGGGCAATCGATTCTTTAAAAGGAGAGACAACTATAGAAGATAAGGATTCTTTAATAAAGAGCATAAATGGGGCGATAGCAAAGTTGATGCAGGTAGTTGATCACTTGGCAGGGGTCGCTCGTTTTGATAGTAGGCTCGCATACGCATTTAAGGCGGTTTCTTTTAGAGAAATGGTTGATGATGCGCTCGGTAAACTTAATGAATATATTCGTCGTAAAGATTTACATTTTGATATTCAGGCAGATTCTTCGATTCCGCTTATTGTTGTTGATGAACAGAAAATACAGTTTGTGCTCGATACACTATTTGAAAATGCGATGAAGTACACTCCAAACGGAGGGCTTATCAAGGTGTCTTTGCAAAGTAAGAATAATCAGATTTATTTCTCTATTAAGGATTCAGGTATTGGACTTAATACAAGTGATAAACGTCGCTTATTTAAAAAGTTTTGGAGAAGTGAGGGTGCAAAAAGTGCAGATCCAGAAGGTTTGGGTCTAGCACTTTTTGTATCAAATATGATTGTTAAACATCATAATGGAAAAATCTGGGCTGAATCAAGGGGAAGAAATAAAGGCACAACGTTTAATCTTGTATTTAATATAAATAGATAATTGGTTTTTTGTTTGTAAAACAATATACTAACCGCATGTCTGATATGGATCTAAAAAAGATTAAGAAAGTCCACTTTATAGGTATAGGTGGTATTGGTGTGTCAGCCCTCGCTCGCATGATGCTTCATGAAGGTAAAATTGTTACAGGGTCAGACAGTGGTAGCTCGGAAATTACAGAAGAACTTAAGAAGATTGGTGCCCTTGTCTTTCAAGGTCACAAGGCTGAATACGTAAGTACTGATGTTGATTTAGTTGTGTATACAGCTGCAATACCTAAAGATAATACTGAGCTTACTGAAGCACACAAAAGAAATATTCCATTTCTTTCATATTCAGAAATGTTAGGTCTTGTGTCTCGTGATAAGAAAGTTATTGCTGTTTCTGGTACTCACGGTAAAACAACTACGACAGCTATGATTGCTGAGAGTTTAATTGCTGGAGGTTTGAAGCCAACTGTTGTTGTTGGGTCACTTCTTAAAAATCCTCGCACTAATTTTATTTCTGGAGAAGATGAATATTTTTTAACTGAAGCAGATGAATATAAAAAATCTTTTTTAAGCCTCTCGCCATTTATTGTCGTGATCACAAATATAGATTTAGACCATCTGGATTTCTATAAAGACTTGGCAGATATTCAAGATGCTTTTAGTTCACTCGTTGCAAAAATTCCAGCAGAGGGATTTTTGATTTGTAATATGAAACACCCTCATTTGGCTCCTGTGATAGAGAGGGCGAAATGCAAGGTGATTGACTACATGTCAGCTGACATTAGAGGTCTAACTTTAAAAGTTCCCGGAATTCATAATGTAGAAAATGCACGGGCAGCTCTGTGTGTCGGAGGTGTGCTTGATGTTTCTGAGGGCTCGCTCCTTAGATCTTTAGGAGACTTTGAGGGTGTGTGGAGACGTTTTGAGTACAAAGGAAAGACATCTTCTGGGGCGCTTGTGTACGATGATTATGCTCACAATCCTCAGAAAGTTTTAGCTGTTATTTTGGGTGCCAAGGAGAAATTTCCTGATAAAAAAATTACTATAGTTTTTCAACCACATTTATATAGTAGAACTAAGCTTCTTTTTAAGGAGTTCACGGAGTCTCTTTCAAAAGCGGATCATATTATACTTACTCCTATATATAGTGCTCGAGAAGTATTTGATCCTTCAATATCCTCAGACATGCTTGCGGAAGAAATTAAGAAGATACATAAAAATGTTATTTCTTTTGCTGGCATAGCTGACATAGAAGCTTATATAAAGAAAACACTAACCGAAGTGGATGTTTGTTTGGTTGTTGGAGCAGGGGATATATATCACGTTGCGCAACATGTCGTGGTCTAATTTCTATCAACAGTTTTATTTGTGCTCGTAGGTGTATATAATAGATTTATTATGAATGGATTTCAAAAAGGTGTTTTTATTATAGGTATATGTTTAGCGCTTTTGCCGTTTCTCGGTTTTCCTAGTGGTTGGGAGACATTCTTTGTTTTTACTGCTGGTGTAAGTGTTTCTATATTTACATTTATTGGAATGCGTCACAGAAAGACTTTTGGAGAAAAAGTTTTAGAGGGTGTTCGGTCGGTAGCTTCTCATGTTTTTGTTGAAAATGGTCCAACTTCTTCAGGTGTATGAAAATACTCTATGTCTTTGTTGCTGTAATAGGATGTGCTCTGGCGTACGGAGCTTTTGTTTTTATTCCTATTGCAAGTCCAGTTCACTATCTTGCTGTTCCGGATCCAACTATAGAGACTAAAGTAGACGAAGTTCCAAAAGAAAAACCTTTTGTCGTTACTCATATACAAACACCTGAAGCAGTGAAAGCTTTGTACATGAGTGGTTGTGTCGCAGGCACTCCTTCAATTCGAACTAAACTTGTTGCTCTTGTAAAAGAAACAGAGCTTAATTCAATATTGATAGACATAAAGGACTACAGTGGAAATATTTCTTTTAGAGCGAAAGGCTCTGAATTTTCTGATGTAGTTTCAAAAACATGCTTTGCTTCTGATATGAAAGAATTTATTGGATCGCTTCATGATGCGGGTATATATGTTTTGGGACGCGTTACTGTTTTTCAAGACCCGTATCTTACTCAAACTCGTCCAGATTTAGCTGTTAAAAAAAGAACAGATACAAGTGTTGTGTGGAAAGATTTTAAAGGACTTAGTTTTACTGATCCTGGTGCTCGAGATGTGTGGGATTATCACGTTAAACTTGCAAAGGAAAGTTATGCTATTGGTTTTGATGAAATAAATTTTGATTACATTCGTTTTCCATCTGATGGCCCAATGAATGATATTTATTTTCCATGGAGCGATGGAAGAAAAAAAACAGATGTTATGGGTGAGTTTTTCAAATATCTTCATGGTGAATTAAATCCACTCGGTATTGTAATGTCTGCAGATTTGTTTGGTATGACAACAACTAACTCAGATGATTTAAATATAGGTCAAAAGCTCGAAGTTGCCCTGCCTTATTTTGATTTTATTGCTCCTATGGTATACCCATCACATTATCCAAAGGGATTTATTGGTTTGGATAATCCAGCTGCACACCCATATGAAGTTATTAAATATTCTATGGGTCAGGGAGTAAAAAAAGTACAGGCATTTGATGCAACAGTTGCAAGTACTTCCATACTCAAACTTCGTCCTTGGATTCAGGATTTTAATTTAGGAGCAACCTACACTCCAGATATGGTAAGAGCTCAAATACAAGCAACGTATGATGTGGGACTCACGAGCTGGATGTTGTGGAATGCATCTAATAGGTATACCAGAGAGGCTTTATTACCTGAATAAGGATGTGGTGCTTGTTCACCATAGCGACAGCGTCGGCGGAGAACGCTTCAAATAAATACACAAGAGACGTACTTCTTTCAGAATAGTTTTTTCTTAAAGTCTAAGGTGGGGTATAATTGACTTAAGATACTTTTTCTTATGAATGAAGAAAATAAAATAAC
>CAZVFV010000032.1:0-8715 GCA_964626625.1 uncultured Candidatus Saccharibacteria bacterium | reverse complement strand
TCGAGCAGTATTAAGTGATGCAAGCACTACCGATGAAAGAATACCAATGATGGCAATAACCACCAAGAGCTCAATCAATGTAAAACCTTTTCTAAACTTAGACATAATTAATTGTTATTAATAATTTTATAAACTTCTATATATACGGGAATGACCCCTATATCACCTCTTACATTCGACCCCTTACCCGGGTAGTAAGTCGCTTTTTTAAAACGATACATTAATTATATGCTAAAAAACAATGCTTAAACAGTGTCTGAAAGCCTTGTATGTGGATAAATTGTTAATAAACTGTGCAAAAATGCAGGATATAGGAGTTAGAATTTAGGATATAGAAGATACTCTGTGAAATAGAAGATAAGTAAATCTAAAATACAAGGCCCAAATTAGTGCGTAGAAAAGACTGAAAGATATGAATAAAATAAAAGCAAAATCGGTTGAGACACAGGGCGCTAGCGAGTGAATTGAGAGATTTAAAAAACGGTTAAAATAACTACTATGCGAGGTGTGCAGAAACAGAATTTAGGATATAGAAGATAGGAAACAGAAGATAGAAACTTGGAAATATAAGTTAGAATGTAGAAAATAGTATATAGATACAAAAAGCAAGCAAGATTAGTTGGAATACAAGGTGGCTTCCGAGCATTCTGACGTGTTTTTTGTAATGCAAAAATCAAAAATGCAATAAAAGAGAAGTATAAAAATACTTGAAATATATTTGGATGCTAGGTGATTGTGAGCTTTATGCCTACAAAAAAAGCCCTGAGAATTGATTGTGTGCAAAAAAAAAGAACTTGTGAAATTAAATAAAGTGCGAGGCATTAACGAACAAGCGACTAAGATGTAGTAAATCTATATCGCAAGAGCTCGCACAGTTAGTAACGAAGCAATTTGTTAATTTAACAAGCTCTTAATTGATGGAGCCAGCGATGTCATAAATAGGCATCAAAACCGACGCAAGAAGTATACCCACCCCTAGACCAAGCGTTACAATCATGACCGGCTCAATAAGATCAACGAGAGTATCAACAGCATTACTTACCTCTCGACGATAAAACTTCGCCATTGTATTAAGGATACTTCCTAGCTCCCCTGTTTCCTCACCAACCTTTATCATAGTTACCATAATTGTTGGCATTTCTTTATATTGAGAAAGAGATGAAGAAAATGAACTTCCTCCTTTTACTGACTGAAGAGCGTCTTGAAGGATTCTTTCATAGATATCATTTCCTACCACCGAAGCAGTTATCTCGATAGACCTAACCATGGATATACCAGAAGAAATCATAGTACTCATGTTATCTGCGATACGAGAAAGATAGAGCTTTCTGTATAAATCACCAACATAAGGAACTTGTAATTTAAAAGCAGAGAAAGCAAGACGTCCTTGTGCGGTATTGATATATCGAATAAGGAAATATCCACCAACAATAAGACCTATAAGTAGAAATACACCATAATTTAGAAAGAAATTACTGATACCAAGAACAATTTTAGTATAAAAAGGAATCTCTTGACCAGACTCCAAAAGAAGTACACTTATTTTTGGAATAACAATAGTAAACATCAAAATCATAACGCCGACAAACGTCAAAATAACAAACGCTGGATAAATAAGAGCATTACGAGCCTTACTTGTTACTTCATATGTACGATCAAGATAATCCGCAAGATAGTTAAACGTATCATTTAATTTACCAGACTCTTCGCCTGCTCGAACCATGTTTACATAAAAATCTGAAAAGATATCAGGGTGTTTCGAGAGAGATTTTGAAATCGTACTTCCTCCTTGAACATCATCGGCAACTTCTGTTAATGCTCTTCTTAAAACTGGATTTTCAACTTCTGTCGAAAGTAATTTAAAAATCTGAAGCGCAGAAACTTGCGCATCAAAAAGGGTTGCCATCTGACGAGAAAGAATAACCACATCTTTATTTGAGACACGATTTAAAAATCTTATTTTACTTCGAAAAGACTTGTCTTCATCAAGTGGAGATATTGAAGAAAGTACCAAGCCTCGTTTTTGAAGAGCACTGATGGCAACATCAAGACTGATAGCATCAACAGTGCCTTCTTTTTTTTCACCAGTAGTATCAATTGCTTTGTATCCAAATAACATATGTATATTATATAAGTTTCTCTAAAGTCTTTTGGTTAACTGAAAATCTATAGGCGTTCTCTACGGTAATCTCACCCTGACGAACAAGTTCTGCAATAGAGCGGTTAAGATCAATCATACCTTCTTCTGAAGAAGTCTCAATGACCGTATTTATTTCATGACTTCTTCCCTCACGGATAAGGTTTGCAACCGCATTATTTGCAATAAGAAGTTCATACGCAGGAACAAGACCTCCTGAAATACGGGGAATAAGTCTCTGAGAAAATATTCCAATGAGTGACCCTGCAAGCTGGAGACGAATCTGATTTTGCTGTGCCGCTGGAAATGAATCGATAACACGATCGATTGTCTGAGCCGCGGTATTTGTGTGAAGTGTTGAGAGCACAAAGTGTCCAGTTTCTGCGGCAGTTACTGCAGTTGATATTGTTTCTGGCTCACGCATTTCTCCAATCATCACCACATCAACATCTTGTCTGAAAACACCACGGAGAGCTAAATGAAAGTTTGGTGTATCACTCTTGACCTCTCTTTGGTCAATAATAGACTTTTTTTGCTCGAATACGTATTCTATCGGATCTTCAATAGTAATAATATGTTCAAGACGAGTTTGATTTATAAGCTCCACAATAGCTGCGAGTGTTGTTGATTTTCCTTGTCCTGTTGGGCCTACAACCATGAAAAAACCCTGTTGGCGTTCAGCAAAATTATTTAGTATTGGTGGCAAATTAAGCTCTTCAAATGTTCTAATTTTTTTAGGAATTAAACGAAGTGCAATACTAATCATTCCTTGCTGAGTATATACACTACCTCGAAAACGCGCCTTATCTTCATATGCATATGCAAAATCAGCTTCTTGTTTTTCTTTAAAAATTTCTTTATGTCCATCATTGAGGAGGACATTAAAAATACCTTTTACATCCTCCTTTGAAAGAATTGGTTTCTTTACAAGAGGTACCAGAAAGCTCGCGACACGAATTGTTGGATGTCTTCCTTCTGAAATATGAATATCAGAACCATCTTCACGGATAACTGTTTCTATAAGATCTTGAAGTTCTTTTTTGTGGTCCATAAAAATTATTTACCGTTATCGTTGGTTATTTTTAAAACTTCAGATACAACCTCTGATGGTATTGAGGTTGCCTTTACAATATAGCCGTGCACATGGAGCTTCTTGGCTCGCTCAATATCGTATGAGTCCCCCTGATTAGTAAGCATAATAATTATTGCATCAGGAGCTAATCCTTCTTTTTGAACGTGCTCAACAAACTCAAGACCGTCCATACCTGGCATTACAATATCAGCCAAGATAATATCTGGCTTAAGCTCTTTGAGTTTTTCAAGAGCATTTTGAGTACCTACCCCTACCGTAACTTCAAAACCCTCCTTGGAGAATTTATTAGCATACATATCAAGCAGAAATTTATCATCGTCAACAAGTAAAATTTTGTAAGTTTTTGTCATGTATTTTATAAACTATTAACTTCCTCAAGAGGAATTATTCTCTTAAACGATTTTGCTAATGCATCTTCCTTAAGAGTAATCATACCCTTAGATCGCGCAATCTTATAGACATCGAGCTCAGTAGGACTTTTCAAAATCACCGCTTCTATTTCTTTATCCATTTCAAGCACCTCCATTACATTCGTTCTACCTCGAGTACCAGTAGGACAATCTGGCGTAGGCTTTATTTTATAAAGCTCTTTCCCTATCTCAATTTTACTTCTAAATTCTTCTGGTAAATCGGCGAACTGCTTATCAAGCATAGCTTTCATACTAGCTTCAACAGGAACAGGTTCTCCACCACCTTCAGGAAGGGTTGCGACTAGTCGCTGTGCCATTGCAATAATAAGTGTTGGAGCAATAAGGTACGGATCAACACCCATATCGATAAGGCGGGGGATCACACCGACAGCTGTGTTCGTATGTATCGTAGAGAGAACAAGATGTCCTGTAAGCGCTGCCTGGATTGCAAGCTGAGCTGTTTCCTTATCACGAATTTCACCCACCATAATAATATCAGGATCTTGACGAAGTGTCGTACGAAGACCGTTTGCAAAGGTGTACCCAATCTCAGGTCTTACCTGAGATTGCATCATACCTTCAATACTGTATTCAACAGGATCTTCAAGAGAGAGGACGTTCTTCTCTTCTCTATCGAGCTCGTTTAGCATCGCATAAAGTGTCGTTGTTTTACCAGAACCAGTCGGACCCGAAATAAGAATGAGTCCGTACGGGCGTTTAATTGCTCGCTTAATAATCTCCAAATTTTTAGGAGAGATACCCATGTCATCAAGTTTTCGCACTCCCTTTTCTTGATCCAAGATTCTCATCACCACCTTTTCTCCATAATATGTTGGAAATGTAGAAACACGAAAGTCGATTTTGCGTCCTTCGATTTTTGCCGAAAAGCGTCCATCTTGTGGCTTACGCTTTTCGTCGAGACGCATATTTGAAAGTATTTTTATACGAGCAATTACCGCAGAGTGAACTTTGTGCGGAAGTACCAAACTCGTATGAAGTACCCCGTCAATTCGAAAACGAACCCGGACATTCTCACGCATTGGTTCTATATGAACATCAGAAGCAGTTCCTTCCGCTGCATACCGCAGTATGGTTGCTACGATTTTTGTAACAGGAGCATCTTCAATTATTTTTGTTTCAATACCTTTTTCTTCTCCCCCTTCATCATCTGCTTTTGTCTGAACATCCTCTTTTTCAGAATTTTCTATTTCAGTTGTAAGTTCGGTTTCAAGTTCTGAAAGTGCTTTATTAACTTCACCTGAAAGACCTCGATATGAGGCTATAACTTTTTCAAAATCCTCTTCAGAAATTAAAAATAATTTAAAAGGAAGATTGACTCTAGAAGATATAAAGTTAAGAGCATCACGTGCCTCTATATTATCTGGATCAACAATACCAACTTCGAGTGCCCCATCCTTAAGACCAAGTGGAGCGAATTTATAATGAGTAGCAGACTCTTCTGGAATGTACTCAAGAATTTTAGTAGAAATATTCTGTCCCTCCAAACTCCTCATTGGTATATCCAAATACTCACTCTTTGCTTCTACAATTTGAGTTGGAGTAACACCTCTTGCCACAAGAACCTTCTCGAGACTTATGTCTTTCGAAGAAACCTGTTCTTCAATAGCAGAAATGTCCTGCCGATTAATTATTTTTTTTTCGGCTAAAATATCGAGTATACTCATAAGCGTTTAGAACCCTAAAGGAGCGAATGGGTTTGTTCTACCAGCAGGAAATGGGATAAGCGTGAGACTAAAGTCAGATAATCGTGTAAATTTTGGATTAGTAAACACCCCCTCAGAAAAATGAATTGATTTTAAATCAGCAAGAAGTACAGAAACTTCTTGTGTTATACCAGAAGTCGATGTTGTAACAACACCTTCAGACGAATCACTTGAACTGGTGAAAAAGAGTCCGTAAGCAAAGAAAGCAACTACGAGCAAAACTATGACGAGGACCACTATTCGATTGTTATTTCCTTCTTGCATAATTATTTTGACGTAAGTGAATAAGTCTGTAGTCCCACAGTAAAATCGTACAGACCTGTTGAGTTAGAAACAAAAATTACTTGCGTAACATCCATAAACGTCAGGCTATTCTCGACATCTTTCATGAACTGAATAAAGTTTGGATATGGTGACTTAAATTTAAATGTTACCACGTGAGTTACAAAAGGAGAGTTATTTGATAAAGAAGGATCAGTTCCAACCTTTGAAGTTGTTACTTGAACATCTTTAACTCTGATTCCATATCGAGAACCCAGACCATCAAGCTCCATAACAAACTTCGTTGAGTCAAAAGATTCTGGAATAAATGTGTCGATTTTTGCAATCTCCTCTTTTGAAAGATTATTATACTCAGTATCTAAACGGTCATAGACAGCTTTAATTTCCTTCATATCTGCCTCAGCTTCAAGATATCCTGCCTCTTCTACACGCAAAGATGTAACATGTTTATACTCAGGAGAAATATACACATAGTATGTTCCGACAGCGAGTGCTATAAAAAGAATGGAAATGATTGTTTTCATACATTAATTAATTGTTCCGACAAAAGAAATACCTCCTCCTAAATTGTCGTCGTACACGCTCTTTTCAAGTTCGAGTATGGCAGAAAAAGTTACGTTACCTTTATCATCAAGAGTTAAGTTTGAAAAACTAGAGGAAACAACGTATGAAACATCTTTAAACGCATGGTCTTGTGAAGCTACAGCAGCATAACTTTGAGCTTCGCCTTTTATAGAAATCTTTGTTCGATTTCCTGGTTTAGTTTCAAAATTAAAATCAGAAATACGTACATTTTTCAAAACAGACGTTTCAAAAAAGCTTGCTATGTTTGAAAAAACAATATGTTTATCAACAAGTTCATTTGCACTTTTAACTCTCTTACCAAGAGACTTGAAAGTACTTAAAGCACTTTCATCAAGTTCGTTTCTTTCTTGTGTGAGTTCTTCATCTAAACGAACAATATTTGATTCCAAAAACTGGGTGTATAAAAACAAAGCTCCAGATGTTAAGCCTGCAATAATAGTCAAAGACAAACTAATACCACCAAGAAGACCTAGACTTCGAGATTCACCTCGATAAGCAACCCCCGACTGTGTCGGTTTCTTGGGAATAAAAGATGTTTGAAAGCGTGTCTCAACCATAGTGTATATATTAAAATGATATCATAAAGCTCTATATTTAGAAAAGATGTTATTCAGACTCCTGAAGCTTTCGTAACGCAAGTCCAACAGCAACTGCAAACTCCGGCCCTGTACGTTTAAGCATGTGGGATAAAAATGCTGGTGATTCTACCTTTTCAAAAGGACTACCTGAAATAGTTTCAGCCTTAAAAGCGTCCTTAGCCACATGATCAAGTCCTTTAAGAGCAGATCCACCACCCACAAGAACAATCTTACTAATTGCTTTATTATACTTTTTTTGAAAATTCAAAATAACTCTATTGGCCTCAGTAAAAACATACTCGAGAGTAGATCGTATAATATCTTTTGCTTGCTTATCAGCATTTGGATCATCAAGTCCAATACTTCTTTTTAATTCTTCTGCTTCTTTAACTGGAAGAGTGAGTGAACGGGAAAGAGCTAGTGTTATGTCTTGAGAACCACGATTAATTGTGTGGGAAACTTTTACTGCCCCGCGTTCAACTATATATAATTTTGTTGAAGCTGCTCCCATATCAAAAATAAGGACCGGTAACACTTCCTGATTAAGCACAGATCTCATTGTGCTAAATATTTCAATTTCAAAAAAACTTGTATCGAGTTTAACTTTAGAAATAATATCTTGATAATTTGCCAGTATATCGTTATGTATTGCAACTAAAAGCACGTCTACTTTATTAGAACTTATTGGGGCTTTTCCATCATCAGACCTCGCATCTTCATTTCGAGGAATGACAGACCAATCCAAAGCAACCTCTGTTATAGGAACTGGAATATATTTGCGAGCTTCAAGAGGAATCATTTGAGAAAGTTCTTTCATGCCTACTTTAGGCATTTCAATAAGTGTCATAAGACTTGCACTAAATGGTATGGCGACAGCTGAAGAAGTTGTTGTAGTTTTTGCTTCCCGTAAAATATCCTTGAGTGCTTCAATTACTTTCTCCACAGGAAGACGAGTTGCTCTACCGATTTCAATTTGAGCATAGGGCCCCAAAGCAAGAGCCCCATAGGTCTCAAGAATTGCTTGCCCTCCTTTTTTGCGAAGCTGAACAACCTTTATAGAAGAGGATCCAATATCAATACCAAGTACACTCCCACCCTTTTTTCCAAACAGAGTACCAAATATAGCCATATATGAGTGTTAGTATATCATATAAAGTATGTCTATTTACTCATTTTCAAGAGACATTGTTCGGTTTTTTACAGACTTTATTTTTCCGCAGAAACCTTCTGTTATAAGACTTGAGAATATGCCCTTGCATGAATTTGCAAAACTTGAAACTGCTTCAAACACACCTTATTTATGGATTCATTCTTTGTTTTCATATAAAGACACAACTGTCCAAGAACTCGTCTGGCACATTAAATACAAGAAAAACTCTATTTTGATAGAAAAAAGTGCCATTCTTATCGCTGAAAAAATTCAAGCAGATTTTGAAGATCGAATACTGTTTGAAAAAGCTAAGTTATACCTCGTGCCAATTCCCCTCTCAAAAAAACGCTTACGGGAACGTGGATTTAATCAATCGGAACGTATTGCAGATATCATTAAAGCCCATATATCAAACATTTACCTAGATACGAATATTTTAATTCGTCATAAGCACACTCTGCCACAGACAAAAACACTTTCTCGTAAAGAACGTCTACACAACATAGTTGGATCTTTTAGTTTACAAAATCCTAAAAAAATTAAAGGTACTTATGTTATTTTAATTGACGACGTCACCACAACTGGAGCAACCCTTGCTGAAGCTCGAAAGGTTCTCCAGCAAGGTAGACCCAAAGAAATTATTGCTTACACAATTGCACATTAAAAAAGATCACCAAGAATTAAAAATTAAAGGGAATGGAATTCGCTATCTAGTTAGGTCATTGCGGAGCCGGATGGATTCGGTCACTCTTATGG
>CAZVFV010000031.1:0-9023 GCA_964626625.1 uncultured Candidatus Saccharibacteria bacterium | reverse complement strand
GCCGCTGGGTGCTTTTAGGAATTGGAGTTGGGTTCGTAGTCTCAAGGTACATTTTAAAATCATAGGTATTCTTATAGAAATTTGTTATAGTCCCTTTTGGCTAGTCCTTTCACAACTTAAGGAGAATTCACACGATGGATATTTCTGCGACCAATGTTCAGAGTATACTCATTCGGCATAGCGTTCCTTTAGATCGCTGGGGCAAAGGAGCTACAAAGCCATTCGAACTTTTAATGAGAGAGCTTGAAGATGGAGAGGCAGTTCTTATAGAAACTTATGGAGGGAAACTCTACCGGCTTATAGGAGTAGTGAGGGTTAGAGTAGAGTGCAAGCGTGGAAAATTACTTCGGTATCTTGTTGAGGTAGAGCAAAGGTTTGCAAACGGGAGTGTTAGACAACGAGGAATACCTCACGTGGCCGGAAAAATCTTATTTACCGAATCACCTGAGGCAGCAGCTCTTCGAGAGCTTAAGGAAGAAATCGGACTTGTTGAAGCTGAGGTGATCCGGCTGAGGAAGTTTCAGACGGATGAGAAGTCCATGTCGTTTCCAGGTCTCCACACACTTTATGTGAACTACGAATTTCTATGTTCTGTACCAGCTGATTTCTATCAACCTGAAGGTTATAGTTCTGTTTCGAACGGTACTGAAACTACTTTTAGGTGGGCTGAGGAAAAGGATGAACATGAGCCTAGCGACCCTTAGGGGTCGCTTTTTTATAGCCTGTTTTTTACAATAAGATATAATTCTTATATACGAGAAGGTAAGAGTGTTTCTGTTTTTATTAAAAATTTAGATAGTTATTATGGATAACAAAAAGGAAGTCGCTATATTTGCCGCTGGGTGCTTTTGGGCTAAAACACATTTTTGCAAAGCAAAAATTGTTTGCCCAAGCATTACTTATCAATGTAAGTATTAATTTTTATGAACCAAACTACTAAAGAAAAAGCTATATTTGCCGCAGGTTGCTTCTGGGGTGTTGAATCAGCTTTCAGGAAAATTCCTGGAGTTCTTGATGCTGTTGTTGGATACACAGGAGGACATATTAAAAATCCAAGCTATGAACAAGTGTGTGGCGGAGGAACAGGACATGTAGAGGCAATTGAAGTTAGTTTTGATCCAGATAAAGTTTCGTACACAGAGCTCGTATCAGCTTTTTGGAATTTGCATGACCCGACACAATGGAATAGACAAGGTCCTGATGTAGGTGAGCAATACAGATCTGCTATTTTTGTTTTTAATGAATCACAGAAAAAACAAGCAACAATTTCAAAAGAAGTTTTGGATAAGAGTGGAAAGTATGAAAAAGCAATTGTAACCGAAGTGCGTGATGCAGTAGAATTTTACGAAGCAGAAGAATACCACCAACGATATTTTGAAAAGAAGGGAATTGATCCAACGTGCCACGTTTAGGAGATTAAAAATAAAAGATAAAAAAATCAAAAGCAAGACCCACTTGAATGCGAAGTATTCAAGTGGGTCTTGTGCTATTACATCACAACAAAGGTATTTTATTTCGTACGTTATTTTTTAAAAAGCCTCTTGCCTATGTCTGATATAAGCAAGAGAAAGGGAGTTCACGTACGAGCGGAAAGCCCTTCGGGCTTTCCGCTCGTACTTCTAAAGACAGGAATACTACCCATTGACAATAGTATATATATTGTGCTATAAAAACTCCAGAAATTAAGCACCTTGAAATCGCGTCTGCTGCCGATGGGTAGGAGAAAATGTAGTCATAGCTTTAAGCTCTTGAAAGTGTTAGACGCCGGGCGTCTAACACTTGATATTTTATAGCTATGACTACCAATGTGGAAGTCCTCTGGCAGTGATGAATTGGTGAAAACCAAGAAAGGAAAAAAGCCATGTCTGATAATTTGACTGAGACTTTTTGTAAGGCGGTGATTAATGCTCTTCCGGATGTTCCGCAAAATGTCATGCGAGCTTGGGTTCAGAATCCGGAGGTACTCAAGGAGTTCCTCTTGGTTCTTGTTCCGCGTCAAGAGAGTATGAAGAAAGCATTCATAATGATCACCCTCAGCGCAGTTGAAGTGAAGCGGACTAAAGACTGCTTCATAAAGATGCGGTACAGATATCGTGATCCCAACCTCGACCTCTGGCTCCATCTCGAGCAGAAGGCTCGAGGAGAAGGAAAGGCGACGGTGTGGCAAGTCCTGAAGGGGTTCACTTTTATTGAGGTGGTCCAAAGCCTTCTCAAGACAAGTGAGACCAACAGGAAGAAGCTCTCGAAGCTTCTCATTGAAGGAAAGCACACCTTCACCCTGCCTGAAATCGAAGCACTTATTGAGCGCCAAGAAGCAGGGGAAAATATAGGTCTTCTCGTAAACGGTTACGCAAACTTCCTCTTTACAGAAGACAGTGACGGAAACGTTTCTGTCGTCCACGCGTACCGGGACAGTAGGCGGTGGCGCGTCAATCTGTACCGCCTCGGCTTCGTCAATCGCTGGTCTGCTGTTAACCGTTTCTTCTCTCGCAACTGACACTTTGGACCTTGGAAACTTGGTCCCTTACCCCGCTCTCACTTTTTGTGAGGGCGGGGTAATTTTTTTATCTAAACAAAAAGCTCTACACATCTTTGTTTTTATGCTCGTGGTAGAATTTTGTACATGAAACTTCGCATACCTTTTTTTAAACAAGATACGGATTATAGTTGTGGCCCTGTTGTACTACAGATGGTCCTGCTTTTTTTTGGAGATAGAAAAAGTGAGTATGAATTAATACAAAGGGCTCACACTAATAAACATATCGGCACTCGTCATGAATGGATGATTACGACAGTACGAAAAGAAGGACTTTTTTGCTACGTAAATAATAGATCTTCTTTACATGAGATTAAACACTTTTTAGAGCTAGGTCTTCCTGTTATTGTTCATTTTAGTACTTTAAAAGAAGATGAAGGACACTATTCTCTTGTTGTGGGTATAGTTGGAAATAATGTTCTCTTTAATGATCCATGGGATGGAAAGAATTTTAAAATTTCTCAGAAAGATTTTATTTCTCATTGGTACGGAAAGCAGGAAGAAAGAAGTTATACCAAATGGATTATGGTTGTTTCCGATAAAGATCTTGAATTGGGTAAGCAGTATCATCCGCTTGTAAAAACATTGCGGTAAGTTTTTTCTTAAGTATAGTGTTCACATGGATAACTATCTCATTTTAAAAACAGAAAACTCTCCCTCATACGAACTTATCGATAGCGGGGAAGGCGAGAAACTTGAGCGTTTTGGACAAGTTCGTATCAGACGACCTGATCCTCAGGCTGTCTGGAAAAAAAGTGCGGATATTCGAGAGTGGAATGATGTAGATGCTTCATTTGAGCGCGAAGCCGAAAAGGGTTCGTGGAAAACAAAACCACACACACCGGCAGAGTGGCAGGTGCCTTTTGATACGATTACATTAGGAGTTAAATTATCTCCTTTTAAACATACAGGAATTTTTCCAGAACAATATCAAAATTGGAAATGGATAACAGAAAGAGTGCGGAAATCAAATAAGAATATACATGTATTAAACTTGTTTGGTTATACCGGAGGAGCAAGTATTGCAGCTGCGCTTGCTGGTGCAAAAGTAACACATGTTGATGGTTCAAAAGGAACAGTTACATGGGCAAAGAAAAATGCTGAACTTTCAAAAACAGCTAGTGATTCAATTCGTTTTATTGTTGATGATGTAAGAGCGTATGTAAAAAGAGAAATAAAACGAGGGGTGAAATATGATGCAATTATTATGGACCCACCAAATTTTGGTCGCGGTGCCAAGGGTGAGATTTGGAAAATTGAAGAAGATCTTTTGACTCTTCTAAACTCTTGTAAGGAACTTCTTTCTCCCGACCCTCAGTTTATACTTATAAACGGTTATGCTTCAGGATACTCTGCTCTCGGGTATGGAAATCTCCTACAGGATATGATGAAGGGACATAAGGGGGGTGTTGAGGTGGGAGAGGTTGTTCTTGTTGAATCTGGAGCACACAGAATCCTTCCTGCCGGTATCTTTGCACGGTGGTCTGTAATGTAAGAGAAATGTGTTTAAGACGTCTATATACATGGATAATACACATAAAGACAAACAAGAATTTTTTTTACAGGCATACAATGAAAACTCAGATGCTCTTTTTAGACATTGTTATTTTAGGGTGAGTTCTCGTGAAATTGCTCTTGATTTAACTCAAGATACGTTTATGAAGACATGGGAATATGTATCGAAAGGCCATGAAGTTAAAAATTTGAGAGCTTTCTTATTTAAGGTTCTTGGTAATGCAATAATTGATCATTATCGAAAACATAAAACAGAGTCTCTTGATTTAAAGATTGATGAAGGGATGCAATTTGAATCCAAGGGTACTGATATAGAAAAAGAGTCGGAAGTCGGTATGGCTGTTAAGGCAATACAAAAACTTCCTGATCAATATAAAGACGTTATTTTCATGAGATATATCGATGATCTGTCACCAAAAGAAATTGCTGAGATTCTTGAAGAAGAAGAAAATAATATTTCTGTGCGAATACATAGAGGGGTCGCAAAACTTAAGGAAATACTACATATATGAACGACTTACTAAACAAAATTTCGCAACAAGCGAAAAACATAAAGCTGTCTGTCTCAGAAAAGAATCTCATGAAAGAGAGGCTTGTTTCTCATATACAAAAAACAGATAGGATAGTGTCTTCTTCAAGATTTAATTTTGCATACTGGTCTCACGCTACAAAAAAACTCTTTACATTTGATTACGCTCGAGTAATTCCTGTCGCACTCATTGCTATTTTATTTTTTGGTGGAGTTTCGTACGCTGCCGGTGTGGCACTCCCAGGGGACACTCTCTATCCAATAAAAGTTGGATTTAATGAAAAGGTTCAGGCTGTATTTAATGTGTCGAATGAATCCAAGGTTCGTTTTGAAACTAAACTTGCAGAAAAGCGACTTGAAGAAGTAGAAAAACTTTCTTTAAGAGGACCTTTAGAAGTTTCAGTTGAAACTCGTATAAAACAAAGGTTTGAAAGTCATGCAATTAAGGTGAATGAAAGAATAGAGAAGATTGCACTAAAAGATGTTTCAAAAGCTCTTAATCTCGCGTCTGATTTTGAAGGATCTCTAAATGCTCATGAGGCGATTCTTGCAAGAATTGATTCCAGGTCAAATCAGGGAACTGAAATGGCCCTTATGGCGACAATGGCGCTTAAGGTCGCTCCACCAGAAGCTGATACTATTACCGATACAAGTATTGGTTCTAGTGTTAGAAATATTAAAGAACAATCAACAGAGTTCCGTTTAAAACTTGAAGCTGAACTCGCAGTAGGTATGTCAGCAGAAAATAAAGTTTCGGCTGAAGGTAAGATGAAAGCTGCGCAGAATAAACTCCGTGAAGTTAAATCATTTTTTGAAAAGAAAACAGTACGTATGCGTATTGAAAGTAGAGCGGATATAGAATTTAAATTACTGAAAGCACAGGAGTTATTTACAGAAGGGGGTACTAAATTTAAGGCAGGTTTATATACTGAATCTTTTATTGTTTTCCAGACAGTTTTGAGAGAGCTTCAAGAAATCCAAATAAGTTTGAGTAATAGCCTTAAAAAAGAAGAAGTGCCACAGGTTGAAATTAATACATCTCATGATGTTGAGGTTGAAACACTTCCTGTAATTGAAGGTTCTTATGAATTATTTCAAGATCCAGAAATTAAAGTAGAGGTTAAATCCTTAATTAATGAGAAAGTTAAGATCGATAACGGCAATATGCTTTTTAGGTAATGATTGCGGACTTAAAATTTAACTTCTATACTAACCTTATGGCTTTAATTCTCGACGGTAAAATTGCAAGAGACTCTATTGCGGAAAAACTTAAAAACACTTTTCTTGGTTTGGGTGTTCCTCCTCAACTCGCTATTATCCAGATTGGAAATAGGGATGATTCAAATGCGTATATAGCTCAGAAGAAAAAATTTGCCGAAGTTATCGGTGCTAAGGTTGAGCATATTACATTTGATGAGTCTGTAAGAAAGGAAGATGTGGTTCGTCGTATAGAAGAGCTGAACAATAATGCTTCTGTGCACGGTATTATTATTCAGCTTCCAATTCCACAACATCTTGATGAGTATGAACTCGTAGAGAAGATTTCACCTCAAAAAGATGTTGATGGTTTAACAAGTACAAATCTTAAACTCCTCTGGTCTAATAAGCAGGGTGGATTTGTGCCAGCAACAGCTCGTGGAATTGTTTCGCTTCTTGATTATTACAAGTTACCTTTAGCTGGAAAGAGAATTACAATAGTTGGTAGGTCAATTCTTGTAGGTAAACCAGCGGTTCTCATGATGCTTAATCGAGATGCGACAGTTACCGTTTGTCATTCGGGTACCTGTAATCTTGAGGAAGATACTCGTCATGCTGATATTTTGATTGTTGCAATTGGCAAACCAAAATTTATTGGCAAGGAGCATGTTTCTTCTAAACAGATTATAATTGATGTAGGTATTAATCTTGTGTCAGGTCAGAGTCTAGAGGAAGAAATAGAAGGGACACAGTTGGTTGGAGATGTTGATTTTGATGCAATAAAAGATGTGGTAAGTGCGATAAGTCCTGTACCGGGAGGGGTAGGACCTATGACAGTTGCTTCACTCTTTGAAAATGTGGCGGAGGCTTATACCATGCAAATTAATAGTTAATATAAAAATATATGGATACTCAAAATACAGTTTTATCAGGTTTAGAAAAACGAAGAATGGTTAAGTGGGTTGGAATATTTCTTTTTCTAGCCTCTCTTTTTATTGCTGTAAACACACTTACTGCTCTTAAAGAATACAAATACGTTGGAAGTGGAATTGTTCCAAATAACACCATAACAGTTTCAGGTGAAGGTGAAGTGTTTGCTGTGCCAGACATTGCGAGTTTTAGTTTCTCTTCATCAGAAGATGCTAAGACAGTAAAAGAGGCACAAGACAAAGTTACCAAGAAAATAAATGTAGCTCTTGCAACTCTTAAGGATGATTACAAAATTGAAGATAAGGATATAAAGACAATTGATTACAGTGTGTATCCAAAGTATGAATATACTAGTTTCCCATGTTCTCAGTTTAGTTGCCCTCCAGGTAAACAGAACCTTACTGGTTATACAGTAAGTCAAACTATTGCTGTGAAAGTAAGAAAGGTTTCTGATGCTGGAGATATTCTAGGTAGTATGGGTTCTGCAGGAGTTTCAAATATTAGTGGACTGAACTTTACTATCGATAATGAGGATGCTTTAAAGCGAGATGCACGTCAAAGTGCTATTGCCGATGCTCAAGACAAAGCTAAGGATCTCTCAAGAGATTTAGGTGTAAAATTAGTTCGTATTGTAAACTTCTCTGAATCTGGTAATTACCCAACTTACTACTCAAAAACAGCTAGTTTTGATATGGCTGTGGGAGGAGGTCGTGAAGGTGCTATTGCCCCAGAGATTCCAACTGGAGAGAATAAAATTATGTCGAACGTAACGATCACGTACGAGATACAATAAGAAATCTCTGATTATAAAAATAAAAACAGCCAGAAGCCCTTTGGGCTTCTGGCTGTTTTTCTTACTTGACGTACTTTCTTTTTGAGAGTAGTATGGTCTTATACAAACACGCCTGCGGGCGTTTTTTAATAGAAGAATTTGATCTAATAATCTTTTCTTTTTAATTTTTAATCTTTCAATATGGGTCTTATAAACTATATTCGTGATACAAGAGGAGAGTTAAAGCATGTAAGTTGGCCTACACGTCGACAAGCAATTGTTTTTTCTATAGTAGTTATTATTATTTCTCTCGTTACAGCTGCGTTCTTGGGATTTTTTGATTTGTTGTTCTCGCTTATTCTTGAAAAATTTATTATTTAATTACTAACTTTTTTATTTTTTCTCATGTCAAAACAAAAAATACAAGAAGGAAGAAATTGGTACGCTGTGCATACATATGCTGGCTATGAAAATGCTGTGTTGCGTAATCTTAAACAGCGCATAGAGTCTCTTGGTATGGAAGATAAAATTTTTAACGTAATTGTTCCAACTGAAAAGAAAATTAAGATCAAGGGTGGTAAGCGCATCGAAGAAGATGAAAAGATTTATCCAGGATATATTTTAGTTGATATGTCTGTAACAGATGATTCTTGGTACGTTGTTCGTAACACTCCTCGCGTAACAGGTTTCGTTGGTTCAGGAGTATATCCAGTGCCACTTGATAAGAAAGAAGTTGACGCGCTTTTTAAGCGAATGGACTCAGAAACAGTTAAGCATAATATTGACCTTGTTCCAGATGATGCAATTATGATTGTTGACGGTCCATTTAAAGAGCTTGAAGGTAAGGTTTCTGAAGTTGATGAAGAGCGAGGTAAGGTTAAGGTTCTTGTTTCTATGTTCGGACGAGAAACTCCAGTTGAGCTCGACTTCTTGCAAGTTAAAAAGATTTAAGATACTCTAGTAATCCTAACAACATGGCTAAGAAAGTAATAAAAAAAGTAAAGGTTATAGCCCCAGCAGGTAAGGCAACTCCTGCGCCTCCACTTGGTCCAACTTTGGGTCAGGCCGGTGTTAACATTGGCGATTTCGTAAAGAAATTCAATGATGCAACTCGTGAGCAGATGGGAGATATGATTCCTGTTGAAATCTCTGTATATGAAGATCGAAGCTATAGCATGGTCTTTAAAACTCCTCCTGCTTCAAGTCTTATTTTAAAAGCCATCGGTAAAGAAAAGGGTTCTGGAAAGAACTTGGTAAGTAAGGCAGGTATTATTACAAAGGCACAAATTAAAGAAATCGCAGAAAAGAAAATGGCAGACCTTACTGCAAATGACGTAGATGCGGCGATGAAGATTATTGAAGGTTCAGCTCGAAGTATGGGCGTCGACGTGAAATAAGAAACATTAACCGACCGTTTGAGATAATTTATGAGTTCAGCGAAATAAACTATCCAAATGGTGTACTACTTCTGCAAGAAGTCGATGTGAAGTAAGAAATACCCAGAAGAAGTATAAATTCAAATATAAAAAATAAAAGCCCCGCGC
>CAZVFV010000030.1:0-9312 GCA_964626625.1 uncultured Candidatus Saccharibacteria bacterium | reverse complement strand
GACCAGAAGCGCACAACCCAAACCCCCGCGACTACAAGTCGCGGGGGTTTTCTTTACCCGCTTAAATTTTTACGGAGTAAAAATTTAAGCGGGGTTTTTCTAAAAGCTAGAACCTGATAGCTGTAAGCTAAAACAATTTAGCTATATCATTCCACGTCACCACAAACATAAGAAGGAGTAATAAAATAAAACCAATACCATTTAATGTATTAGAAACCTTTGGGGAAATTGGCCTTCGGATTATTGCTTCAATAGCCACAAACAAAATCCTACCTCCGTCGAGTGCTGGAAATGGAATAAGATTAATAACTGCAAGATTAATAGAAATAAAAGCAGTCAAAGACAGGAGGTACACAAAACCAAGCTGTGAAACACCTCCAACAATTCCTGCAATACCTACCGGACCAGAGACTTGTGAGAAATCTCCTTGTCCACGGAATATATCAAAAAAGAATAATCCTAGACCGACAACAGTTTGTTTAACTAGAGAAATTGTTGTTTCTGTACCTTGAGCAATTGCTTTAAAGAACGGGAGCTTGAGTATTCCAACCATATCAATAGATACTCCAATAGCTGGCTTTGCATCTAATATTCCAGAAATTGGCACTACTTCAACTGTTCGAACATCACCACCACGACGAAGTTCTAATTCAATTTTTCTATCACCATGTGATGCGATAAATGAACTAAAAGCTTCTGGATTCAACTCTTGTAAATCTTCTCCACCAGAAGAAACTCTTTCTATAGTGTCACCTGATTGAACTCCAGACAGTGTTGCTGGAGAATCTGGTAATGTTGCAACAATTACTAAGTGCGTATTTTCTATATATTCTTGAGCATAATTCGCTGCTGGAACAGGAAAACCAAACATGAAACCAAGTGTTATGAGAAGCCAAGCAAATGCAATATTAAAAATAATTCCAGCAGATAACACAAGAACTTGAACCCATTTTGATTTCTTTACAAAACTTCGAGAACTATCTGGTCCTTCCATAGATTCCTCATCAGGATTTTCACCAAAAATCTTTACGTAGCCACCAATAGGAATAAGGTTTAATGACCAGCGAGTCTCCCCTCTCATCCATGAAAAAATTCGCGGTGGAAAGCCGATTGCAAATTCATCAACACGAATACCATTTTTCTTGGCTGTAATGTAATGTCCAAATTCATGAACAAAAACCAAAATAGAAAGTATTACGAGAAAAATAAGTACTGACATATTAGCCTATTATTTCTTTCTCTTTCTTTTCAAATAAAGATTCGAGATTTTTATTAGTTTCATCAACTATTTTTTGCACATCTCCCTTTATACGAAACTTCTCATCTTCACCCATACCTCCTTCTTTCTCTTTCTTTTCTACATCATTCATTACCTTTTCACGCTCAAGTCGAACAGACTTACGAGCATCTTCAAGTTTTTGTTTTACCACCTTCATAAGATCAGATCTTCGCTCAGTAGTAAGTTCAGGAAAAATAACCCGAAGACCCTTATCATCCACAGTTACCGAAAGACCTAAATTAGAAGCCGTAATAGCTTTTTCTATTGGCTTAACTTGAGAAACATCCCATGGAGTTATGCGTATAGAACGAGCATCTTCAAGATTAACACTTGCAACCTGATTGATAGGCATGAAAGATCCGTAGACCTCAACTTTTACAATATCAAGAAGGGCTGGTGATGCCTTACCTGTTCTAATACCAGAGAGCTCTTTTTTTAACCACTCTTCAACTTCTTTTATACCTTGTTTAAATGGTGTGAAATTATATGCCATATATTTTTTATTATATATGTATCATAACAGAATTTTTGCTCTAACAAAATTAACTGAAGAAAAAATCGACCGTTATACCTCTCCAAACTTTATTGCTCTACATTTTCGTTGCAATAAAAATACTAAGTCAAGGAAGGTCTAGGGTTGACAAAACATACTCTAACTGCTAATATTTCTACAGTAAGTTTTGTTCCTTCAGCCTCCTAACCTTAGGTCGACTCCCCCGACCGACCCAAGGACTCTGCCCTGAGTACGTCGCTACCCGCGACTACTCAGGGTTTCAACTGGCCACGCCTCCCGGCCAGGACCCACAGCCCTGCGACATACATCGCAGGGCTTTTTTATTTACATAATAGGAAATGTCAAAGCCACATGCTCTAGAACAAGCTTTACCGAAGAACCATTCAAGAATAAATACTTTTTAAGCTGTATTAATTCTTTTGCAAATTGAGGATACTTTTTATAAAATGCTTTTTTTTGAAATACAATCTCTAACGAATCTAAAAAACGTATTGCTTCAAACTTATCTTTCGAAGTAATTATTTTTTGAACATATTCTAATCGTTTAGCTGGGTGTAGAGAAATAAACTCTTCAACATCTTTATTGTACCTATCATTTTTATACTCAAAAACAAATAACCTTGACACAAGGGTTGGTAAAAGTACATGTACAGATCTTGTAATTAGAAAAAAGTGAGTTCCTGTTATAGGTTCTTCAAAAATCTTAAGGAGAGCGTTTTGTGCTTCTCGAGTAATAAAATTAAAAGAAATAATAAATACTTTTTTATCTCCAAAAGCTTTTTCCTGCTGAAACTGTTTTAATTTTCGACTATCCTCAATTGAAAATGTTTCATATGAAGAATGTAAAAAATCTGGATTAGCCTTTGTTTTAAAACCAAGATCTTGTTCAAGAAAATTCAAAAGACTACTCTGTACCTGTTCTCTATCACCCTCTATGCAATATGCATGATGTAAATGTTCTTTATTAATATATACAGACAAAGACATGTTATCGTTTCGAAATAACAGATTTTTTGTAGGTATCAAGATGCTCTAAGGCAATACCTGTTCCTTTCACGACGCAGTAAAAAGCCTCTTTAGCTAATTGTGCCTTTACACCAGTACGACGAAGTACAAGCTCGGGAAGGTTTCGTAATTGTGATGTACCTCCTGTCATAATAATTCCACGGTCGATAATATCAGATGCAAGTTCTGGAGGGGTTTCTTGAAGCACATCTTTAATTGCTCGAATCATTTCACGAAGTTCTTTTGTAATAGATTTAACGACTTCATTTGTTTTGAGTTCAATCGAACGAGGTAGGCCCGTGACATAATCCCTTCCCTTTACTGTCATTGAAAGTTCTTCTTCAAGTGGAATAGCAGACCCTATATTCATTTTTATATCTTCAGCTGTTTTGTCGCCGATAGCTAAGTTAAATGTCTTCTTTATATAATCAGTAATAGCAGCGTCTATTTTATTTCCAGCAACTTTTACAGACTTTGAAGCAACAATTCCTCCCAAAGAAATCACAGCTACGTCAGTCGTCCCTCCACCAATATCAACTATCATATGCCCCGCTGCCTCATGAATAGGAATGCCCGCACCAATCGCAGCAAGAATCGGCTCTTTCACTACATATGCATTTCTTGCACCCGCCTTAACCGCTGCTTCAATAACTGCTCGACGTTCTGTTGAAGTAACTCCAGCTGGTACAGAAATAAGAACATCAGGCTTAAAAAAACTCCACTTACCCATCGCCTTTTCAATAAAGTACCTAAGCATTGCCTCTGTCACTCTATAATCAGCTATAACTCCATCTTTCATTGGACGATACGCAATAATATGTTCAGGAGTACGTCCAATCATTTTCTTTGCCTCAACACCAATTGCAAGAATTTTATTATCTTCTTCGGAAACAGCTACAACTGATGGTTCACAAAGCACAATACCCTTACCCGGAACAAATACGAGTGTATTTGCGGTACCTAAATCAATACCAAGTTTTTTAGAAAACCATGACATGTATGCTTCTATACTAAGCTTTCAGCGTCAGTTTTACAACAAAAAAAGGAAGGTTAAACCTTCCTTTTTACTTTACGAAACCTCGCTTCAAAGATCAGGTCGCAAGAAGCTCCTTCGAGCGGAGCAACACCATAATGAAATCTGGAATGTCAAAAAGGTTTTGACACACCTCTCCCACCACCTGAGGTTATCAAATATAGAAACTTCGAAACATTCTTCGAGTTTACGTATTAAAGTAACCCCCTCCAGTTTCCTTAAAGAAGAGGTCTCTTCCTTTTCATCATAATCCTCTTCAAGATAGCCAAGAACATCGATTGCAACTGGTCTGACTTTGGCATGAACTTCGTCGCATAACATTATGACAGCCTCTTTTGTTATGTTGTGAACTAGTGTAATCCAAAGATAATCCACCATTACATCTCATACTGTCAATATATTTTTTTAAAAAACTAGATATTTAATAAGTTCGGGTTTATCAGACATCTGGTGTCTGATAAACTTGGGTTATATTCCACACTACAGATCTCATGCTTCATACTTTGCTCTTTGAGATGATATAGCATATATGCTATACTTTTTTGAAATAAAAAACATATGAAAAATATCAATACGACCTTATTACAAATAGGTAAATTTATAAGTGAGCTTCGTGAAGAACGTGGACTTACTCAAAGTGACCTTGCAGGAAAAATTGGAACAACTCAAAGTGCCATTGCCCGTATTGAAAAAGGTGAACAAAACATCTCTACTGAAATGCTTGCAAAAATAAGTGGTGCATTACAACGTGAAGTAGTTCAACTTGGTAATAAATCACTCAATTTTAAAATAACCGGCGGACGAAAACTTTCAGGTTCAATTGAAACCAAAACATCCAAAAATGCTGCTGTAGCACTCCTTTGTGCTTCCCTTTTAAATAAAGGTAAGACAACTCTCAAAAACATGCCTCGCATTGAAGAGGTTGCTCGTATTATTGAAGTTCTACAAAGTATTGGAGTTAGTGTGAAGTGGGTTCAAAATGATATTGAAATAGAACCTAAAGAAATACATATTAAATCACTTGATTCTGAATCAGCTATGAAGACCCGAAGCATCATCATGCTCATCGGGCCACTTATTCACTACTCAAAACAATTTAGCCTTCCTCAAGCTGGTGGATGTAAATTAGGATCACGTACCGTTCGTCCACATTTTTTTGCTCTTGAAAAACTTGGCATCAACATAGAGACTCTTTCAAAACAATACAAAATCACACACTCAAAACTAAATCCAGCGGAAATAGTACTCTATGAATCTGGGGACACAGTGACTGAAAATGCTCTCATGGCCTCTGCACTTATTCCTGGAACAACCGTGATTAAATTTGCTTCAGCAAATTATCAAGTTCAAGACATGTGTTTCTTCTTGCAAAAACTTGGAGTTGAAATACAAGGTATTGGTACCACAACACTTACAGTCAAAGGCATTTCAGAAATAAACAAACCAGTAACATATTTCTTAAGTGAAGATCCTATTGAATCCATGTTTCTTTTGGCTACTGCTATTCTCACAAAATCATCAATCACCATCAAACGCTGTCCGATAGACTTTCTTGAAATTGAACTTCTGAAGTTAGAAAAAATGGGATTCAAATACACAATACTTAAAAAGTACAAAGCTCTCAATGGAGAAACAAATCTTGTTGATATAAAAACATTCCCTTCTAAGCTGACTGCTCTTGAAGAAAAAATAGAATGTCGCCCATATCCAGGACTTAACATAGATAACTTACCCTTCTTTGCTGTTATCGCAACGCAAGCGCAAGGTCAAACTTTTATTCATGACTGGGTTTATGAAAAACGAGCAATTTATTATAAAGACCTTGATAAACTTGGTGCAGATACTATTCTTGCCGATCCTCACCGATTTTATGTAAACGGCCCTACAAAATTAAAGGTTGGAGAAGTTATTTGCCCACCAGCTCTTCGTCCTGCTGCAATCCTTCTCGTTGGCATGCTTGGCGCAGAGGGCGTTTCAAAACTCCGCAATGTGTACAGTATCAATCGTGGATACGAAGATCTCGTCACAAGACTCAATGCTATTGGAGCACATATAGAAATGATTCAGGAGTAAATTTTTCTAGAATCCTAGCGAGCTCAAACTTCACCAGGATTGCATACGATCGTTTATTTCTTAAAGGAGCCTGCCCCGTTAGATAATGAATTCAAGTCGAGCTACAAAAATCTGATGCTAGCGACAGAGTATACACAATAACAATTAAAACAATACTTATATAACGGGGTCAAGTTGAGTTTTTAACACTTTTTTGCAACTATACACTATATGCAAACAACAAAACGTATATTCTGGGTCGCAGTTATTGTCGCCCTCGGTCTCGCTGGATACTCTCTATTAGGCTCAAAAGGCAGTATTGTTATCACTTCACCCATTGATAACACCGTAGTCTATCTTGATGGAGTAAGCTACAGAACTCTCGACAAAGAAGAAAGTCTCACTATTAGAATAGAAACTGGCACACATAACATCCTCACCTCAAGTGAAAGCCATTTTCCTTGGGCAAAAGATATTATTGTAGAAAAAGGTAAAACTATTAACCTTTCTCCTTTCATGCTCTCAAGTAATCCTTCTGGAGAAATTATCACTGGTGCAGATCCTGAATATGAAAAAATAAAATCTCTTGTACAAAAAAGTACCCTACCTATAAGTGAAAGCCGCAAGAAAAGCAACGAAGGTAATGTTGAAATATGGGCAACAGGAAGTGCTATTTTTGCAAATTGGACTGGAGACATAAAAAATGCTCCTGAATACTTCTGTATAAAAGATCCATGTGATCCAATACTTGAAGTATTTAAAGGTGCTGGGGCAATAGAAAATCTTGATTTCTATAAAGACCGTGAGGACCTTCTTATCTTTGCATCTGGAAACGGGGTATTTGCAATAGAAATGGATCCACGTGGAATAAAAAACTTTCAACCTATCTTTACTGGAACACGACCACACTTCAGTCAACAAGACCCTCAAACATTCTATATACTTGATGGAGATCAACTTGCACAACTAGCGTTTTAAACAAAATATGAGGCAATGAATATAATCACTGCCATACCTATAGCTAAAGGGATCGGAAAAGACTATCTGTCTTATTTTACGTCCCAAGATATTAAACCAGGATCTCTTGTTAAGGTTCCGTTACGAAGTAGAAGTATTTATGCACTTGTACTTTCAAGTCAAAATGCTTCACAACTCAAAACAGAAATTAGACAAGCGGGGTTTGCTTTAAAAAAAATAGAGAAAATCTCGACCCGCCAATGCGTATCAAGTGCACTTCTTAAAGCTGTCTTTAAACTCACGGAGTATTATGCCACCACAGCTGGTATCATTCTCGAAAGCCTCATACCTCAACATATTTTAAAATCACTTGAGAAAACTGCTCTTTTTGAAGAATCTGCGACACGCAAAGGGTCTTCAGAAAAACTACTTCTCCAAACAGATGATGAAAGCAGATTGAGTACATACAGATCTCTGATTCGAGAAGAATTTGCAAAAAAGTCATCAGTTTTTATTTGTAGTCCAACTATTGAAGACGCTCTCTATCTTGGTGAAGAATTAACAAAAGGGGTTGAAACTTATTCATATGTCCTTGGAAGTTTTCTTTCAAAAGAAAAAACCTTAACTTTATGGAACAGTATTATAGACCAAAAACACCCGGTCCTTATTATCGCAACAGGACAATTTCTTTCTATACCAAGAAAAGACATAGGAATTATCGTTATTGAAAAAGAAAATTCACCTTTTTACAAAACACTCCGAAGACCTTTTTTAGATATTAGAAAAGTTGCTGAAGAAATTGCCGAAGCGAGCGGGTCACGAATACTCTTTGGAGATTCCCTTTCAAGTATTGAAACAATGTGGAGATATAATCAAGGAGAAATAACTGAAATTTCTCCTGTTAAATTGAGAAATATCAGAAAAGCAGACTTTGTACTTATTGATAGAAAAATTCCTTTAGAAAAAAAAGATGATGAAAAAGCAAAAGAGTTACAGAAAAATGCTCTTTCACACGAAGCACTTGCCCTTATTAAACATTCACGTGAAAATAATAATCGTATTTTTATTTTATGTAATAGAAAAGGCTTAGCAACCTCGGTGTACTGCTCAGATTGTGGCATGCAATCTATGTGTAAAAACTGCAACGCTCCGGTTGCATTACACGAAAATAGTATGGGCAATAAATTTGTGTGTCACAAATGTGGCACAGCGCGTGATGCAGGAGAAAGATGTGTACGATGCGACAATTGGAATTTGAAGGTATATGGTTTTGGTATTGAAAAGGTTTACAAGGAACTCAAAGAAGCTTTTCCTCAAGGACGTATTGTTCGAATAGATAGCGAAACAACCACAACAAGAAAGAAAATACTGACTGCATTACATACTTTTTATGAAAAACCGGGAAGCATCCTTCTGGGGACGGAACTTGCCCTAAACTATCTTCATGCTCAATTCGAGCACACTCTTGTAATAAGTCTTGATGCAGTATTTGGTATGCCTGATTTCAGGATTCACGAAAAAGTTTTAAATACACTCGGAAAACTTTCTTCCCTCACTGAAAACTTTTTACTTGTGCAGACGAGACTTCCAGAACATCAAATTTTTTCCTACATTTCATCAGGTAATTTTAGCGACTTTTATCGCGAAGAAATTACTGAAAGAAAAAAATGGGGCTATCCTCCTTTTTCAGTTTTTATAAAAATTAGCCTCGGAGGAGACAAAGAGAAAAACCAGACGGAACTCTCCTCTCTCAAAGAACAAATTCCTCAATACGAAAGCGACATATTCACTTCTATTTTTTCTGATGCAAAAGGAAAACCTCTTACTCACCTACTCATACGTATTCCGAAAGATAAATGGCCAGATGTATCAGTGGTTGAAACAATAAAAAGCTTGCCTCCAAACTTCACAATTCGAATAAACCCTGAAAATATTTTGTAAGTTGCAAGTACAAGTAATGGTCAGTATAGTTTAAGTATGATACTCATTGTTCAAAAAGAAGACCCTATACTTCGAGCAAAAGCCCTTAAAGTGCCTGTAGAAGAGATACAAAAGGAGAATATACAGTCTGTACTCAAAGACATGAAGGAAGCCTTAAAGAGCCAACTTGATGGTGTTGCAATCGCTGCTCCTCAAATAGGAAAAAGTCTCAGAATTTTTATTATTTCTGGCAGAATACGAAACCTTCTTAAGAAAGAAAATACAAAAGAATACCCAGATGAAGTTTTTATAAATCCAAAAATCATAAAACTTTCAAAGAAGAAAAAGAAAATGGAAGAGGGGTGTCTTTCTATACGATGGCTGTACGGTAAAGTTAATCGTGCCGAACGAGCTACAGTAGAAGCTTACAATGAACATGGTGAGCTATTTACCAAAGGTGGATCTGAACTCTTGGCTCAAATATTTCAACATGAAACAGATCACTTAGACGGAGTTCTTTTTACTGACAAAGCCGAAGACGTCGAAGAAATA
>CAZVFV010000029.1:0-9819 GCA_964626625.1 uncultured Candidatus Saccharibacteria bacterium | reverse complement strand
CGAGCTCCGACATGGATGCCGATGCCCCGGCCGGCTCGATCAACATGAAGTCCCGGCGAGCTTTTGACCGCCAGGGCCGGAGGATCAGCTACAACGTCAGCCTGAACCTCAACTCCGAGGCCTTCACGCTCAGTAAGACCTATGGTCCCAGTACCAGTAAAGAATACAAGGCCCGGCCCAACCTCTCCCTCGAATACTCCGACGTGCTGCTGAGCCAGCGCCTCGGTATCGTAGCCAGCATCAACCACGTGGATTCCTACACCGAACAATACCGCGAAGACATCAGCTATAACACGTCGTCGAGCGCGGCCGACCCGCGGCCCTTTGTCATCCGCCGCCTGAACTTCAAGAACGGTGCCAAGAACATCGGCAAGGATACCTACACGCTGCGTACCGACTTCAAGGCGACGCCCAACCTCACCTTGTCGAACAACTTCATCTATAACTATTCCGAGGGCGAATCCTACAACCGCGAGGTCAACTTCGACTCCTCCAGGAATGACGATAGGGCCGTCACCGGCCGTCAGACCGTCCTCGGCGACGGCGTGACGACCCTCGCCACGGTCGACACCAACTCCGAGCGCAAACAATCCATTGTCGGGACCAACTTCAACAAGCGCACCTACACTGTCACCGACTATTCGCGTTTCGAATACAAGCTGGCCAACTGGTTGATCGACGGTGGGGGCACCTATTCCCGCTCGGTCAACAGCTACGCCTCCCTTTCCCGCGGAGTCACCCGCACCGATGATACTGACGGAATTACCAGCGGTTGGACCGCCACGCGTCCGGACCGTACCTCTCACGAGTGGACGATCCAGCAGCTTTCCGGACCCGATTGGTTCAACCTCGCCAACCGCACCAACACGCGCATCTCCGACGAGGGTCGGGCCGCGCGCACCGAGAACTATGCGGGCGATCTTAATGCCAAGTGGACCACCCCGCTCCGTCGCTTCCCAACGTGGATCAAGTTCGGCGGCAAGAGCTCGGAAGTAAACCGCAAGAATCAGGATTCTACCCCCTTCAACTCATGGACCTACGTCGGACCGGGAGGCAACATCCTCACCGGCTACAGTCCAACCACCGGTGCACCGATCTTCACCACCACCGGCACTTGGGCTGGCTTTGTGAGTCCCTACGTGTGGGAAACCGGCACGAGAAACCTGCTGACTACCAAAACCATCTCGGGCGAGGTCCGCTCCATCCCGCGGCCCGACTCCAATGCCATCGCATCCCTCTTTCAGGCGCATCCCGAATATTTCGTCCGTACAACTAGTGCGGAAGCCTATTACAATGCCTACATCGCCAGGAACCGCAACTTCACCGAGACCATCACCGCCGGCTATGGCATGGCGGATATTACGTTCTCGAAGCAGTTGCAGGTCCAAACCGGCCTGCGCTGGGAAAAGACCGAACTCGACGCGCTGGAATTCGATCCGCTCAACAAGACGCAGATGGCCGCTGGCGGTTTCCCTGTTACCATTTTCAACCCGGCAACAAATAAAGAAATACCCACGACGAGAAGCATCCCCAGCTACCAATACCAATACTTCACCAAGCCCCGCATCCACCGGAAGAACGACTATGAGGACTTATTCCCCATGATCTCCGCGAAGTACAGATTTAGCCGCAACCTGCAGTTCCACGTCGGCTACAATCAGGCCATTGCCCGGCCCTCCACCGACTCGCTCTCCGGCGAATGGGAGTTCGACTACGGCAAAAGTATCATCACGATTCCCAACCCGGATCTGTTGCCGGAGTATTCAAAAAACTACGTTTCCCGCCTAGCCTACTATTTCGAGCCCGCCGGCCTGTTGTCCGTCACCGCCACGCAGAACGACGTCCGCAATAACTGGGACAGGACAGATATGCTCGGCGACGTATACGGAGTCGAGGATCCGAGCTATAACGCTTACACGATCCGCGTGCGCACGAATTCCCCGAACCCCGTGCGCTACCGCAGCATCGAGTACGCCTACTCCCAGACCCTGCCGTTCCAGGCCGAGGCCCTACGCGGCATCACCGTCAACCTCGCTTATACCCGCGCCTATAGCCAATCCTATGACAACAAGCGCCGCAACAACCTGCCCCACCGCGCGACCTCCAGCCTCGGCTATCACTATCGCCGGCTGAGCGTTCGTCTCGGCGTGGTCTGGCGTGACGACGCACCCCAGAGCACCCTCGGCGAGTATCGCCTGCACGACACTAAATACGACCTCGGCGGCGAATTCGTGATCACCAAAAACCTCTCCTTCTATTTCCAAGGCCGGAATATCTTCAACGATGGCGTGTCGACGATGAGCACTCCGCCCGGTCTGCCTGATGGCCAGAACGCGGCACTGCGCACCTACGAGAATTACGGCGCGAACTGGAATTTCGGAATCAAGGGAACATTCTAATCCCTCAACTCCCCCCGATTCACCATGAAACTCCCTTACCTGCCCCGATCAACCCGCTCGCTGACTCTGCTGGCCGTTCTGCTGGCCTCCCTTCACGCTCACGCCGCCGACCCGGAGGCGGCAGCCAAAGCGGCGCGTTACGCCGAGCACCTGAAACAGTACGACAAGAACGGCAATGGTAAGCTCGATCCCGAGGAACAGGCGACCCGTAACGCCGACAAGCGCCGCGCCGCCGACCTGAAAGAATACGATAGCAATCGCGACGGTCAGCTCGACGCCGCCGAGACCGCCCGGTTGCAAGCCGATGCCGCCCGGGCGGCGCTCGAACCGGCGGAACCACCGGAGGATAATTCCCCGGCCGCCAAGGCCGCCCGCTATGCTGCGCACCTGAAGAAATACGACCTGAATGGAAACGGGCAGCTGGACCCTGAGGAGCGGGCCCAGAAGGCGGCGGACAAACGCGAGCGGGAAAATCTCAAGCGTTACGACCTAAATCACGACGGCCGGCTGGACGCCGAGGAAACCGCCGCGATGGCCGCAGCCGCAGCCGCGAAGTCGCCCGAGAAAAAATCCTGAACAACGAGGCAACGGAGGGCGGGGGTTCCACCGCCCTCTACGTTCGCCCGGCTTTTACCCGTCTTCGGCCACCTCGGTGCGCCCCAGACAAGACGGCACCGGCCGCCCAAAGATGAATTCATTTTCCCCTTAGTCAGATCATTCCATCAAAATAGATAACATGAAAAGCATTACCCGATTCCCCGCGCTCTGGCTTCGACGCACTCTCCCGACGTTACTAGCCTTGGTCTTCGTCGGCCTCGCCGCGCCAAGTCTTAACGCCCAAGCATTCAATCACCCCGGTGTGCGCCACAGCCTAGTCGACTTGGATCTAATGAAGTCCCGCATTCTCGCCAACCAAGCCCCATGGAAGGGTGCTTATAATAATATGCTGGCTTGGGATGGAGCCAACCAACCTGGCCGCAATCCGAGCAGTCTAAGCTTCACTCCGAGGGCTGTCAGCACGATCAATGTCGGTTACTACGAGAGCCCGGATACCGGAGTTTGGGAGGGCCTGACGGACTCGACCGCAGCCTACATCCATGCGATCCAGTGGTATGTGACGGGCAATACCGCCCACGCAGAAAAGGTCATCCAAATCTGTAACGCTTGGGGCACCACGCTCACCTCTATTACAGGTGATAACGCGAAACTCAATGGTTCTATGATTGGGCTGTTTTTCTGCGATGCCGCCGAGATCGTGAAGTCGACCTACACGGGTGCCGCCCCCGGTGCCTGGACGGCGTTCGACAACATGCTGCGCAATGAATTCTACCCCGTAATCCAGAGCTTTCAGGGGAACTTTAACGGCAATTGGGACGCTACGATTACTTCATGCATGATGGGAATCGGGATCGTCCTCAACGACCGCACCATCTACAACCGTGCGCGTGATTACTTTCTCTCCGGCAGCGGCAACGGCTCCCTTGGCAATTATGTGCGCACCGATGGCACCACCCAGGAGACCACCCGTGACCAACGTCACGAGCAAATGGGCGTCCTGGCACTCACCAACGTCGCCGAGATGGCTTGGAAGCAGGGTGAAGACCTTTATAGCGCCCTCAATAATCGCCTTCTGATCGGCCTCGAAGGCACGGCAGGCCGGGTCGATTCCCAGAATTTCAAGGCCTATCCGGGCTGGGATATCGCTTATAATCACTACAAGAACCGCAAGGGCCTCTCTACGCCCAAGATGGATGCGTTTAAAGCGACCAGCGACTGGGGTGGCGATAATTGGTCCTACAACACGGTCGGTCTGTGGACCATCATGACGTTCCGCGATCTCGGCGATCCGAGCGGCACACCCGGCACCCCGACGGTGTGGACGCCGACCTTCAGCCCGGCGAGCGGGACCTATGCAGGCGCTCAATCGGTCAGTCTGAGCACCTCGACGAGCGGAGCGACCATTCGCTTCACGCTCGATGGCTCTACCCCGAACGAGACCACGGGCACCATTTACAGCGCCCCGATTGCGGTGAGCGCCACCACGACGATCAAAGCCATTGGTTATAAAACCGGCGAAACGACGAGCTCGGTGGCCACGTCGATTTATACCATTGTCCCTCCCGGAACCGTGGTGGCAAATACCGGCGGAAGCTTTGTGAACACGTCGATGACAGCACAGACCGGCACGTTTACGGCGACGTTTAATGCGTCGCCCTCCGCCTCGCCGAACAGTGCGGTGGTGGGTCTGTCAAACGGCTCACAAACCGCGTTCACCGGCTTGGCCACGGCGGTGCGTTTCAACACCTCGGGCAACATTGATGCCCGCAACGGCGGTGCCTATGCGGCCGCAAGCGTGATTCCGTTCTCCGCCAATACCACCTACTCCTTCCGGTTGGTGGTAAACGTCACCGCGCACACCTACTCGATCTACGTCACGCCGGCCGGCGGCTCCGAGCTCACGGTCGGCACGAATTACGCCTTCCGCACCGAGCAGAACACGGTCACCAGCCTCAATAACTGGGCGGTAGTCGTCGACGTCCCCGGCAACGGCGGCGCCGGCACGCTCCTCGCTTGGAACTTCTCCCTCGGTGCAACGCCTCCGAGCGCTGACTCCCTTACTTATGCGGAGGGTGGACCGTCGGTCGACGAGCCTGACTCGGGTGGGCGGCCTAAGTTTTACGTCGACTCTGTCAGCGGCAACGACTCCGCCGCTGGCACCCGCGCGGCCCCATGGCAGACCGCCGGCAAGGTGGCCAGTCACGCTCAGACCGCCGCTGCAGGCACCCATTATCTCTTTAAGCGTGGGGTTACCTTCACGGGCAACTTGAACCTCTTCAGTGTCGCCGGAGCCTCTGGAGCGGGCAATCGCCTGGTCTTCGGCGCCTACGATAGCGGCAGCCGGCCTCGTCTCTCGGGCACCATCAGCCTCTCGGGCACCCTATCTGCCAAAAGCCGCTACCTCATGATTCGCGACCTTGATGTGGGTGACACGTTCCAGATTCGTTACACCGAGCAGGTCACCATCTTTAACAACGAAGTCTCGGTCGTCGGCAGCGACAACGGGATCGTTTGCTGGGAATACACCGACTATATTGCCATCGTCTCGAATTTTGTCTGGGGCATGAAGACCAATGACGGCATCGTCATCCATCCCAAGAATTGGGTCACCCCGGTCCAGGAAGTCGGCAATCACTTCTGGATCCTCGACAACGACGTCATTGGAAACTCCTCCACGGAAGATCTGATCGACATCGCCACCGAGACCACGCGCGAGGATTTCAAGGTCGTGGCCAATCGCCTGCAGTGCACGGCGCTCAGCGGTTATGGCACCGGCGGCTGCGAGATGGGCATCCAGCTTGGCCATGATGGCGTCTACTATTGGGTGGTCGGCAACACGATTAACGGTGGAGCCACGAACAACGGCATCCGCATCGGCACCTATCAGGGGGCGAATAGTCAGGCCCACCTCCAAGTCTCCGGCAATGTCGTGTTCAATTCCTTTAAGCACAACGTGCAGATCAACTCCGAGGATGTCATCTTCAACCATAACACCCTGCTTCGTTCCGCCAACAACCGCGCGGCCATCAACTTCCTTGTCGATGCCGCCAACGTCGCGCTCGCGAACAATTTGGTGGTCGTGCCCGCAGGCATTGCCGATTTCACCTTCGATAGCGTAAGTGCTGGGGCCGCCATCACGTCGAGCAACTCCAACTGGTTTGGCAATGACTCCAACGCTCTCTTGGAGGGCAAGACGCTCCCGGTTTGGCGCTCCACCTACGGCTTCGATCTGGCCTCGTCGACCGGCGATACCCCCGGCGTCGCTATTCCTAACTCCACTTGGGATGATCCGCGGACATGGAAACAATCCGCTTTCCTCGACCATTTCATTCCCGACACCTCTTGGACCGGCAACAGCGGGGCCAACACCCCCGGTGCCTTTGACTCTGTGGGCAACCGCCTCGGTTATTCCATCCAGGCGTTCCCCGGCTATGGCCTCGGCTGGCCCGGCCCCGATCTCGTGCAGAGTAAGCTCATTGATCTCGGCATCTCCTACGGTGGTGGCACGCCGACCGTGGCCAACCCGACCTTCAACCCAGTTGGCGGCACCTATTCCTCGCCGCAGTCCGTGACCCTGAACAGCACGACGAGCGGTGCGACGATCCGTTTCACCTTAGACGGCTCAACGCCGAGTGAGACGGTGGGCACGGTCTACACCGCCCCCATCACGGTGAGCACCACCACGACGATCAAAACCGTGGGTTATAAGACCGGTGAGACGACGAGCGCAGTGGCCTCGGCGACCTACACGTTTATTGCCCCGGGCACGGTGGTTGTGTCCGCCGGTGCCGGGTGGACGAACACCGCCATGCCGGCGCAGACCGGCACCTTCACGGCGACCTTCCAAGCAACTCCGTCAGCGAGCCCGACCAATGCCTTGATCGGCCTGTCCAGTGGCAGCCGAACGACCTTCTCCGGCTTTGCGTGCGCGGTGCGCTTCAATACCACCGGCAAGATCGACGCCCGCAATGGCAGCGCCTACCCCGCGAGCACGATTCCCTTCGCCTCCAACAAGACCTACACTTTCCGGTTGGTTGTGAACGTGCCAGCGCGCAGCTACTCGGTCTACGTCACGCCAGCCGGTGGCTCCGAGCTTACGGTGGGCAGCAACTACGCCTTCCGCACCGAGCAGGCCGCCGTTACGACCCTCAACAACTGGGGGGCCGTGGTCGATGCCGCCGCCAACGGTGGCGCAGGCACCCTGACGGTTGCCAACTTCGCTATCGGCGGATCCGTCGCCCCCGCGATCACCACGCCGCCCGCCTCGCAGAGCGTCGTGCTCGGTGCGCCGGTGACGTTCACCGTCGTCGCGACCGGCATGCCCACCCCGACCCTCCAGTGGTATAAGGACAATGTCCTCCTCGGTGGCCAGACCGCTACGACGCTTAACATTGCCAGCGCGCAGCTCTCCCACGCGGGCACCTACACCGTGACCGCCACCAACGCCGCCGGCTCCGCCACGAGCGCGCCCGCCGCCACGTTGTCCGTCTCGGAGCCCTACGCCACGTGGGCCGCCGCGAACGGCTTGACCGCCGCGAACAACACCTCCACCGCCGATCCCGACGGCGACGGCGTGGCAAACCAGCTTGAGCAATTCCTCGGCCTGAGCCCGCTCTCGCCGGACGCGAACGGCCAGCCGACCGGCACCGTCGAGAGCAACCGCTTCGTCCTGCGCTTCACGCGCGCAAAGCTCGCCGCTGCCGCGTTCGCGGCCGAGACATCAACCGATCTTTTCGGGTGGAGCCCGCTCGCCGTATCCCTCGAATCCTCGACCGCCTCGACCGAGACGCTCGTCGCCTCGATCCCGCTGACCGCCCCGAAACAGTTCCTGCGCCTCAACGTCGCCGGCCTCACCACCGTGCCGCTCGGCTACCTGAAGGCCACGCTGCCCACCGGTGTGACGACCGCCTTCGGCCTGCCGCTGGACGGCCTCGGCGCGACGCCCATCGGCCTGCGCGCCGCCAAGATCGAGGCGCTCACCGCGACGACGATCACGCAAAGCCTCGGCGGCTGGACCGGCAACCTCGCCAATCCCGCCGCGCCTTGGGCCCTGCGCCTCACGAGTGGCGTGGCCGTCGGCAAACTCCTCGACCTCGCGGCCAACACCACGACGAGCCTCACTGTCGCCGGCGCGGACCTCATCGCCCTCGGCATCGCTCCCGACGACACCTTCGAACTCGTCCCGCTCGACACCCTCGGCACGCTCTTCGGTGGAGCCACCTTCCAAGGCGGCACCTCCTCGGCCAACGCCGACGTCGTCCAAGTCCGCAGCGGCACCGCGTGGCTCGCGTTCTACTACGACAACACGCTCGGCTTCTGGCGCCGCACATCCGGCGTCGCGAGCAACGCCAACAACGTCGTGCTCCGCCCCGGCGCCGCGCTCCTCGTCCTGCGTAGGGGTGCCAGCCTCACGCTGACCTGGGTCGGCCGCGTCCTCGGCACCGCCTACCGCACGCCCGTCAACAACGCCGGCACCACCGGCCTCACCACCGGTTTCCCGACGAACACCACCCTCGGCGGCCTCGCGTTGCAGACCCTCCTCCCGGGTTGGCGCGCGGGCCTCTCCACCGCGACCGCCGACGCCGTCGGCCTCTACAGCGGCACCGGCTGGATACCCTACATCTACAACGGCACCTATTGGCAGACTGCCGCCGGTGTCAACGCCGACACTGTCAGCCTCCCCGCCGGCACCGTGCTTCTGCTCCAACGCCCTGGTGCCACTGCCGGAACCACCGATCTCACCTACAACAAGCCATACTGAAAAACATGAAAACCAAACTTACCCTCCTCGCCGCGTTCGCGCTCACGCTCGCGCTCCCCGCTCCCGCGCTTCGCGCCCTCAGCCTCGAGACCTTCACTTCTTTCGAGACCCCGGACACCGTCTTCTTCGGTGACTGGTCCGCCTCCGGCGACCCGTTCGCCCCTGACACCTCGCCCGCCGCCGGCCTCAGCCAAGGGGCGGGCTTCTATCGACTGGACGGCGTCACCACCGCCGATACCGCGTATCTCGAGCGCGCCTTCACTACGTCGCTCGACCTCACTGGCTACGACCTGCTCACCGTCGCGCTCCGCCTCCTCACGGTCAACACCGCGCCGAGCTTTAAGGTCCGGCTTGTCGACACCGCGTTCACCACCGCCGATGTCACCTTTCTGACGGCCGACTTCGGCACGGCCGGCTTCACCACCTTCGGTGCCACGCTCACGCCCACCGTCGGCTTCAACCTCGCCGCCGTCGCCAGCTTCCAGTTGACCGGCGGCGACGCCTTCGCCTCCACCCTCCTCGGCCTGGACTTTGACCAACTCAACGCCGCCCGCAGCGTCGACGTCCCCGAATTCCTCACCTCCGGCCTCGCCGCCGTCGGCCCGCTGCTCGCCCTCGCCCTGCTCGCCCGTCGCCGCGCAGCTCGGCAAGCGCACGCCTGCTAACCCGACACAAGTCACGATCCTGAGATTTTCATCCTGGAAACCGCAGTGGGAGACACGGATTATCACGGAGAGCAATTGATTGTGGGAAAACGGCTATTCACCTCGCAGGTGAAGCTCAAACAGACGTGGTGTTCGTGCTATCTCGGTCATCCGCGCTAATCGGTGTAATCCGTGTCTCTCAGGTATTGCTGAATTGAGGATGAGACCAACGTCCCCTGAAAATTAGGGAAACAGGGTTACGCTGGTAGGGCGTTACCGAGCGCAAGCGACACTCGGCAGCGTCCCGCCGAGCCGCGCTCACCCGGAGGGTTCGCCCTACCCCAAGTCCAAATCTTTAGGGACGCTGCTCCAGCACGCGGGGCGGATCAATACGACAAGAACGGAAACGGGCAGCTCGACCCGGAAGAGCGGGCCCAGAAGGCGGCGGACAAACGCG
>CAZVFV010000028.1:0-9882 GCA_964626625.1 uncultured Candidatus Saccharibacteria bacterium | reverse complement strand
ACTTTAATACTTTGGTCCCTCCAAACCCCTCGCGTAAGCGAGGGGTTTTTCTATAGTAGTGCCCAAGCAGGCAAAGCATACTCATTTCCTAAAAGCTAACAGGTATAAGCTAAAAGCTTTTTCTCTTTCCTGTTACAATAAACTTATGCGTTCACTCGTTTTAGGAAACGGGAATATGTTGGTGTGTTTAGACAAAGACGGACTTGTCCGTGATTTTTATTTTCCCTATGTTGGATTAGAAAATCATGTCGGTAAAGATAAGGTTCATAAAATCGGCATTTGGGTAGACGGAAGTTTTTCATGGCTTTCGGAGTCTTCATGGCATAAGTCTATTACCTATACTGAAGAAACTCTTTCCTCAAAAATTATTGCAAAGAATCAAGATCTTGGAATTGAGATTGTATTTACCGACATTGTTTATAATGAAAAAAATATTTTTATACGAAAAGCGTTGGTCTCTAATCTTTTTAATAGTAAACGCGAAGTAAGATTGTTTTTTAATCAAGAGTTTCAAATTGGAGAAACTACTCACGCTGAAACAGGTTATTACAATCCAAATTTACAAGGTATTGTTCATTACAAAGGTAGGCGTGTTTTCTTAGTTGGAGGGAGAATTCTCGACAAAGCACCTCAAGAATGGAGTGTTGGACTTTTTGGTATTGAAGGGAAAGAGGGAACATGGAAAGATGCTGAAGATGGAGTATTGTCTAAAAATCCTATAGAACACGGTTCTGTCGATTCGGTTATTGGTTTTTCTTTTTTATTAGAATCTCAAACATCTCAAGAAGTATATTACTGGATTGTGCTGGGTGAGACTTTGCGGGAAGTGCAAGCTTTACAAAATTATGTATTACTTAAAACTCCTGAACATCTTATAAAAAGTACTCAAGATTTTTGGCGTGCATGGGTTAATAAAAGAAATTTTAGCTTCCATGGTCTTGATGAACGCTTGGTTTCTTTTTTCAAAAGATCATTACTTATTATTCGAACTCACTGTGATAGTCGAGGAGGTATTTTAGCTTCAGGAGATTCAGACAATTTTCAGTATGGAAGAGATACGTATAGTTATATTTGGCCACGAGATGGTGCTTTTATTGCAAATTCATTAGACAAGGCAGGGTACCATGAAATTTCTGAAAGATTCTATTCATTTTGTAATGACATCATAACTCCAGATGGATATGTGCTTCACAAATATCAGCCGGACAAATCACTAGGGAGCTCGTGGCATCCATGGATAAAAGATGGAAAACGTCAGCTCGCCATACAAGAAGATGAAACAGCCCTGATCCTTTCAGGATTATGGGAGCATTACAAAGCATCTCTGGATTTAGAGTTTATAGAGAGCATATACAACTCTCTTATAAAAAATGCTGCTGATTTTCTGGTACGGTTTCGTGATGAAAAAACAAAACTTCCTCAAGCAAGTTACGATTTATGGGAAGAGCGTTTTGGAGTTTCAACTTTTACAGCCTCTTCGGTTGTAAGTGGTCTTGTTGCAGCTTCAAATTTTGCGGACCTTTTGGGTAAGGAACAAGAGGGTGCTCTATATAGAGCAACAGCAGAGGACATGAAAACTTCAATTATGGAGTATTTGTTTAATAAGGAGGCACATATGTTTTATAAGGGTGTGTATATTGATAAGGGAAAAACTATTTTTGATGAGACACCTGATGCTTCAAGTTTTTTTGGTCCATTTAAATTTAAGATTATATCTTCTGAAGACCCTTTATTTGATCATGTATATGAAGCTTATAAAAAAGCACTTTCGGTACCTGAGTTTGGTATAGCTCGCTATGTTGGTGATATGTATTTTAGAAAAGATCCAGAATACCCAGGAAATCCTTGGTTTATAACAACCCTTTGGTTTATTCAGTCTCAGATCGCAAGGGCTTCAGACAGCTCAGCTCTTGCTCGGGTTACGGGCGAGCTCGGTTTACTTATTAGATTCGCTTCATCTGCAGGTATGTTACCTGAACAAATTAATCCAAAAACAGGAGAAGCACTTTCGGTGTCTCCTTTGATTTGGAGTCATGCTGAATTTGTTTCAACTATCATGGCGTATATGGAAAAAGCTGAGCAATTACAAATTGCTCCTGTGTGTTTTCCTCTAGAATAAAAATATGAAACCAAACCCCTTACAAATTGCATATTATTCATTATCTCCAGCCCAAGTTTTGGAGAAGGTTTCTTCACGAGAAGAAGGTCTGCTCTCTCCCGAGATAGTGGAGCGTTTAGAAAAATATGGTTTAAATGATATAAAAAAAGAAAAGAAGACATCAATCCTTTCTTTGTTTAGACATCAGTTTGAGAGTCCTCTTGTATATCTTCTTCTTATTGCGAGTCTTGTAGTTTTCTTTCTTGGTGAGTACGTGGACTCTATTGTTATCCTGGCCGTACTTTTGGTAAATGCAATTATTGGAGTAGTTCAGGAAGGTAAGGCAGAAGGGGCACTTTCTGCTTTACGCAAGTTTGTTGAAACTTCCGCTTATGTTATTCGAGACGGTATAGAAATAAGTATTTCGGGTAAGGAAGTTGTTCCCGGAGATATTCTTGTACTTAAAGAGGGTGACAAGGTTTCCGCAGATGCTCGAATACTTTTTTCTAATTCATGCAAGGTTGATGAGTCAGTTCTTACTGGAGAATCAGAATCAGTTCTTAAGATGGTAGATGTTATTGAGGGTTCTGGAATCCAAACATCTGATCAGAAAAACATGTTCTTTAGAGGAACATTTATTGTGTCTGGTCATGCAAAAGCTGTTGTGGTTGGTACAGGCGAAAATACTGTTATCGGACAAATTTCAAAAAAGATTTCTTCTTTTGACACTGAAATGCCATTAAAGGCTGATATTAAAATACTTTCTCGTTTTATTTCAATTATTGTAGGTGTTGCGAGTATTCTTCTGTTTATTATCGGACTTTTATATGGAAATTCTGTTAAGGAAATGTTTTTCACTGCTGTTGCAGTGGCGGTTTCTGTAGTACCAGAAGGACTTCCTATTGTTATAACTCTAGTTCTTGCTGCTGGAGTTTCTCGTATGGCAAAACGTAATGCATTAGTAAAACGACTTCAGGCAGTTGAGGCACTTGGTCAAGCTGATGTTATTGCTGTCGATAAAACAGGGACGATTACCAAAAATGAGCTCATGGTTCAGAAAATATATACGAAAGGTCATGAGTACGATATAACAGGAAATGGGTATGATAATTCAGGAAATATATCGACAGGAGGAAGTGTTATTGATGTATCGAACCATCCTGAGATTTTATTAATAGGCAAGATTAGTTCTTTTTGCGCAGGTGCCAGAGCTTTTTTTGATACAGAGGAAAAAAGATGGAAAGCTTCTGGAGAGCCAACAGAGGCAGCTTTGTATGTTCTTGGAAAAAAAATTGGTTTTGATAAAGATGAGCTCGAGAAAGAAGAGCCACAAATTTTAGACATTCCTTTTGATACTAAAACAAAATTTCATGGAACTCTTCACAAAACATCACAAGGAAAATTTCTAACAGTTGTCGGTGCTCCTGAAGAGGTTGTTCGTTTATGTTCTTCTATATACATGGGCCGTGCAAAGAAGATGAGTGTTCATGATCTTTCTGACATAGAAAAAGCTGTGCAAAAATTTTCTTCACAAGGTCTGCGAGTTTTAGCTTGTGCTATAAACAAAAAAGCTCCCAAGACAGTTTCGGCAGAGACTCTTCCTCAACTTACTTTTGTTGGTTTAGTTGCAATGAGAGACGTTCTTCGACAGGAGGTTCGTGAATCTGTTGAATTAGCTGAGTCGAGTGGAGTTAAGGTGGTGATGATTACGGGTGATCATCAAATTACAGCAGAGGCAATCGCAAGGCAGGCTGGTATTTTTAAAGATGGCGATCGTGTTCTTACAGGTAAAGAGATCGAAGGAACGAATGATGCTGATCTTGTAAAAAAAATCTCACATGTTTCTGTTTTTGCACGGGTTGCTCCTGAACATAAACTTCGAATTGTGGAGGCTTTTCAAAGAGCAGGGAATATCGTAGCAATGACGGGAGATGGTGTTAACGACGCCCTCTCTCTTGTTGCTGCTGATCTAGGAATTGCTATGGGTAAAACAGGAACTGAGGTTACTAAAGAGGCCTCCGACATTATTCTTCTCGATGATAATTTTAAAAGTATCGTTTCAGCAATTGAAGAAGGAAGGTCTATTTATGCAACCATACGAAAGGTTTTAGTGTATCTTTTTTCTACTGGTCTTGGTGAGTTTTTAACTATTGCTTTTGCAGTATTACTTGCTCTTCCACTACCTCTTTTGCCGACTCAAATCCTCTGGCTTAACTTAGTGACGGGGGGTTTTCTGGTTGTTTCTTTTGCAGCTGAGCCAAAAGAAAAACTAGGACGGAGGCGCCATAGACACGGAGCGCTTATTGATAGAACAATGATCATTCGAACTTTGATTATGGCAACCGCAATGACTATCGGTAGTTTGATTTTGTTTGCTGAAGTGTACCAAACAGATTTGGTGAAAGCAGGAACAATTGCTCTCACAGTACTTGCAGTATTCCAGTGGTTTAATGTATGGAATTGTCGTTCAGAACAGGGTTCAATTTTTACTTCAAATCCATTTAAAAATAAGTTTCTTGTTGTGTCGACATTTATTGCAATTGCACTTCATATGTTAATTATTTACACTTCGTTTGGTCAAGCTGTTTTTCACACAGTTGCACTTTCTTTAGCTGAGTGGATGGGTATAGTGGTCGTTTCATTTTCTATTATTATAGTTGAAGAAATGAGAAAATTGTTCTATCGTAAGTTTCACCCTTTAGCTTAATATATGAATAAAAACCCTGTAATTGCAACCCATAATGGTAGGTTCCATGCTGATGAGTGTTTTGCTGTCGCTTTATTGAAACAAATTTATCCAGAAGCGACATACATACGAACTCGTGACCCTGAACTTATTGAAAAAGCTGATATTGTTGTCGATATTGGTGGGGTACATGATGAAACAAAAAATCGTTTTGACCACCATCAGTCTGGTGGGGCAGGAATGCGAGAAAATGAGATTCCGTATGCTTCTTTTGGTTTAGTGTGGAATACCTACTCAGGTCAGCTGTCTCAAAATTTAGAGGTACTAAGGATCGTTGAGAAAAATCTTGTCATGCCTATAGATGCTATGGATAATGGTATTGATTTAATCAAGTTACTACATCCGATAATCTCACCGGTGCTTTTGCAAAGTATTTTATTTTTATTTACTCCTACATGGCAAGAAAAAGAGAGGACGTTTGAGCAGGGTTTTGAAGAGTCTCTTGTTTTGGCAGGGAAAATTCTTACAAGATCTCTCTCTCATGCAGAGGCAGAGGTTACCGCACAAAACATGGTTCTCGAGGCATATCAAAAGTCAGAAGATAAACGAGTGATTGTATTAGAAACAAAATATCCGTATAGTGTACTCTCTACAAAAGATGAGCCATTATTTGTTGTTGTGCCAGATATTGAGCTTGGTAGGTGGAAAGTTCAAGCTGTAGGAAAAGGTCCTTCAACATATGAAGTGAGGAAACCATTTCCTTCAAACTGGGCTGGTAAGCGAGATCTGGAACTTGCAGAAGAAACAGGTGTTCCAGATGCGATTTTTTGTCACAATGCACGATTTATGGCTGTCGCAGGTTCAAAAGAAGGTGCAATGCATCTTGCAGACCTAGCTCTCAACAGTAGTTAATATATTGTTTTACATTTTTAATCTTTTATTTTTTAATTTCTCACTATGGCTTTTATTGACGAAATGCGTATTCATATGAAGGCAGGAAAGGGTGGTGACGGAGTTGTTCGTTGGCTACATGAAAAAAGTAAGGAGTTTTCTGGTCCTTCAGGTGGTAATGGTGGAGCAGGAGGTGATGTGTATGTACAGGCTGTTTTAGATTTGGGAATTCTCCAACGTTATAGAAACGTAAAAGAATTAATGTCGGAAGATGGGGAAGATGGAGCAAAAAACAGTCGTCAAGGTAAAGGAGGTGATTCACTCACTGTAGATCTTCCTATTGGTTCTATAATTACAAATACCGAAACTGAAGAGCGTTACGAACTTACGAAACATGGTGAAAAGATTCTTATTTTAAAAGGTGGTCGTGGAGGACTTGGAAATGAGCATTTTAAAGCTTCTACTAATATTCGCCCAACAGAATCAACTCCAGGAAAAGTTGGCGAAGAATCTGAATTTTTAATTGAACTCGAACTTATTGCTCAGGTTGGTCTTATTGGTCTTCCAAATGCAGGTAAATCTAGTTTACTTAATGTACTTACTCGTGCAAAAGCAAAGGTTGGTAATTTTGCCTTTACTACTCTTGAGCCAAACTTGGGCGATTTGTATGGTTACATACTTGCTGATATTCCAGGTTTGATTGAAGGAGCATCGGAAGGGAAAGGGTTAGGTCATAAATTTTTGCGTCACATAAAAAAGACACGTCTTCTTGCGCATTGTGTTTCTTTAGATGAAGTACAGCCGCGTGAAGTCTATGACACTATTCGTAAAGAACTTAAGGAATATGGTGCTGAGCTATTACAAAAAAAAGAAATTATCATATTCACTAAGAAAGATTTAGTTGAACCTGAGAGAGTACAAGAAATTAAGGATATGTTTAAGGATGTTGAGTCTCCGCAATATATTACGTCTATTATTGATGATGAAAGCATAAAAGATTTTACTGATGAGCTTGTTAAAATTCTTCGTTCAATGGATTAGATAGGGTTCTTTTGCTAAAATTTTTATATGTCTTTATATAAACCAACAATAGGATTAGAGATTCACGCAGAACTTAAAACGCAGACAAAAATGTTCTGCTGTTCTAAAAATGATACTGAGGAAAAAAGACCAAATGTGAATATTTGTCCTGTGTGTATGGGTCACCCTGGAACTCTTCCTGTGATCAATAAAGAAGCCGTTAAGCACGTCCTTAAGGTAGGTATTGCGGTTGGAGGAGAACTTGCAGATTTTACAGAGTTCGACAGAAAAAACTATTTTTATCCAGATATTCCAAAAGGGTATCAAATAAGTCAGTATAAATACCCGCTTGTAAAAGGGGGGCGACTTGCTGGTGTAGATCTTACACGTATTCATCTTGAAGAAGATACTGCGAAGTCTTCTCATGGCAATGAATCAAGTCTGGTTGATTTCAATAGAGCGGGTGTTCCTCTTATGGAATTAGTAACTGAGCCTGTTATACATTCAGCACTTGATGCTGGAAATTTCGCTCGCGAATTTCAGCTTCTTCTTCAGTATTTAGGGGTAAGTGGTGCGAACATGGAAAAAGGGGAGATGCGTGTTGAAGCAAATATATCAATTAGCAAAGACCATACTCTTGGCACAAAATGTGAAGTAAAAAACCTCAACTCTTTTCGTGCAGTTGAAAAAGCTATTGCATATGAAATAGAAAGACATACAGAGCTTTTAGAAAAAGGAGAGAAGATAGCACAAGAAACAAGAGGGTGGGATGAAATTAATGGAAAGACATTTTCTCAAAGAAGTAAAGAAGACTCTCATGATTATAGATATTTTCCTGATCCTGATTTACCTAAACTTCGCCTTAAAGAAATTCCAGAGTTTGAAATTGAAGTTCTTAAGAAAGAAATGGTTGAATTGCCAGAGGAGAAGCGAAAACGATATCAGAAAGATTTTGGTATTAAAGAGGGTGATATCGAGGTCTTTATAAGAGATATACACCTTGGAGATTTTTTTGAGAAGACAATAGGTATTCTTAAACAGGATAAAGTTAAAATTCAATTAAGTGCGAACTATCTTGTCTCGGATACTGCAGGGATTTTAAAAAAGAAAAATCTAGAAATAAAAAATACACAACTTACCCCTGAAGCATTAGCTGAGCTTGTTGAACTTATTGTAGGTGATGAACTCTCTTCAAGATCTGCGAAAGACATACTTTTGTTACTTATTGAATTAGGAGGAAGTCCACGATCTATTGCAAAAGAAAAAGGTTTATTTCAAAAAAACGATCCAGCGCTTCTTGAGAAAACTATTGGTCAGGTTATTAAAGAAAATTCAGGAGTTGCACATGAATATAAAACAGGTAAGGAAACAGCACTCCAGTTTCTTATTGGTCAGGGAATGAAGGTTCTCAAGGGAGCAGGTAATCCAGCTCGTATTCGTGAAGAACTTATAAAACAAATAGCTGTTTTGTAAAAGTACTAGTCTGTAAGGCTTTTTGATATAGTTAGTACTATCTACTATTAATAAAGACTATTACCATGTCCTCAAAAAAGAAAGAAAAAGAACTTGCAGAATCAAATCGTTCTCAGAATGAAGATAAAACATACTTCTTTATTGCAGGACTACCAAGAAGTGGTTCAACTCTTTTAGCAAACATTCTCGCACAAAATCCAAGATTTCATACGACAAGTACAAGTGGAATTATGGATGTGATGTTTAACGTGAGAAATAGCTGGGATAAACTTATTGAGTTTCAGGCAAGTCCAAATGAAGAGGCTAAAATGAGGGTTCTTCGAGGCATTCTTGAATCTTACTATACTGATGTAGACAAACCTGTGGTTTTTGATAAATGCAGAGGATGGCTATCACTTCTTGAAATGGCTGAAGCTGTCTTGGGGTATAAAGCAAAGGTTCTTGTGCCTGTTCGTGATATTCGAGATGTGTTAGCAAGTTTTGAAAAGTTATGGAGAGATAATTCAAAAGGAAGTCAGATCGGACAGGAAAGTGCTAACTATTTTAAATTTCAAACAGCCCAAGGACGATGCGATGTCTGGCTCTCTCCTGATCAACCAGTTGGTCTTGCATATAATCGAATAACTGATGCATTGGTTCGAGGATTCACAGATAGAATGTTTTTTGTAGATTTTGATGATTTAACCGCACGACCAGAACAAGCAATGAAGGGAATTTATGAATTTCTTGAAGAAGAACAATTTAAACATAATTTTGATCATGTTGAGCAAGTAACTTGGGAAGATGATACCGTCCATGGTTTTAAAGGTCTTCATAACATTAGAAGTAAGGTCGTTCCAATCGCTCCGCAGTGGTCAACTGTCCTAGGTCCTTTTGCAGAACAATATAGCAAGCTTAATTTCTGGAAGAATCTTACGGCGTAGAAGTAAATAGATAGAATTTAGAATATAGGAGCTTTAAAAGCAACGTGTACCTATTGACAAAATGGTATCAACTATGCTATAATATATACAGAGTTAAGCACCTTAACATATAACGAGAAAAGGTAGTCATAGCTTTGAGTGACTCAAATATGGGTATTTCAAAGCTATGACTACCAACGTGGTGTCTGGCAAATTTAAAACCAGCTAACCCGAAAGGGATTAGCGCAACATAGGAAAACCCTATGAGCACTCCAAGTTTCGGACAGGCGCTTCACGCGCTTACCCTCATCAGTCAGAAGGACCCAACCTTAGAGAGTCTCAGCGCTCTCTTTCAGTCTGGGTTTCTCTCTGATTTGCTGGAAGCGAAAGTCTCCAGTCTCACCAGAGATGATTTCCGTAAGTTCGTCGGCCTTGACCCACTCGTCCTCTCGATTGTTGTCGACTACTCGATGACTCTTGGGCAGATGATTGCCGCCGGCTCCTACGACTGGGTGAATGATGAAATCACTCCGGAACGTTTCCCAGTGAAAGGTACCGGTAAGATATCTCTCAAGCCGGAGCTTGTCCACTTCAAAAGCAACATCTTTTCGGAGAAAGTGCTTGAGGAATTGGACAAGATGGGTCTGCGTCCGGGAACCCATAAGGAACTTCTTGCATTTGGGGCAACATATCCCAACATGCAGAACAAGTTTCCCGTTGTGGCACTAGGCTCGTCCTGCCATGTGTACGGCGGCGATCGCTACGTGGCGTGTCTCGGCAGGGGCGATTCGGGGCGGTACCTCGATCTGGGC
>CAZVFV010000027.1:0-9939 GCA_964626625.1 uncultured Candidatus Saccharibacteria bacterium | reverse complement strand
CGGGCTTCGATTCCTGCGCTACATTCACTGTGTTCATGTGCCACCGGCAGGAATCGAACCTGCATCAAGGGTTTAGGAAACCTTCGTTCTATCCATTAAACTACGGCGGCAGTAGATAGAATATATCATAACAAATAAAAATAGCTGGGGCCTTTAGGCACCAGCTATTTTTATTATAAGTACTTCATCGTAAGTTACTTACGCAAGCAATTCCTCAAGTTTATCCTTACTAAAACCAACCATGATGTGTCCGTCTATGTCGATAACCGGCACACCCATCTGACCACTTCGCTCAACCATCTCTTGACGCTTTACCGTATCTGCAGCAACATCAAATTCTTCGTAAGCAATACCTTTTTCGTTAAAAAAATCTTTTGCCATCTTACAATAAGTACATGTTGGCGTGCTGTATATTGAAACTTTTTTCATTACATTTATTATTTATTTCTAAGCTATCTATTATATCATAGCTGTCAAATCTAATTTTTAGATTGACATTTTTTAAAAAAATGTTATCTTAATAAAAGAATTTTACGTGTTCTATATTAAGTCTCTAACCTTGGAAGGAGGGCTCTGTGCGAACAGCTTTAGTGTTTGGCTACGGGCAAAAAACAGATGGTGAAATTAATGAGCAGACCCGAGACCGTTGCAACAAGGCAATTAGTCTTTATCACGAAAAAAGAATTGGAAAGGTCTATCTCACTGTGTCGGCAGTAAAAAATGGAGTTTCTATGGCTAACGAAATGAAGAAGTACATAATCCTTGGAGGTGTCAACGAGAAAGATATCCTTACAGATCCCCGAGGAAGAAACACTGCGGGAGAGATGGATGTTTTTTTCCAACTCATACCTAACACATCCATGATTATGTTCATTTCGACCTGGTATCACATTCCCCGAATCATTTGGCTCTCCTTGTGGCGACTACCACCAAGGAAATCCCTCCTACTTTGGTTTAAGGTGGGGATTGCATGGAAACACACTCATTTCAAAGGAGATTTCCTAAAAGAATTCCTCAAAATCGCGAATGCGATGATGAGACCTTATAAATCAGCAAAAATGATCACGCAAGCCATTGTTCTAAAATAGAACAATGGCTTTTTCATTTCTAAAAAACTCAATACTTCAGGTTACTAAAAGATACCTTTAATTTTATCCCATGTTCTTCTAAAAAAACCTTTCTCTTCAACCTTAACTGTTTTTTGTGTTGAAGTACTACTGTCTATAATAATAACCACCTTCTCACCTTCCTTTGCAACACTGAACTTAGTGCGTATTTCTTTTTCAACACCCTCTTCCGTTTTTAAACTTCCAATACTTTGAGAAAGCTGATTAGCTTTACTTGAAAGTAAATCGAAACGCTTTTGAGTCTGCTGTACTTGTTCATTTGCTCGGTGTGCTTCTGTATATGAATTCCAAACAGCACGAATAAGAAAAATAATAACGATACCCAAAATAATAAGAGTGATTTTTGAATATCTATAGGGTTTGTTTTTGTTTTGAAAAAAACGTGCCATTAAGCTATTATAACAGGTACCATGTGGAGTAATAGAAACAGAAAAATAATCAAAGTTACTTGGGGAATACTTGCAGTACTTATAATCATCAATATGGTACTACTCTATACTCCTCTTTTCTACTAAAACTTACTCAAAGAGCTTACGAGTGAGTTATATACAAAACGCTGTCTACAATGAAGTAGACAGCGTTTTGTGGGTATTTTAGTCTGTCCGCATCATTTTAAGGAACACATCATGTGGTATATTAACCTTTCCACGAGCCTTCATTCTCTTCTTTCCTTCTTTTTGTTTATCCCACAATTTTCTTTTGCGAGTAATGTCTCCACCGTACAAGTGCCCTGTCACGTTCTTTTTTAAAGCAGGAAGTGATCGAGAAGAAATAATTCTCCCCATAGCTTTTCCTTGTATTTTTGTGTCGAACATTTGTCTTGGTAAAACACTATGTAGTTTCTCAACAGCTTTTTCAGCTTCTGTTTCTGCCTTACGACGAGAAACAACACGTGTAAATGCTGGTACCACTTCTTCAGCAACAAGCATATCAAGTTTTACAACATCAGCTTTTCGCATACCTTCAGCTTCGTATGAAATAGAAGCGAAGCCAGAAGACACACTTTTCATTTCATCAAAAAATCCTCGCATAAGCTCACGAAGTGGCATAAGTACATGCATTTGTGTTCTGTTGTCGCCAAAACTTTCTGTATCCCCTGTTTCAGCCTCATGATCATGCAGAACCTGTAATATACCCCCTAAGTACAAAGATGGTGCAATAATACTTACCTTAACCCACGGTTCAAAAATATTTTGAATTGATCCTTCATCTGGAAATAAGTGTGGCGAATACACAACAAGTTTTTTTCCATCACGCAGTTCAATTTCATAGGTAATACTCGGAGTCGTTACCACAAGCTCCAAATTAAACTCTCTACGAAGTCTCTCAGTGATTATTTCCAAGTGAAGCATTCCCAAGAAACCACACCGAAAACCTCTACCGAGTGCGCCTGATGATTCTTCTTCATACGAAAGCGAAGAGTCTGAAAGTCGAAGTCTACTTAGTGCTTGGCGGAGTACATTAAAATCATCCTGACTTTCAGGATACACCGAAGCCCAGACAACAGGTCGAGGATTCATATACCCTGCAAGTGGAGTGCTTATATCTTTTATATGAGTCACCGTATCTCCTACAGAAGCAATACCTGGCTCTTTAATTCCAGTTACGATATATCCTATCTCCCCTGCCTGAAGACTTTCAACAGGAACTTCGTCTGGAGAAAATATACCAACCTCTATTGCATTAAAATTTTCTTTAGATGCTTTGAAAACGAGTTTTTCACCTCGAGAAACTTTTCCTGAAGTAACTCGAACATACACCATTACGCCTCGATGGTTATCGTACTGAAAATCGAAAACGAGTGACTTGAAAGCTTTTTCATCAATATCTGTAGGTGGTGGTACACGCTTAATAACTTCTTGAAGTAAATCTGAAACCCCTTCACCTGTCTTACCAGAAACACCCAGCACTTCATCAGGAGAACGCGAAAGAAGTGTAGCGATCTCCTGCTTAACTTCAGGAATACGAGCTAGTGGAGAATCAATTTTACTTACTACAGGAATAATAACCAGACCTAAATCTTGTGCCATTTTAAGTACTGACATGGTCTGGGCCTGAACACCCTGGGTTGCATCCACAAGAAGAATAACTCCTTCTACTGCCTTCAGGGCTCGCGAAACCTCGTATGAAAAATCAATATGTCCTGGAGTGTCAATAAGGTTAAAAACGTACTCAGTACCCTCTATACTGTGCTTCATGCGCACTGGTTGCATCTTTATGGTAATACCCCGTTCGCGCTCAAGTTCCATACTATCGAGAACTTGATCTTTCATCTTTCTCTCTTCTATTGTATGCGTAATTTCAAGCAGACGATCAGCGAGCGTTGATTTACCATGATCAATATGAGCAATGATACTAAAGTTTCTTATATGACTTCTATTCATAGGGTTTTCATACTAATAGAACAGGCTCTAAAACACCAGTTATACAACCTCCGCATCTGGCCCAACCACAGAAGCTTTAAAAAGTTTTTTACTGAGTGACCCTTTCATTTCTTTCAATTCCTGACTCTTAAGAAGTGTTAATATACTTAATCCAGCAAAAATACCCAAAATCCCAGCGCACAGACCTTGTAAAAATATACCAAGAGTAGTTGTCGTTTCAAATACACCAGCAAACATACTAAGTCCAATATAGGCAACAAATCCCATTACAATACTCGCACTAAAAACTTCAAATAAAGTCCTGTGGAGCAATCGGGTAAAAGAACCAAAGTCAGCCCTACATAGAACCCATAACACAAGACCGTTAACTAAAGAACCTAGAGAAAAACCGAGAGCTAAGGCCAAGACTTCTGTACCTGGCACATCAGAAACTCGGAGTAAACTCTCCAAAAAATCCCTGAAAAACTGATGACTTCTAAACAAGGAAAGAAATGCATATGAAGAAGATATTGTGACAATGGCACCGATAATATTAACAACCAATGGTTTAATTGTTTTTCCAATTGCATAATACGACCTCACAAACAAAAGAATGATTCCTTGAAAAACTACTGATACAACAAAGATTGCAAGGAGTGCAGCAGTTAAGCGAGTCGCATCCCAACTAAATTCTCCTGAACCTAAAATTGTACGAACGATTTGAGCACGAAGTACAATAAATAATACAGCGCAGGGTACAGACCAAAAAATAATATGCTTGAGAGAGACTACAAGATTATATAAAAATTCTTTCATGTTTGACTCATTGTAAAGTCGAGACAAGGTTGGAAAAACCGCGAGTGAGTAACTAACACCAATAAGGGAAAGTGGAACCGACTGCAAATTAAACGAGAATGCAAAAACAGTAATTGATCCTTCTGACAAAAGTGAAGCGATAGACAATAAAACAAGAATTGAAATATGAGTTGTTGCCAAAGCAATTGTTCGAGGTATAGAAAGAGTAAAAACAGAAAGCGTAGTTTTCATATCACGAATACGAGAAAAATGTGGCAGAAATCCCTCCTTAAGCAAGAAAGGAATCTGAATTAACATATGAAATAACGCACCTATAAGAACTCCGTATATAACACCGTCAATCCCCCACACTGGAGTAAAGAAAATAATACCAACTATAATTCCTGCATTATACAAAATAGGACTCATTGCATAGATCACAAAACGACCAAGAGCTTGAGTTACACTTGCATATATATTAGAAATTCCAAGAAGTATTGGTGAGACAAGTAGTAGTCGAGAAAACCTTAACAAATCATTAAAGGCTTCACCTGTAATACCTGGAAAAACCTTAGGTAATATAAGTGGCATTATAAGCCATGCAATACCACTTACAAAAATAATTACAAAAAAGAAAAAAGAAAAAATACTCTGAATGAATACTTGAGCATCCTTCTTGTTAACTGCAATTTTTTGAACCAAAATTGGAACAAGGATTGAGAGTGACGCGAGGGACGCAACAGTAACAAAGATAAAGTCAGGAATTCTAAAAGATGCGTAATATACGTCAAGCAACTCTCCAGCGCCAAACATGTGAGCCAGAAGCCTGTCTCGAATAAGACCGAGAAATTGAGCGAGCAGTGAAAAGAAAGCTAAAAGATAAGCGGCCTGATGTAGACCACTTATCTCTTTGTTAAGTAAACTTAGAATTCTTTTAACCACAGCAAATTATTGTTCTTCAAGAGGAAGCTCCTCTCGTTTCTCTGGCTTGATATCAACTGGAGGTTGAGCATTCGCAAATGGATCTTTTCCTGACTTTAGATTTGAAATAATAAGTTTTATCTCTTCATTATCTGGATTAGATTTTTGTATATCTTCAAAATCAACAAGAGCTTTTGTTCGGTCTCCAAGCTTAACAGCACTTAATCCTCTAAAGTATTTAGCATTAGCATAATCTGGAACAAGTAAAATTGCATTGCTGAATGCCTCAACTGCACCCCTATAATCATTGGTATTATATTTTAGAAAACCAAGCTGAAAATGACCTGTAGAATTATTTGGATCTTCAATAAGAGCATTTTCTACCACACGTATAGCATTTGCCGTATTACCAAGAGCAACCTCTATCTGAGAAAGGAGAAATGCTGCTTGAGTAAAATTTGGTTTAAGTTGAAGCGCTCTTTGTGCAAAATCTTTTGCACGATCAAGTTTGTTTTGTGAAGCTTCTAATCGAGAAACAGTAAGATACAATGCTGGATTTGTTGGATTTGCAGCAATAGCTTCTCCGTAAGATCCTAAGGCATTTTCATAAGCACCTTCCACTTTTGCTCCAACAACAACTTCGTAGACATTACCGAGCAGTAGCCAGTTGTTATAATTTCTTCTATTTCTAAAAACTGCATTTCCAGCAGAGGTCTCTGCGTCTTTAAAGGCGACACTCACATCATTTTCAATAGTTGTTTGAGGCGCGAGAGTGCCATTTATTAAAGCCCCCAAGCGGAAAAGATTTAATTCTGCAAGTGCTCGATAATATGTATCATTTGGAGAAAGTGTAATTGCTTTATTGATAAGACGTGCACTTTCTTGTGCGTTACCAGTTGTGTTAAACGCCTGAATTCCCTTTTGAAAATACACAGATGAAAGCGCTCTTGATGTGATAAGAACACCCCAAAGCGCAGTTCCTATAATCATAATAAGTACAATTATCTTAAATACTTTAGGATGATTCACGCCCCATGAAATAGAAGTAAACTGCTTTTCAGAAAGCATATAGAATGTTGCCAAGAATAAACCAGTGAACATGAATGTTAAGAACAAGAGGACTATTCCAGGAGTGTAGAAGATAGCCATAATCCACAAGAAAAGAGAACTCACAAGAGTTGAAACAAGTATGTAGCGAGAAAACTTATCAGCAATAGACATTCTAAAGGCCCTAACCATTGTTAGGCCGAGAAGTACGAAGAAAGCAATCCATAAAACCGAGCCTATAATACCCGTCTCAATCATAAGTGTCGGAACAAAACCTACAGCAAAATAAAAATCTGTGTTCCAAAACTGAGTCAGGTTTACAGAAAGAGGCTTAAGTTCATACCATGTATTAAGAAATCTATTTGGACCAACACCTAAAAGCGGACTACTTGAGAAAGCTTCCTTAGCAATATTGTATGTTGCCGTCCAATCTGGCTTAGCTTCAATATATGAAATGTTAAAAGATGAAAGATTAAATTTGCCGATCAAAGGAAAGGCAAAAAACGCAATAAGAGCAACCCCGACCAGAATAGAAATGTATGGTGAAATTTTCTTTGAAGCGGGGACAGCACCTTCCTCCGTAACCACAGGAGTCTTATGTTTCCAAAGATATAAAGCAAACAAAAGAGCAATAATTCCAATAACAACCCACAACATCTTAAAGTTAACAACAACAAGCACGAACAAAGCCAGTGCAAGAAGTAGTCTCAATATGTTCTTGAAAACTTTAGATAAGGTAATACTCTCCAGAGTTACAACTGAAAGAATTGCACCTAATCCAACAAATATTCCCATACTATTCCACTTACCTATCATGTTTGCAATTGGCCCAACAAATGTTTGAAAAACAAGAATCTCTGGGAAAAATAACTTTGTAATTTGAAAAAGTATAACAACAAAAGAAGCCCCGAAAAATGCTAAATACACATAAAAGATACTTTCTCTACTTTTAAACAAAACTATTGAAGTAAATAGTGCCAAAAATAAAAGTATCACAAAAGCTGTTGTACCTATTTCGAATCCATATCCAATAAGAGAAGAGTGAAGAACGTCAGATGTCTCAGTAAACAAAGATGATAAAAGAAGTGTAAGGGGTATTAAAAGAACACTGAGCATGATAAGTGTCTTTGGAATAACTATCGTCTTATGTTTAAAAATAGAAACTAGATACAAAATAAAAGTTACAAGAACTGCCAGTGAAACAAATATCATTTTTGAGAACTGAAATGACAAGAAGGGCAGGAAAAATACTGGCACAAGAAATACAGCAATAGTAAGTATGTACTGTGAGTACTTGGTAGGTAAACTCGTATCTTGTTGTGTTGAATCATTCATGATGTACTTGTATATAAATTTTTAAAAACCTTTTGTACCACTAAGTATATCTCTAAAAATCTTTTGTTAAAAGTGTACAAGACTGAACAAGAATGTGTTTGAAAAAAAAGTTTAAATGTGCTCTAATATAAGAGGTTCGTGTTGGGTAGTTGCTCTCTGTTTACAGAGGGAGGAAAGTCCGAACATTCCCCTATTTATAGGGAGCAGGGTAGCGGGTAACCCCCGTCTATCGCGAGATACGAGGTGCGAGCAGTGACGTCGAGGCCGAAAGGCTAAGAATTCCTTTAGGAATAATTTCATGGCAACATGAAAGTGAAACGGCTAAATCCTTACCTGAATGCAAGACCGTACCGATGCGTAGCATCGGAATTTCAAATTTCCAATATCAAAATATTGACATTTGGTTTTTGAAATTCTGCTGCTACGCAGCGGGGTGTCGCTCGAGCCATGTAGTAATACATGGCCCAGATAAATAACTATCGTTTATTCGCAAGAATAAATACAGAATTCGGCTTATAAACACGAATCATTTAATAATAAAAACCCGGCAAAACCGGGTTTTTATTATTAAATGATTTATTTTTTTCTAAAAAAAGAGACGATTGCTTTTATCAGATAGAGTTTAATAGAAATAACAATAACACTCCGATAAAGCTCCAACCTACTCATTAAACCTTTTTTCCATCCATATTTTTTCTCTTTTATAATATGATGAAGGTTTGGAATGACAGTAAATCCCATCCCCTTTCCTTGCCTCTTTGCATAATAATTAAGGGCAATTTCAATTTGAAACCGCGTCTTATATTCTCGAGGCACGCTTTCCCACAATTTTCTAGTAACAACCCTTTCACCACCTAAAATAGGAAAAAAATGAATAGTTTTATTTAATAAAGCTATATGCCTACCACGAACTGCCACAAACATATCATGCGTTCCTGAAAATACAGGTTTAAGAAGTGTGTCCACAACATCACTAGAAAAACCTGTAATATCTCCATCAAGAAAAAAAAGTATGTCGCCTTGTGCATGAGAAACACCAACCTCCATAGCCTCAGCTTTTCCAGTATTTGAAGAAAGAGAAATTACAACAACCTTTTCCGCAGAGACAACAGAGGCAGTATTATCTGTTGAACCATCATCAACAACAATTATTTCATCAATCCTAGGATGGGTCTTGAGAACCTTAAGTACAGCACCAATTGTTTTTCCTTCGTTATATACAGGTATTATTGCTGAGACCATTTTGTACGAATTTTTTTAAAAATAAACATCATAATTATAGAAAATATAATAAAAACAAGAAAACTTACTTGAAACGAAAATGCTGTACCTACTAATTTTTCCGCTCCGACATGTGTTCCTAAAGCCAAAAAAACCAAGGCAAAAAACCAAACCATCACCGCAAGAGTGTCTACAAAAAGATATTTAAGGTACGGCATCCTATACATCCCTGAAAATATTTGAGCAATTATCCTTGTGCCGTACACAAATTTGGATACAAAAAGCATTTTAAAACCATGATTTTCAAAAAGCTTCTTTGTATATTCTGAATGTTCAGCAACTTTTTTTCCAAAAAAAGGTATCTCTTGTATTTTTTTAAGTTCCATTTTTTTTCCAAGCCAATACCAAAATGAATCTGACACAAGAGTCGCAACAACAGCAATAATCAAAAGAATCCATATATTAAAAACTCCACTAATCGAAACATAGACCGCAGGAACTAATATGGTTTCTCCACCAAAAAGTAAGCCTATAAAAACCCCTACATAGGTTAAAAATAAGGAGTTCATGGGTGCTTTTTATTATACAGTATAAAAAAAGTATATAAAAAAATTCCTATGATGTAAGATTCTTCCAGAAATTAAGCTTGCTATATTGTTCTGCAAAAGGACCTAGGACAGTTGACCACTGCGGAGCGATTGGAACGACCTTACTTCTAATGTTATGAAGACCTTTAAAACCATGGACGGTATCATCTTCCCAAGTTACTTGCTCAACATGATCAACTTGAGGTTGTATTGTATGTGCAACCTTGCATGTTGCCAATATTTCACACCAACTTTCTTTGGTTTTTTTCCAAACCGAATAATACTCTTCTGGAAGCCGTAACCGCCAAAACTCTAACTATTCGGTGTGCGGACAAGTTACCCGAAGCCGTAACCACGGATTTTTCACTTGTCGATTTCATTATATAGAAAAACGACCAGTTTCGCCGAAGCGAAACTGGTCGTTAGAGTCAAAGGTTCTAAGAATCCAAGAACTGTTCCGAGGATCAAGAACCCAAAGAACTATTTAGCGAAGGCAAGGAAACGGAAGCCGTCGCCCCAAGCACCGCCCCACCAGCCCAGATC
>CAZVFV010000026.1:0-9992 GCA_964626625.1 uncultured Candidatus Saccharibacteria bacterium | reverse complement strand
GAATGTCCAACGAGGTCAAATTTCACATTCGACGTTGTTGGATATTTATTTTTTGGATTTACAGGAGTTACAACTTGATCTTTGTTAGGTATATTTTTCGAAGGTATTACTTCTTTTTCTAAATCAGAATGTATTTCCATTTCCTCGGAAGGGGAGCTGGCTGCTTTAATGCTATCGGCATTGATTTTTGGAATTCCCATATCATTTTTGCTTAATTCAGAAGTTCTATCGAACCTTTGTTTGATATTATTTCTAAAAATAAATAATATACTTACCAACAATAGTATAAAAACAGCAATACCAATAACTACCCTAAAAGTTTTTACGTTTGAAATTTTTTCAGTTTTTAATTGAGTTTTAGTGGTAAATGCTTTTGATGCTGGAATATGCTTTTCTTCTAATTCCGCAATTTCATCCTTTAAATCTTCTAACTCAGGTAACTCTTCAATAGGAAAATCTGTATTCAGAACAAGATTTCCTAATATTTCCTTCTCCATTGGCTGTTCAACCGGCATTTCGGTATTAGGAATTTCCGACACAGGAAACTCAGTAACAAGCAATTCGGGTTCTGGGTTTTCCACGTCCTTAATACCTTCAATAATAAAAGGGTGTCCACAGCTTTTGCAAAATTTAGTCTCATCAGGACATTGATGTCCACATTTAGAGCAATACTTCATATTATTGAATAAAATTTATCATTTAAAATGGAATAAAATTTTACAACCTTATTATATTAAAATACAATTATTACTTTTATTACACTACCAAATAAAATTAATTAAATTTCCCAGTTATGTCTGAAATGTTAAACTTCCCGCTTACGTCCTGAATCAAAATTTTTCCATTTAATATATTAAAAAAGAAATTCTTGATTTTTTCAAACGATATAGGCACCGCCTCATCTTTAGAATTAACTCCAATATTGTACTCCATATTTAATTGCGAACCCAAACTAGCTGCTATTAATAAAAAATGATTTTGAAATTTATCCATGTCTAACAGATCGGCAGCTAAAACCTTACCAACTACACTGTAACTTCTAATAGTTCTTTGGGTATCCTCATGCATCAAGGTACTTTTCAGTTCATCTACCTTGAAATCCATTTCGATTTTGCCTGATTCAGGCGACTCTTTGTTTCCTTTATAAAGTGCCCCCAAGTCAGCCAAACTAAGGTTAAATAATTTTGTGCCGGGTATGAAATTTATCTTTTCAATTGTAAATGCACTAGGCAACAATAGCCATATATTCTCTGATGCTTTGACTGTCTGACTATTAAATGTTCCAACAATTGAATTAGTGATGTCAATACTTTGTGTTGCGAAGACTCCACCAATTACAACACAATTCTGAAGTATAATTTCATCGGCATAAATGCTACCTGACACAAAAGCATTATACAAGGTTACCGTTTTGGCATTTATGTCAGAGCAGAATAGTAAATTACATTTATTAGCTCTTGAAACAATAGAATTTGCCGACGCCACGCTTTTATTAAAACTAATTTTACCGCTGGCTTCGCTATTTATATACATTTCAAGTTGGGTAAATACAGCCCCCTGTATTTCAAGATCACCATTTTGGATTTCAAGTTTATGTGCATAAACTGCCCCTTCAATAATGGCATTACCCTGAATTGTAATTGTTCTTTCAAGTTCATTAATTTTTTCTGGCAATATTGGACCTTTAACCAGGTTATCCTTTAGTTGAATATTATTATCATTAAAGTGGATTTCCGTTAATTCCTGCATAATTGTTAAATTTATTTACTTTGAAAATTAATCGAATTTATTTTTGTGATATCAGCCATTTGCAAAATTGTATTTCTAACTCGTACAGTATGATTATCGTTTGCATTCAATTTACTATTAAGTTCTGAATATAAAAACAATGATATATTTTGTTGGAATTCCGAGTTTGCAGTTGCCCAATTTACAGATTTCGATAGAAATCCATCTAAAAGGTCAGTAATCATATTTCTTCCATCTAAAACACTTAGAGCTGGTGAAAAGGATATTGATCTGTTTATCACACTATTAATATTATTAGTTTCAATAAAACATACTGGAACAGCTATAATACTTGAGTCACTTTCATTTAACATACAAAGTTGAATGGTTGCTTCAAGTTTATTTTGCTGCTCCAAAAATAATTTAGCTTTATTTAGAGTTTCCAATGCATTCATTTTTGTAACAGAAGCATGAATTTTAGATTGCAGGATACTATTTTCTTTGGAAAAAACAGATACGATATTTACCAACTCTGAATTGGTAGAATTTAGATCCAATTTGTCAGATTCCTTTTTAAAAACAAAAACAGGTCTGTCCAGCTCAACTATCCGATTTGTCAATTCATTGTTAAGGTCCTTGAAAATATTTAAATAACGTCCAGTAATTCTATTATAATCACTTTCCATTTGACTTTTCTTTGCCAGACAAGATTTTACCAATTCTCTGATATGCATTAACTGTGCTTCAACATTTTGAGCAAGTTGTGCTATTTGTTGGCTGATCTCAGAACTAATATAACTAAAGAAACCACCTATTATCGTATCGGCGATTTTAATAGATTGCTGTTGTTTTGAATAAATTTGTGCCGCCTCGGTTGCAACCACTGCGCCGGTAAGCAAATCAATATTTGACCCACAATTGCTAATGCTGGCATCGAATGGATCAGTATCTACATATATATTTACTTCAACGGGTATCTCAGCAAGGATATCAACACTAACTGATGTTGATCCTCCATTTTGGGATGGTGGGTAGGACACTGAAACCGTTTTTGAAACAACTTTAGATACTACTTCCTGATAACTTCTATTATAACTCATAAGTTGATCTTAAAAAGTCTGAAAATTGTTAGATTGAAATAATTTTGAAGCCAACTCTTTGGTTCTCGTTGACTTTATAGATGCTGCAACCAATTTATTATACTCAATGCTAATTTCATTTGAAATCGGTTTTTTTTGAGACCAGTTAAATTTATTAAATTCTGAATACAATCGATTTAAAATTTCAGATTGCACATTAATATTTAACTCCTTTGTTGTAACAATAATGTCAACATTTTTTTGAGCTGATGAGTCTCTGTTACTCTCCATAATTGCAATAGGTATAAAAACACTTCCAATTGATTTGAGTTCCATATCTGAAATAAGGATCTGCTCATTTAAAAGTTTTTGCAAATTCATTTCATGAATAAACCATTTCATAGAGTTTAAAACATACAACGCCCTTTGTTTTGCATTTGAAGCAATTATTTTCTGGCTTAAAGAGATTGATTCCATTTGAGAAACAGGTATTGTTGCAGTAAGGTATTTGGACCTGTTTGAAATTTTATCAATTTCATTACAAGCAAAATCAATTGTAGGTTTATCTAATGCAAATATTCGATTTTTTAAACTTGTATTGAGACCATTAAAAAGTTTAATGTATCTTCCCGCAATCATATTATAATCTCGCTGCATGCGGTTTTGAATATTCAGCAATGCATTTTTCTGTTGCACTAATTGCATTAAATGTGAATCAACTTCACTCTGAAGTTTAGCAACTTTTTGTGAAATTTGCGAACGAATTAATGAATAAAACCCTTTGTTCACATTATCGCATATTAACTCAGACGCTCTCTCTTCAGCAATTATTACGGCTGTGCGCATTGCAACTACTGCACCCGTAGTTCCATTCACATGATTGGATACATTTGCAATTTCTTCGGCCATAGGACCAGTATCAACAGTATAATTAAAAGTTGCCATTCTTTATTTTTTAAGTTTATAACCACAATTCTCACAAAAAAAGTCATCTACTTGAATAGTGTTTGAACAGGAAGGACATTCTAATTTCTCACTACTAATTTTTGGTGTGTCCTGTTCCTCATTCATTTCTAATTCTGTTTTTTTAACAATTTCGTCAGTTGCAATTTCCTTTAATGATATATTATTAAAATTTTCGGCGTCTTTTTTGTCGAATTCCTCAACTTTGTTTTTGTCATCAGTCAATTCAGATTTTATAGTCTTATTACTTTCAGGAATAATTGTTTCATTATCATGTTTAAAAACAATATTTTTTGTTTCCAAATTTGACATTCTTTCTTTCTCCTCCACTTCGTTTTCCATTTGAATATTTAAATCTTTGTTTAGTCCTTTTAGAGTATTTCGCGCAATTTTAGGAAGATTAATGGAAATGTGTTCAAATGTTAACGCTTCCACATTTGGTTCAGGAGGCATTACGGAAACCTTTGCAAATAGTGGGTTTACAGAAATTAGTGGCTTGCGTCTTTCTTCAAGTTCATACAGAGAATTTGAAGCTACAGCCGTATCCCTAGAATTCCCATCCCTTAATAAAGCATCGTAATAATCTATATGCTCAAATTTTTCAGCTTTTTGATCAATGTCTTCCTTAAGGCGGTCCATGTAATTTTCGAATTCCATTTGAACATTATGAAAATCTTTTGATTGTGCTTCAAAAACTGCAAAAACCTCCGCTGAATTGTTATTTGCAGAAACGACAGTTGAATCAAGTGATCCACCGGATTTTTGCATACTTCCTTCTGTATTCTTTAGTGACATCATCGTATTATATGCCGCCACATAATCTCTCAAACTTTCCCGCATAAGATTAATCAAATCAGCACTTTCAGCTCTGTTCCTGCCATAAAAATCTTCCGTATCTTGATGCCATTTATTCAAATAGCTAACTTTTTGATCCTTTATGTGATTATATATTTTAAGCCGTTCGATTCTTGTTTCCTGCATTAAATTTTGAACCATAGGACTAACTATCTCCTCCATGATCTGATGCACTCCAAATGGAAAATTTGTAGTACTTCCATCCTCAGCTACCCAAGTATCTGAAAGTAAATTATATTTAACACGGGAACTAGGTTTTAATTGAAAAGGGATATAATCCTGAACAGTTTCACCATAGTTAAAACTTTCATTTCTAATTCTTTCAATTTCCATTGCTTCTAATACAGGCGAATAATGGTTATAGGGTGATTTTAATATTTTATAAAGTATCTTATTAGATTCCATCACTATTTTATTACTTGATGCAATTTTCAGGGCAGTAATTGCCTGAACTGAATTAGCCATAGTAATCATAAGACTTTTTAAAACATCCTCAAATTTTGCCGTATCCCTCGATAATGAATCTTTTAACTTATTTAATTTCTCGAATTTTGCGATATCAATTGTATTTTTATTTGTATCAAATATTTCAAAAGAAGGGGCACCTTTTGGAATATCAAATGTTGCAAATTCTTTTATAAATTGCAGAAAGCTGCTGTTTGCTGTAACTAATGGTAGCGAAACCGAGGTTATATCCAGGTCGTCCATACAAAATGAAATTGTACGAAGGGTTCGATCAAGTTTACCAAAATAATCATGTTGATTTATTTGTTGAATCGAACGGGAATATTGTTGCGTATTGACCTCTTCAGTATCAATGGAAGTTTCCACCAAAGGTGCCTCTGCTGTCAATTTTTCCAATTTTGCAATGTTGTCAATTAATAAATCGTTTTGTTTTGACAATTGCAATTTCACTTCTGATTGGCCAACCATTCCAGTATGATCAACAATAAAACTTTTATTCTCATATTTTATTTGTTCAGCAATAGGTACATATGCAATACCTAATTTAGTAACCTTATAGTCGCGGAAAATTTCTTTATGCATATTTTGAAATTCTTCAATTCTTCCATCCAAAACAAGAATTTGCTTTTTTAAATTATTTTCCCTAATCTGAAAAATAATAAATGGTATGATTAGTATACATAAAATCCATTTCCACATTTTTGCATTTGCAAGATCATGCATTAATGCAGTATGCTCTTCCTCCAGAACAGAAATCTCTTTTTCAATTCTTTCTTCCTCCTCGACAATCCTATCTGCAACTTGCTGATAATAATTAAATAATATCTTTGCTTGATCCTGGTATATATTTGAAGATTCTGAAAATATTTTTCCTTTCATGTGTGTTATTTTAAATTAGTTAGAATAAACCAGTTTTCTATCTTTGTACCGCGATTCGCAATTTTCTATACAGGTAATTACATCAGAAATATTAGGGGAGAAATCGATTAGGCAATCCTTTAATTTTACAATTTCCATTAAATAACTTTCTTCCAAATTCGATGCTTCTAAAGTATTTGAAGGGGAGATAAAACGCAAATTTTCCAAAAGGACTTTCATTCTTAAAAGAAATTCAGGAGGCATGTTTTTCATCTGCTCTAATTTGGCAACGACCTCTTTTGTAGATATTTGCATTTCCCCAAGCTGAACACGCGTTTTGTTCTCTTCTGCCATTACTGAATCGACATTTTGTGAGGATGAAAATCCAAAATAAAAACCAAGTAGTAACATAAAAAACAAAATGCCATGAATTAAAAGTTGGCTAACAATATTAATATTGAATATTAGATTGAATACCACCATTACAATTAATGCAAACAGGATATAAAAAAAAGTAAAGAACCATCTTATTCCAATAGATCCCGCAGGCAGTTGTGATTTATCTTTAAATATTACTAGAGGCGAGACTGTATCAATAAATAAAATGAGATAGACTATTGAAGTAACAACTATATTAAGTGATAAAATTGATATATCGCTGTTTCGCCCAAAATATAAAAAGCAAAGAATTATGATTGCCTCGCCAACTGTCAGCAATAAACTTGAAAGTATTTTATTTTTTATCATCGAGTATGTTATTTTGCATTAAGAATTTTTTTGGCCGCATTTTGGGCAAAACTTACTTTGAGTAGTTAATACAGAGCCGCAACGGGTGCATTTATCTTCATTTACCGATTTTCCGCAATTTCCACAAAATTCATCACTAGAGTCTAATACGCTATTACAATTTAAACACATTTGTTGAGACGAGGACAATGCATTTCCACAACTGACACATCGTTTTGCAGATTTGTCATTATCAGTACCACATTTGGGACAGGGGTTATATTCATCTCCACAGCCCGGGCAAAATCTTAAATTGTTTGAAAACTTGTTTGAACAATTTGAACAATAAATTTCCTTTCCACTATTTAAATTTTGGTTAACGTTTCCATCATCATTATTTTTCGAAAATGTTTGCTTAATTTCCGGTGTTTGCATTATGCCGTTTCCTAATCCATTCATCATATTGGATGCTATTATTACACCCAATAAACCTGAATCATTGTTTAACCCGGTAAAGGCATCTTTGGCAACCTCAAATACTTGGGATTGTTGCCATGTGTAGCCTCCAATAGACTGTGCACTTTGCCTTGAAATAGCTTCTAGTATGCGCTTACCTTCAACCGTAGTCCCATCTACCTCAATACTTGTTATATAAAATTTAGTTAAGTCAAAACCAATATTTTGCCAAAAAGTTGCCATGTTTGACCGCAGTTTTTCTGATAGGTAATCTAAGAATGCAGAAATTTGTTTTATGCCAATTTTATTTGCCATCATTTCTTGCATTAATATAGATTTCGTTTTAGAGGAAAATTCACCATAAAATTGATCTGTTAGATCATGTTGATCGAAAACATTTTTTGTCCCTACAATTTTTAATAAAAACCGCTCTGCATCTTCAATTTTAAGACCATAAGTCCCCTTTGCTACAAGCGGAATACCAGTATTATAATCTGCATCATGAATATCCATTCTATCAATATTCCAATCAATATTAAATGTCCACACTTTATTTACAAACCAAACTTCAGCTGTAAATGGATTTTTTTGACCAAATGGCAAACCAAATAAATTACGAAGAACTGGTAGATTTTCAGTGTTTAAAGTATATTTACCGGGACCAAACTTTCCCACCATTCGACCCTTTGAGAATAATACCGCTTCTTGCGTCTCTTGTACGATGAGTTGCGTATAAGTACTCAGATTATTTGCCGGAAATTTGTAAGCAAATAAAGTAACAGGTCCTTGTGGATCCCATTTAACCAGGTCAATTACAGCCATATATTAAAATTTAAACTATACTTCTTTAAAATATTGACTTCAACTTTAAACCAATCAAATTTTAATTTAATTATCCGGAGCGCTGCAAATCAGGTATTCAATTGTGTATTGGGTCAAAGAAAACAATCCAGCAAGTTGTGGGCTTACAGGGTTTCAAATATACAAAATTATTTCATGTAATTAGCAAATCATCTAATACATTAATTTTAATGAGTGCAATACTTGTGCCAAATTCTACATATAAAGTATGGTAAAATGGGGGGGAAATAACTTAACCCCTCCAGCATGAGGTGTTGTCTGGCAGCAAAGGATAAATACCAATGTGTTGTTCTCCGTTTAAGTGTTTGGCAATTGTTTGGTCTGTGAGTTTTAAATAACTTTTGTCATTATAATTCTGAAAAGTGCCACCTTTCATTTTGTGTGCCCGATACATATACGGGTCATAAAAGTATGCAGGCATGTAACCACTCTTATTCGCTTTCTCCCAACGAATTACAAATACATCTTCTCTCCCTTTGAATAAAGTTTTGAAGATTTGAATTTGATTTGTGAGATATTCATTCATGAAATTACATGAGTTCAATTAGATTGGAGAAAAAACCATTGCAGATGCAATTTTAGACCGTATTGTACATGATGGACATCGGGTTGAAATGAAGGGTGAATCATTAAGAAAAAAAAGGCACCTGGAAAATGAAGAAATATTTGATTTGAAAAATTAAAACTAACTTAGCCAAACGTTGCAAAAAACAACTATTAATAAATCAAAGATGACAGTCAACTTGGAGGGGTCAATTTAGATTGCAGAAGTGGAGTCTGTTTGGTTGGAATATCCAGCAATGTGGGTTAAAGTATAATTAATAGTTATTTAATTTGACTATTTGTCACTGGTGGAGAAATAAAATCTGAATAATCCAGATCGCTTAATAATATCCCACCTACATGTGATGCTTTCTTGTACTTATAAGTTGTTTTAACAAAACCATTGACTATCTCAAAACAAGGTGTTTTACTACCCTTGTTAAACCCTAAATTTATTTTAGCGTTAGCATCTGGTAGTTCATACAAATATGCATACTTTGAGATTACAACTAATTCGCTACCATTAAAATTTTGTTCTGCATTCACATAAGATTCGTATAAGGTGTTTCGTATCGACGTATAATTCCATCCAGTATTTAAGTCATTTGTATAAATAATTATGGCTTTTGCATGAAACATATTTTGTGTATTATAATCTTGCAGTAAAAACTCCATTGCATATTCGTTTGAGTTATCACTTCTGTAAGTATTCGTTATGGTAGCATTTTGAATTTCAGATGAATATCTGAATGTCCATTGTCCCATTTTTTTTCCTATTATGTCGTTGAGTATTCTAGCTTGATTAGGCTCTGATTCTTTTATTGCCCTTATTTTATCCTGAGCAATATTAACCTCTTCAATTTGTTGGGGAGTGCATTCATTGGTTTTGCTGCTATAAGCGGTTTCGAATGTAGCCATGTCTTTGCCGTCTTTTAAAAAGTGGTTTCGGCTTTTATTATAATCATTTGTTTGTTCATTAAAGTGGAAATTCCAGTCAAACAGTGTCTTGTCCTGAAATAGCTTGTCACTAAAAACAGGCTCTTTTGCCAAACAACTTCTCAAAATCCGGCTTGTACAAAACAAACTATCCCAACCCAACCTTCACCAGCATCACCACAATTCCTCCAGCTTGCCAATATCTGCCGCAGCTACTGATAGGACAAACTTTGTATCCAGATCAATTACTGCATTTATTCCGCTGCAGAGTTGCGGTGCGTCAAATCGGGAAAGGTTTGGGTCGTTGATGGCGATGTTGAAGGTGAAAGTGCGGTGTTGATGGTGATTTTTACTGCTACCGCTTATGGATATATGCAGGTTATAAAAAGGGGAGTCAGAAGCATCATAGTTTGGATTACGAACAAAGCCCCCTTTTTAAATCTTGTCGTTTCCTTTTGTTTGATGCAAGTGTTAAGTTAAGTATAATATGACGTATAATTAAAATATGTTTGTATCTTTGTT
>CAZVFV010000025.1:0-10121 GCA_964626625.1 uncultured Candidatus Saccharibacteria bacterium | reverse complement strand
CGCTCAGAGGTGCAAACAGAAGAATAAAATAGTGTAAACTATATACAAATGCAAAAAGACGAACAGGTATAGAAAAAAGAAAAACATCTCGCTCAAAAAAAACTACGAAAAGATTAGCAATTAAGCATGCAATGCTTAATAAAAAAATAGCAAAGAAAAAGCGAAAGTAAAAAGAACGGTTCAAAACCGTTTTTTTTACTTATAGAAAAAGCCTTGGTTTCCCAAGGCTTTGTGTTTTTTCTCCCCACCCCACATTATCGGGTAACTTGAGCCGAAGTGGCATCTCCTCAGTGATTGAGTCGCCCGATAATTACATCTCCGTCACGAAGCATGTCATCCAATGTTCGCTGAGGCATATCCTCAACAACCCTCGGAGCATTCTCCTGTTGTAAACCTTCTCCCATCAGCTCGTTATATCGCTCAATCTCCCCGACGAATGTCGAGGCCTCCTTCTGGGTCATATCACGCGAAGACCCACAACCAGACAGGGCGAGATACATCAGAACGACAAGAGACATGAAGAACATTTTCATAGCTAGATTCCTTCAAGCTACAAACCCCTAAACCTGCCCTTGGAAACCCAAAGTGAAACAAGTTTATTTGAATAAATAATACCATACAAATAAGAAAAAAGAAAGTGAGTATCTCTACTTTAAGTTGTGAAAATAATTTCAAAATATGTAACCATTACAGATCTAATAACAAAAAAATAATATATAATAATGTCACATTCAGCTTATTAGTTTTTTTAACATGTAACCTCCTTCTATAGAGGAAAATTATGCCCAAACATCTTGCTGGAGGAAAAATAACATCTTCACATACGACTGTAATCGATGAGGCAGAGCGTATTATCAAAACTGCTCAAGAATTACCGGAGATTACAAAAATATCCTTAGGTATAATTAAACAAATCGGTACAGGAGAAAGAAAAATCTTATTTACCGAAACCCCTTCCGGATTTTTAGTAAAAATTAGAGGAGGGGTAACTATCCAAGAGATCAGGGTCTATACGAAAGATCCAGCAAAAACTCGAGAGGCACTTTTCAAGGCCTTTTGGTTAAAGAAATAGGTTACTTGAGCAAGACTTGCTCAAGTAACCTATTTTATATTAATACCTAAAAAAGATTGACAAAATGTATATGGTTTGCTATACTTGTTCTTGTCAAAATGCTTGTCTATCATAAGAGTAAAAGAAGGTTGATTTTTACTTCGTAGACGTCGTTTTGAGGTAATTATTCGCTTCTTTTACAAAAATACAGTGGAAAAAGGAATTCTAAAGAAGAAGACAGATAAGGGCTATGGTTTCATCTCTCGAGAGGGACATGACAAAGACCTTTTCTTTCATGCTAATGAAGTTCAAGGCGGTTCATTTGATTCTCTTCGCGAAGGCGAGGAAGTAACATTTGAAATGGCTGAGAATGAAAAAGGCCTCTTCGCTACAAAAGTAGCCAAGGCGTAATCTTCACAAAACACCCCGCGCAAGCGGGGTGTTTTGTTTTGTGCTAAATTAAAAAAATGAAAGAAAGGCTCGACATATTTTTGGTTAAAAAAGGTTTAGTTAAAAACAGAAGTAAAGCTTCTGACCTTATTAAACGTGGCAAAGTAAAAGTAAATAATACCATTGCTACCAAACAAGGATCACAGACAGCTGACACTGCTCAAGTTGAAGTTGATAACTCAGAAGAATTTGTAAGTCGTGGCGGAACAAAACTTGCGCATGCACTCGAGAAGTTTAATATAAACCCTCTCAATATGACCTGTATTGATATAGGATCTTCAACAGGAGGTTTTACTGACTGTTTACTCCATAAGGGCGCTTCAAAGATTTATGCAATTGATGTTGGTACAGATCAATTTGATTCATCACTCAAAGGAGATGCTCGTGTAATTCTAATGGAACAGACTGATATTCGAAATGCAGATATTCCAGAATTAGCTGACCTTATCGTAATTGACGTATCTTTTATTTCACTTGCCCTCGTACTACCAGAAGCGTTTAAATATCTTAAAAAAGATGGTTGTATTATTACTCTTGTTAAACCTCAATTTGAAGTAGGTAAAGAACACACAAAAAATGGCATTGTAAGAGATGAAGTCTTACAACAAGAAGCTGTGTCAAACATTAAACAATTTGGAGAAAAACTAGGACTTATACATAAATCACAAACAGAATCTCCTATTTCAGGCGGTGACGGAAATAAGGAATATTTTATACATTTTGCTACTATATAGTATATGAAAAATGCTTACCTTATTAGTATCTTTATTCTTGCTATCGGTCTTATTTATGTATTTCAATTTCTTTCACAAGAAAACTTTTATATTTATTACTACAATGAAGTTGAAGATAGAAAATTAAATGGTGGAGAAATTACCTGTGATACACGCGCAGTACTTCCTGTAAAACAAAGCTCTCGAACAATCCAAACACCAGAATCAGTCATACAAAAACTCATATCAAATGAACTAGGTACCGATGCGAAAATTGCTGGTTTTAGCACAGAGTTTCCAAATACAGAATTTAAACTCCTTACCACAAAACTAAACGAAGATGCCTTAGAACTGACCTTCACAGAAGTTCCTGGATTTACTTCAGGTGGATCTTGTCGTATAGGACTTATTCGAGCTCAAATAGAAAAAACAGCCCTTCAGTTTGAAGAGGTAAAAAAAGTATTTATACTACCAGAAGAAATACTACAACCTTAATTAGAGAGCCACGCCAAAGCCTCCTCAATTGAAGTAAATGATTCCATAGGAGTCTTAACATTTGCATAGGCAGACAGTGCGTCCTTAGATGAATTTAAAAAACTTGTCGTTCCAAGAAGAGCTATCTTGGAAGTTAAGGGCTCATCATGCTTTAAAAGCTTAGCGAGTAATTCAAATGCTTCAGGTCTATATTCTTTAAGCTCTGAAACATCAACAAGAATAGGAATAGGTCCTCCAATCTTATCGTACAATTCATGAACCACACTCTTTACAGATTCTACCCACACTTTAAACTCTTCAAGATCAACATCACTTACAATTGAACTTACGGAAAGAACAACAATACTGTTTTCTATTTCTGCTTTAAATTTCATACTAACAACTATACCAGATAAAAATGCAATCACTGTGTATACTTAATATAAAGGTCGTTTTTTATAAAAAGAAATACACACAATGAAAAATAAAAAGATGGGACTAGCTTCATGTTCATGGATTCTTGTTGTTATCGGAGCAATAAACTGGGGCATCATGGGACTTTCTGCTCTTATGGGAAAACAAGATGTAAACGTTCTTGAAATGCTCGTGAGCTCAACAACCCTAACAGCAGTGATTTATCTGCTTATTGGTCTTGCTGGAGTAAAAATACTCTTCAGCGGAAACAAATGTAATCGATGTAATTAAGTATGTATATAAAAACCGCCTTATGAAAATAAGGCGGTTTTTATATTGCGATTACGGAGAATACTCCGAAGCTCTGCTTCGGGGTTCGATCCGCACATACAAAAAGAATCAGTAAAGCCGATACTCCTCTAACAAAATTTTCCCTGTTGCTTCGCCCCATACCTCATCTGCTCTGAGTAGAGACAGGGCGAGGCAAAATTTTATTGTTTTGACAAAAAATATTTTTGTATTTTATTTTGAATTAAAAACTATTTCAATGCCTCACAAATAAAAAATGGCTCTGATTAATGCTTTTTAAAGAATATGTATTTAAAATAAATTCAGCTGTAAACAGATTTATATTACTTTCACACAATATATCAACAAGTTTTCCACACCTTATGAACTTTTTGCTAAAAAAATGCCCTTGACCTTCAATATAACAGGTCCATACTTTAGATTAGGTTTACTCTCGATCACGTGAAAGACTTCCGGTAATAATTTTTTAAAGGAATCCGAATCGTTTGAGGACGTATATGCCTCGACTGAGGATACCACACGTTTTTAGCACAGCGGAACACTCTTCACGGATAAAGGGTAAGCTGAACCAGAAAAAAGAAAAGTCCCGTTTATGAGCCGGGATTTTTCTTATTTATCCAGCACTTATTTTTGTGTGAATAAATTAGTTATACATTGACACAAAACTATGTCAGTAAAAATAAGTACTTGATTATTTAATATATACCTCAGAAGCAACAAATCCTTTTTGTGGAACCCAAGATTTTGCCTGCGCCTTAAGTACACACTTAGAACTAATACATTCATACACTTCATACATATCTTTTCGTAAACGTACAATCTTTATTTCTTTCGGATGAACTTTAGGTATTCGATATTTGAGATATGCTTCCTTGATTGACCAGAACATAGTTGCTGTTTTATTTCTGTTTTCAGGTTTTTTATATCGTTTTACCTCACCAACCTCTTCTTTAGTTAAAAAAGCTTTTAAAAAACTCTGTCTAAACCTTCGTATTTTTTCAACATGAACACCTAGGGATCCATCTATGCTTTTAGTTATAATTCCACCAATTGCAATATTCCCCACATGAGAGAAAGAAATACTTGTATCTCTTTCATATTTTAAATGTCTACCCGAAAGAATCTTGTAAGATGGAGTACTGGTATTATCTTGAGAAATCTCTATCGTGTTCCACGGTATGGTTACGTGACGTTTTTTTTCAAAATAAAGTCGTATAGCTTTTTTAACAGCAAGACGCTCCATAAACCACATATACCCTCTCGCCTTGTTTGAAAAACCCTTAAAAAACTCAATTTCTCGAGGTGATAAATAGTGGACCGCATCTCTCCTTTGAATATTTCTTTTTTGCGGTAAGGTGACTACAAAAGACATGGTTTTTTGAAACAAAAAAATCTGTGTTTGAACACAGTGATTACATATCAATTATACCTTTTTTGTAGATTATGTCAACAGTTTTTATGCTTTGGCTCAAATGGTTTCAAATGTGCAGCGAGACCCATAGCAAGTGCAATAATCACTAAATTTTTGATAATGTACTGCCCTTCTAATGTTGGGACAAAAAAAGATTGCCATGTAACTTGAGGCAAGAGAATTAAAGGGATAAATGTTGTAATCATATGAGGAATAAGGAGTACGATAGCAACACGTTCCATTCGAGGAATAAGAAACGCGAGACCAATAAGCATCTCCCATACACCAAGAAGAATTATGAAATGACCAAATGTAATAAATGGTAGTGTTTTTTCAAGTAGATCAGATACGAGAGTATTGGCTGGACTTGCATCAAATAGTTTCAAAATTCCAAACCAGAAAAACACTGTGAACAAAGCAATTCTTGAAAAAGGAAATAACAACCTTTTCATAAAAGAAATGATCACGTTATCTATCTTGCAAAACAGAGGACTGTGCATTCTTATATTATATATCAAAAACTATTTCGTGTATTTATTACGATTGCGGAGAATACTCCGAAGCTCTGATTCGGGGTTCGATCCGCACATACAAAAAGAATCAGTAAAGCCGATACTCCTCTAACAAAATTTTCCCTGTTGCTTCGCCTCATACCCCGTCTACTCTGAGTGATGATAGGATGAGGACTTTATTTATCTTTAAACTCATATACCCCTTTCCAGTCAGTGGGTGGATCTTTAAGAAACACCTTACATCTTTCTATATACATTTTTGTAGGACCATCCTGAGCTTTTTTATCAAGGATTTTTTCAAAAACACGAAGAGCTTCACCCCACTTACCTTCCACATACAGCATCCGTGCTTTTTCAAAATCTTCTCGAATATCTAAAATAGACGCATCAGCAACTAGTTCATAAATTGTTTTTGGTTCTTTTTTACCCTTCACTAATACAACATCAAGCTTTCTAAAAAGAAGATTCGTATCACTTTGAGCTTGTGTATAGACCTCTTCAGAAACTAGACATGCTACCCCATAGTATTTTGTAAGCCCTTCTAAACGCGAGGCCAGATTCACTTCATCACCCATAACGGTATAGTTAAACCTCGAGCGTGACCCCATATTTCCCACGACAACATCTCCGGTATTAAGCCCAATACCAATATCAATTCGAGGTAAGGCACACTTAGCCCAATCTTCATTTAGTTTACTCAAAGTTTTAACCATTTTGACCGAAGAAACACAAGCGTCAATTGCATGTTTATTATTCACAAGAGGTGCTCCCCAAAAAGCCATAACTGCATCTCCAATATACTTATCAACCACACCTCCTTCATCCATAACAATGTCAGTCATCGCTGTTAGATATTCATTAAGAAGTGACGTTAACTCTTCTGCAGACAATTTTTCAGATATTGTTGTAAATCCTCTTATATCAGAAAAGAGGATTGTCATATTTCTTTTCTCACCTCCTAAAGCAATTTTGTCAGGATTCTTTATAAGCTCTTCTATCACATCAGGTGTTAAATAATACTGAAAAGCTTCTCTAATAAAACGCTTCTCTTTTGATTCAAATACGTACTGAAACACAATCAGAACAACGAAAGAAAGTATGAAGGTAAGCTCAAGATACAAAACAGGAATGATTATTTTATAGGAAAATAAAACAAGACTTGTAATAAAAATTAAAATTAAATCTATCGCTGAAACAACAAGAATCGTTGTAAGGTGTTTTAGTAGAAGCACCGAAAGAAGGGCAAGACCAGCCACAAGTAGTATCAAAACAAGAGAAACAAAACCAGATGTTTCCTTAAAAAATTTCCCGCTCCCTAGTGTATCTATAGCATTTGCATGAAACTCAACCCCAGGTAACCTACCAAATGGAGTCTGAACAAAATCATGTAAATTCGGGGCTGTTGCACCAATAAGAACATGGGCGCCTTCTGTTATCCGCTCTGGTATACGACCCTCTACTAAATCTATAAATGGAATTGTTAAGAATGTTTTCTCTGGACCTCTGTAATTAATACGGACTTTTTTACCTTCCGTGCTTTTTCCAGAAAGAATTTCAGAAAAAAGTGGTGTAGTAGTTCCTGACTTCATGAACCTCAAAACTCCATCTGTGTCACTTGAAATATTTACAATACCAAGCTTCACATGAGGTCGTATAAAATCAGTCGGTTGAACTGAGACAAATCCTCTCTTGTTGATTTCAACCGGCATAACAATGGGAACTTTTGAAATATCAATAGCTTGTGTAAAAGATTCATCATCAAAAGGACCTATCCTAGAAGGCTCAGAAAAATTTATATCAAAACCAATAACTTTAGTATTTTGTAATTTTTGTATCGCCCCAACAAATAATGCTCGTGGCCATGGCCATTGACCAAGCTCATTAATACTTCGATCATCAATAGCAATAAGTACTATATTACCTACAGGTATTTCTTTAACAAAAAATCTATCAATAATCTTCTCCTGAAATGTATCAAAAAAAGAAAAACTGTATGCTATACCAACAAGCATTACAACCAACATAATAAGAATACATGATGTTATAACCCTTTGTTTCATAAAAAATTAGCGAAGCTTTCCAGTATCTACTGGTTGATCAAGTATACGTAAAGATTGAGATTTTATCGTAATCACATTTGAAATATTAACCACAGAAACATCATACAGGCCTGGCGGGATATCATTTTGTGTTATATCAAACTGAATTTTTGAATCACTTAAAATAGCAAACTGAGGTATGGAAACCTTACCGACAACAACCGCCCGAGCTTTTAAGAAACCCTTACCATTTAAAGTTATTAAAAAACTATTCTGAGTAAAAGGTACTTCTTCTGGAACCACAGACTGGAGAGAAAGTAGTGAGATTGGTTCTTCAAACTTAGGAGGCTGTTCTTGTGGAACTACCTTTGGTTCCACACTTGAAACATCCTTAACTTCTGAAGAAGTTGGAACTATTTTCGGAACTTCTACTTTTTTTACTTCTTCTTGTTTTGTCTTCCACTCTGGATTATGTTTTAAAAACCATATATCTGTATCTTCTGATCCAATAGGACCTTTTGTAATACCATCATCTGTAACAACAGCTTTTTCTCCAGATTTTAAAATAATACTTGTGTTGGAGAGTATGTTTCCCTCACTATCTTTCTTTACTACCTCAACCTCACCTTCAGTCACGAAAATTATTGTTGAACCACCAGAAAGTAGAACTCCAAAAGAAGTACCTCTCACAGCAGCACGAGCATTATTTGTTTCAATTTCATAAAACTCACCCTTTTCAAGTACTTTTCTTGTACGTGCCCACAACTTTCCAGACTCAAGAGCAAAAATATTTCCTGAACTAGAATTTTCCTTAATAACGAGAGAACTCAGTGGTTCAAGATATGTACTATGATTGCCCTCAACAAGAGCGATTCCTGTTTCATTTGTTTTAACCACATCCCCAAGAGATGCATTATTGGTATCTAAAACAATTTTTTCCTTTCCTTCTCTAACAATGGAAACGCCGAGTTCAAGAGCAGTTACCTTACTTGTAACAGACTGATCTTTTTTACTACCTGCATATGCAAAAAATAGTCCTCCGAGAAGTATTAAAATAAGAATGATATAGACTTTTCGCATATGTCTACCTTATCATAAAGCGCTACAAAGTTATGTGTTCCTGTTCTAAAGAAAAATCTCCAATTCGAGTTCTTCGAAGGACCTGAATTGTCGCCGGAACATTAAGACGACGACCTACTTCTTCAGCGAGAGAGCGTATATAAGTACCGCTTCCAACATCAAAAACCACATGGAGTACTACTTTGCCATTTTCTTTATAATATTCATTAAGATCTGCTTTATGTACTTCCATTTCCTTTATAGGAGTTTCAAAAACCTCCCCTTTTCGTGCTTTTGTGTATAAACGCACACCCTGAACCTTAATCGCTGAATACATTGGGACAGGAAGCTTTAGTGTGCCTCGTAAGCCCTGTATAGCGTTTTGAGCCTCAAGAAGAGTCACTTCGACAGATTGATCCCTAAGCACCTTGCCGGTTATATCACCGGAGTCTGTTGATGTACCTAAGAGAATTTCAGCTTCATATGTTTTAGGCAACTTAAGATACTCTGTAAGTTTTTTAGTCGAACTTCCTAAAGCAACAATCATAAGACCTGTAGCAAGAGGGTCTAAAGTTCCCGCATGTCCCATTTTGTATACACCAAGTTTTTGTCGGAGTTTTCGTATTACATCAAAAGACGTAATGCCTTTTGGCTTATCGACAAGAATAATACCTTCTTTAGTTTCTGAAGGTATGTTTTTTTCTGTATGATGTTTTTTCATAGATATGAACCGAATCTACAAAACTAAAATTTAAGATGCTTAAAAACAGATGCAAGGGTTTTAAATAAGCGTTCTCGACTCTTTTGAGGTATGTGTATTCCATTTGGGTGAGCGTATTCAGTATTGATACGTTTAACAGAAATAGAATGTATTCTATCTTCTTCTGTTTTAAGATCTTGTTTTTTTTGATCTTTTCGAGCTTTTTCTACAATACTATGACGAGTTCTTGGGGTATGTTTTTCTGATCTACCAGCAATAACATCATCAACATCCATATGGTTAATTTCCATTTTTTCATCATAGACTTCTCCATCAATACTAAGCTCAATAGAGTCAAAAGTCTCTAGGATAGAATCAACTTCCCTTTGAAGTTTGGGAAATTTATGATTTGTATTATTTTTTGCCTTTTTATGACTGTCCATGTCTATACTAAAAATATAGCATATAATATCATCTTTAGTAGTGTATGTCAATCCCTTTAGAAGTAGATAGCGCTTCTTTAAATTAAAGCAACTCTAAGGCTTCTTATTGCGATTGCGGAGAATACAAAAAGAGTCGGCGGGGCCAATACTCCTCTAACAAAGTTTTCCCTGTTGCTTCGCCTAATACCTCGTCTATTGCAGCGAGGATAGGACGAAGCAAAACTTTACCCGAGTTATTACTATCACAAACCCGTATTTTTCTCTCAGAGAACAATCGCAACTTCTAACGGGATCAATACTATTTTAAGGTCCCCACCTCTCTGTTTTATAAAAGAAAAAAGCGCTTCCTTACGGAAGCGCTTTGTGTTTTTTCTCTTAGACCTCTCATCAACAACCACAGCCTCTCTCAGGCTGAACAGCATTGAGCTCACATTCACGGCGTACACTAGCAACAGGATCGTACCGATTAAAAATTCGACGCACATCAGCTTGAACATCTTCGAGCTTCTGATCAGCTCGAATCTTATGAAAACACATCTCGCGTTT
>CAZVFV010000024.1:0-10317 GCA_964626625.1 uncultured Candidatus Saccharibacteria bacterium | reverse complement strand
TGATAGGCTTTAGGTGTACGCACAGTAATGTGTTGAGCCGTGAAGTACTAATGAGCCGATTCTATTAGGAAATTTGAAAATCGCGTTGTGTTCTGTTTTGTGAAATCATTCACAACAGAAAAATTACTTACATTAAAATTTGAAAACTAAATTTTGGGAAACCAAAAAAATGGGGCTGTAGCTACAATTGGTAGAGCGTCCCCCACCACTTTTTGATTTTATAAAAAAATAAAAAAGTGGTGGGGGAAGGTTGAAGGTTCGAGTCCTTCCAGCTCCATTTCTCAAAATTGGAATTGTTCTTTTAGATAGAGTGTAGCTCAATTAGCTAGAGCATCTTCCAGGCTGGAAGAAGGTTGCCTGTTCGAATCCCGTCACTCTAATTTTGCCCCACACTTAATTTTTTAATAAAAATTAAGTGTGGGGCCCAAAATTTAGTTTTCAAAAAACAAAAGAAATCAAATATTTAGTTCTGGTGATTTGTCGCAGGGGTCACACCTGTTCCCATTCCGAACACAGAAGTTAAAACCTGTTGAGGCGATGATAGTCTTTCGGGGCGAAAGTAGCTAGTCGCCAGAACTAAGTATTTGATTGCTGAAGGTTTGATTTGAGACACTCCCGTATTGTTATAACTTGGTACTTGTAGTACCACAAAAGTTTTGATGAACGTGTGTAGGACTCATCTTTCCTCACAATAACAGGGTGAGTCAGATTGCTGACCCCCTGTTTTTTTATTGTGATTACGAAGAATACTCCGAAGCTTTGCTTCGGGGCTCGATTCGCACATACAGAAAGAGTTGGTGGAGTTGATACTCCTGCAACAAAGTTTTCCCTCTTGTCTCGCCTAATATCTCGTCTATTGCAGCGAGGATAGGACAAGGTAAAACATGACTACTCTTTTTAGGAAACGCATTTCGGTCTATACTATGTATATGATTTCTTGGTCAACTCGAAGAAAAATTACATATCTTTCAATTGTATTGGGCACTCTTTTTACAATCATATTTTCCATTTTTATGGTTTGGTATTATGTACCACCAACTTGTTTTGATTTGAAAAAAAATGGTGATGAAACAGGTATTGATTGCGGAGGTTCGTGTGTGCTTATTTGTCAGTCTGATGCCCTCGATCCACTTGTGTTATGGCAGAGAACCTTCAGGGTTTCTGCCGGGGTTTATAACGCTGTTGCGTATGTACAGAATCCGAATGTAAGTTCATATGTTATTCGAGCACCCTATACACTGTCTGTTTTTGATGCGCGTGGAAATCTTTTAATTAAAAAAACAGGTTCTGTCTATGTTCCTGCAAATAAGAAATTTGCGATTTTTGAGGGTAATCTCAATCTTTCTTCTTCGCCAGCTCGTATTGTATTTGAATTTGAAAAAACTCTTGTGTGGCAAAAACAAAGAGGTGTTTCTCCTGAAATATTTGTTAAGAATCCTCGTTTAAGTAGAGTAGATACAAGTCCTCGCGTTGACGCTGTTTTGGAAAATACTTCTCTTTCAGAAATTCGCAATATTGAAGCGACGGTCATTGTCTCTGATGAGAATGGAAATGCACTTGGAGTGTCGCGAACATTTGTTGAAAGTATACGTTCGTCAAGTGAGTCAAATATTGTGTTTACGTGGCCTGAATCTTTTGAAGCTGATGTGGGTATTTGTAAGCGTCCAGTAAATGTTGCGCTTGTTATTGATCGTTCAGGAAGTATGGATGATGATAGTCCAAACCCTCCTCAGCCATTAACTAATGTAAAAGATGCAGCTCTTGCTTTCGTAGATAAGCTTGATAATGATGATAAGGTCGGCATTGTTTCATTTGGTACCACAGCAAGTAATCCTGTTGACAGTCTTTTGAGTACAGATTTTGGAGCTGTAAAAGAAGCTATTAAAAAAATAGCTATTGTTCTTCAGGGGGGACAGAATACTAATATTGGAGACGGCATACTCCGCGCTCGTGAAGAACTTTTTTCTTCACGTCAGATTGAGGGTGCAGGGAAGGTTATTGTTCTTTTAACTGATGGCGTTCCTACACATCCTCAAAAGGTTGAAGATGAATTGTATCCTGAGAAATATGCTGAATTTGAAGCACAAGCAGCAAAGCGTAGTGGTATAGAAATATTTACAATTGCCTTAGGTACAAAAGTAAATACAGACTTTTTGAGTCGTTTAGCCTCTGGTTCTGAGTATGATTTTAATACTGTAGACTCAACAGATTTGAGTACTATTTATAAAGGTATAGCACAAGAAATTTGTAAAAAAGGTCCTGTGGTAATTGAAATTATTCCACTTGTACAGCCCCGTTAAATAATATAAAAGTAAGTCTTAATAATCATTTTACGTTTCTTTTTATAGATCTTTTATTATCTAACAGGGTAAACCTCGGTAGTACTCGCCTCGTTTCATGTTAGGAGATATAAGAAAAATATAGAAAATGCTGTTTTTAACCTTAAAATACTAAGTTAGAATTTTTATCTCACGGGGTATACAATAGGGTCACCTAATGTATGTCATTTATATACACCATTATTAATTCTCGTTTCATAAAGTCAGTTGACTGGCTTTTGTTTTCTGCAGCATTTCTTGTTTCTATTGCAGGGCTCATTACTATGAATTCTTTTGTAAGTGATAATTATTTTTTTGAAAAACAGTTAATTTCCCTCAGTATTTCGATCGTTTTATTTTTTGTATGTACACAAATTGATTGGAGATTTTTACGAAAAACGAGCGTGGTAATGTTTATTTTTTTGATTACAACTATTGTTCTGATGACTTTGTTTGTTTTAGGTAATGTAGTTAAGGGTGCACAAAGTTGGTTTGATTTTGGTTTCTTTTCATTTCAACCTTCTGATCCAGCAAAGCTTGTAATTATTTTAGTGCTTGCAAAATATTTTACTCGAAGACATATTGAAATTGCACACGTAAGACATATTCTTATATCAGCTCTATATGCAGGAACTATTTTTGCCCTCGTATTATTACAGCCAGATTTTGGTTCAGCTATTATTATCCTCTCTATTTGGTTTGGAATGGTGTTTGTTTCTGGTATTTCAAAAAAACATTTACTTGCCGTTATGTTTCTGGGTCTTGTGGCTTTTGCTTGCCTATGGCTCTTTGTGTTTCAGCCCTATCAGAAGGCGCGTATCATGACTTTTATCCATCCTCTTGCTGATATACGAGGTACGGGGTATAACGCATATCAATCAACTATTGCTGTCGGTTCTGGTCAACTTGTAGGTAAGGGGGTAGGGTATGGAACTCAAAGCAAACTTCAATTTTTACCTGAGTATCAAACAGATTTTATTTTTGCTGCTTTTGCTGAAGAGTGGGGTTTTGTCGGTGTCTTAGCCATTTTTGTTTTATATGCATTTATTGTTTTTAAAATTCTGCATTATGCAGTTCGAGGTGCTTCAAATTTTGAAATGTTGTTTGCCGTTGGTTTCGCTGTACTTATCGTAAGTCACTTTATTGTGCATGTTGGTATGAATATAGGATTACTTCCAATAACTGGAACAACAATTCCATTTATGAGTTATGGAGGTTCTCATCTTGTTACTGAATTCATGGGCCTCGGCATTCTTGTTGGAATGGGTAAATATAAAAAGGTTGCTCATCGAAGTATTTTTGAAAATGAAATGGTGGGTGTTTCTGGAGTTTAATTATACATACAAAATAAGTGTCTTTTTCATACATAATTCAAGATTAAAATATTCTTGAATATATCCATTTAGTTCTTTTCCTAGTTCTTTTCTCATGTCAGGTTGATGTAGAAGTGTTTGAAGACCTTTGTATATTTCTTTTTCACTTTCTACTAAAATACCACTTCGTTCATCTTGTACTATTTCTGGTATGCCACCAATTTTTGATGCAACAACTGGAAGTGAGGCGAAACCTGCTTCAAGGATTGCATACGGAAGACCTTCTTTGTGAGAGGTGAGGGTGAAGATGTCAAAGGCTTTGAGGTACTCTCTGGCATTTTCAATATGTCCCAAAAAATATATATGATTATTTAGGTTGAGATTCGTAACAAGTGATTCTAGGTTTTTTCTTTCTTGCCCATCTCCAATGAGTACAAGTGCTGTGTCTCTGTATTCTTCAGATATTTCTTTATAAGCTCGAATAAGTTTGTCGATTCCTTTATTGGGATGGAGTTCAGATATTGTACCTATCCAAGTACCTTGGGCGATATTACTACCTAAAAATTGTCGAGCTCTAAAGCCTTCTTTGAGAGGGAATTTTGAAATACCATTATGAATAGTGTGAATTTTACCTGTAACAAAAGGAAATTTTTTTGATTTTTCAAAATCATCTTCTGATACAACGATTGTTGTGTGAGAAAGAAAAACAGTAAGCCAAGAGAAAAATTTCATAACGTATCGCATGAGAATATTTCGGTTTTCTTTGAACGGCCAGCCGTGAGCAGTAAAGATAGCTTTTAATTTATAATTTTCAGCTGTTAGATTATAGAAACGACACGCTAGTGCACCAAGTCCACCAATCTTAGAACTATTTAAATGAACGATATATGGACGCTCTTGTTTAAAAATTTTGAGTAATTCAAAAAAAACTTTTATATCATTCCAGATTTTTATATCACGACCAAGATTTTCTATGGTAATAGTCTTTATGTGAGCTTTGTTGAGTTTATTAGGAAGCTCAACTCCTGCTCCGTGCGCAACAACAGCTGTATAGAGGTCTTTTGGAAGATTGGTCGCAAGGTCATATACATAGCGTTGCGCCCCACCCCAATTACCTTTAGTTATGATATACAGTATTTTTTTCTTTAAATTTTGTTTATCCATAAAAGTTATATGTTTTTAATTGGAGTGGGGCGTTCGAAAGGTGTCGGGAAAACATTTGTTTTACCGTGGAGGAAGGCAGTGAGTGTGAGTGAGCGTCGGAAAACCGTGGGTTTCCGAGGAGTTTCGCTAAAGTTACCTTTGGTGATTATGTATAAAACCTTCTTTTTTTGCACCTCTATCATACACTTGAAATTACCATAAAATCGTGTTAGTGTACAGGAGGAAAATTTGATTGGTGTGACGTGTCGCACCAATCAAATTTGACGGGAGTACTCGATTTTTCCTACAAAGGAAAATCAGAGTGCAGGGGGATAAAATTTAACCCTTTAGAAAGGAATGTTAATCTTACCACTCACACTAGAGCGAAGGAATGAGATTGCGTGGAAGTTAGTGGTTTTATTATCTTCAAAACCAGTTCCGGCAACCAGTCCAGATGATGGAATTCTACTGCTTGCATCGCAAGAATATGTTACTTTTGAGGAAGTACATCTGTTTCTCGATGAACTTCGGGAAGATTTGCACACGCATCTTATAAAGAGGTGTCCTGAAATGACAGTTAATGAAATTTATTTTCTCACCCGGCATAAACCAACACTTTTTTAAAATCGAACACTTTCACTTGATTGCAAAAATGTGGCGGTGGAAATTTTTTTGACTAATGAACAATCATGTTCATTAGTTTTTTGTTTCAAGTTATGTGATACACATCTGGGATTGATTCTTACCCCTAAAATTATATACCCCGTAAGAAATACCTGAAAACTGCTTGGGGAAAGAGATGTTTGAAAAACAGAGTTAAATATGGTATTTAAATATCTCATGGGGTATACTTTTATCCTGTAACTAACAGATAATACCTGAAAGCTAAAAGCTCACCTTTATATGTCTATTTCAAGTGGTAAAGAGGCGTTTATACTCTTCATTGGAGATGTTGTTCTCTTTCTTATTTCTCTATGGCTGATGCTTTTTATTAGATATCACGATGTGCCAAGTCGTGAACTTATTCAAGCTCACCTTATTCCTTTTTCCGCTTTGTTTGTGGTTTGGGTTATCGTGTTTTTTATAGCGGGCCTCTATGAGAAACATACGGCAATTTTGAAAAGTAAATTACCGATTATTATTTTTAATGCCCAAATTATAAATAGTCTTCTTGCTGTCGCTTTCTTTTATTTCATTCCCTATCTTGGTATCACACCAAAAACAAATCTATTTATCTATTTAGCTCTCTCATTTTTATTTATTTTGTACTGGCGCATTTATGGATATAGCGTGTTTGGTTCACGTTATTATGAAAACGCACTCCTTATCGGTAGCGGTTCCGAGATGAAAGAATTACTTCATGAGGTAAACAATAATAATCGATATGGACTTAAGTTTATTTCTTCTGTCGATGCAGACAGGCTTTCCTCACTCGATTTTCAAGAGGAAATTTTAAAACGAGTATATTCAGAGAATGTAAAAATTATTGCTCTTGATTTGCAAAACGATAAAATCGAACCAGTTCTTTCTCATTTATACAATCTCCTTTTTTCAAAGGTACGTTTTATAGACATGCATAAAATATATGAGGATGTATTTGATAGAATTCCACTTTCGCTTGTTAAATATAGTTGGTTTCTTGAAAACATTTCTGCTATGTCGAAATTTACCTATGACTTTTTGAAACGCTCTATGGACATTATAGTTTCTTCAATTCTTGGGCTTGTTTCTTTGATTTTCTATCCTTTTGTTTTTATTGCAATAAAGATTGATGATGGAGGACCTTTATTTTTTAAACAGGATAGAATTGGTAAGAATAATAAAATTATTCAAATTTTTAAATTTCGAACAATGCCGGTTCATAATGAATCAGATGGTATTGCGAAAGAGGTGACTCCAACACGTGTTGGTAAAATTTTAAGGAGGAGTCGTGTTGATGAGCTTCCACAGCTTTGGAATATTTTTAAGGGAGATCTTGCTCTTATTGGTCCTCGACCAGAAATACCAGCTTTGGTTAAAGTGTATGAAAAAGATATTTCTTATTACAATATTAGACATCTGATAAAACCCGGACTTTCTGGTTGGGCACAGATTTATCATAAATCACCACCAAAATTTAATGCTAGTGTAGAAGAAACAAAAGGTAAGCTTTCGTACGATTTATTTTATATAAAAAATCGATCAATTCTTCTTGATATTAAAATTTCCTTGAAGACTGTAAAAACTTTATTTTCTCGAAGTGGTGTATAGTTTCTTTTGTGAAAAATATGAAAATTGGATTTATTGGACAAGGGTTTATTGGTAAAAGTTATGCAGATGACTTTGAGGACAGGGGATATTCCTTGGTCCGCTATGCTCTTGAAGAGATGTATGTTCATAATAAAGAAGCAATAACAGCATGTGATGTTGTTTTTATTGCTGTGCCAACACCGACCACCTCAAAAGGTTTTGATAGTTCGATTGTCGCCTCTGCACTTTCTCTTGTTGGAAAAGGTAAAATAGCCGTTATTAAATCAACTCTTATTCCTGGAACAACAGATGAGTTACAGCAAAAAAACCCCGATAAGATAGTTCTTTTTTCACCAGAATTTTTAATTGCTCGAAGTGCCAAAAAAGATGCCAAAAAGCCGATTATGAATATTGTAGGTTTTCCAAGTAAAAAACCTCAACACAAAAAGCACGCAAAAAAAGTTCTGAGTCTTTTACCAAAAAGTTCTTATGAGCAGATTATGACCGCTTCTGAAGCAGAGCTTTTTAAATACACACATAATGTTCACGGTGTTTTTAGAATATTATTTTCAAATTTTATTTACGACGTAGCAGAAGGTGTTGGTGCAGATTACAAGGAGATACAAAAAGCAATGAATGCAGATCCGTATATGACAAAAGATGCGTCGTATTACAACAATCCTGTTCATCAGAGTGGGCGGGGAGCAGGGGGTGTTTGTTTTATTAAGGATTTCGCTGCTTTTATTGAAATGTACAAAAAAACTATTAAGGATGTAAGTGGATTAAAGGCTCTTCAAGCACTTGAAAAGAAGAATGTGGACTTACTTACTACAACAAATAAGGATCTTGATCTTCTACAAGGGGTGTACGGTAAGAAAACTAAGAAAAAATAGAATAATTGATGTTTTTCTTAAAACATGTAGGATAATACTATTATGTTTGGAAAAAGAATAAGTGCAGTCATTATTGTCCTTGTAGCTTGTGCTATAGGATTTTTTGTATATAACTCAGAGCAGGGTAATTCAGAGTATGCCTTTAAACTCGGATTAGATCTCGATGGTGGTACTCAGCTTGTATATAAGGCCGATGTTTCTGGGGTGGAGTCTAGTCAGGTTTCAGAGGCAATGACAGCCCTTAAGGATGTAATCGAAAGAAGAGTGAATGTATTCGGTGTTTCTGAACCTCTTGTTCAGGTTGAAGAGGGAGGTGTTATTTCAGGGAATTCTGAGCAACGACTTATTGTTGAACTCCCTGGGGTAACTGACATTGATAAGGCTGTCGACGTTCTTGGTAAAACTCCTCTTTTAGAATTTAAGTTACAGCGTGATAATTTACCTCAGAGTCAAGAAGAGATAGAAAATCTTGGCCCAGATGATGTTTTTGTTTCAACAAATCTAACGGGTCGTTTTTTACAGAAAGCAGAATTACAATTCGCTCAGCAAAATACAGGACTCGGTGAACCTTCTGTACTTCTTATGTTTAATACTGAAGGTAAGGAACTTTTTGCAAAACTTACTAAAGATAATACGGGAAAAGTTCTCGCAATATTTCTTGATGGAGTGGCGATTTCTGTTCCGGTAATTCGAGAAGAAATTTCTGATGGCAGAGCTGTTATTTCTGGAGGTTTTTCAATCGAAGAAGCTCGAGTGTTGGTTCGTAATCTAAACCTTGGAGCATTACCTGTTCCTATTGAACTTGTTGGTAGTCAAGTTGTTGGAGCGACTTTGGGCCATGATGCTGTTCAAGCTGGAGTTATTGCTGGTATGTACGGATTCTTACTTATTGCAATTTTCCTTCTTGCTTGGTATCGCCTCCCTGGATTTTTGGCGATTATTTCTCTCGCAATCTATGTTGTGGTTATGCTCGCTTTGTTTAAACTTATTCCAGTTACAATGACAGCGGCTGCAATTGCAGGTTTTGTTATGTCTCTCGGTATGGCTGTTGATGCTAATGTGTTGGTTTTTGAACGAATGCGTGAAGAAATTGCTTCAGGAAAAAGTATTCAGGAATCAATTAAAGAAGGTTTTTCTCGAGCATGGTCATCGGTTCGTGATTCAAATATCTCAAACATTATTACTGCTTCAATTTTATTTTGGTTCGGTACATCTCTCATTAAAGGATTTGCATTAGTTCTCATGCTTGGAGTGGTGGTGAATCTCATAACTGCTATTGGAGTTAACCGCTTGTTACTCTATGTATTTGCCCCTCGAGGCACTGAATCAGGTCCTATTTCTCGCTTTTTATTTGGTAAAGGTTTTGGAAAATAAGAATATGAAAATCATAAAGCACAAAAATATATTCCTAGGATTCTCAGTATTGCTGGTCATAGCTTCAATTGCTTCGATTTTTATATATGGTTTGCGACCAAGTATTGATTTTGCTGGAGGGGTTCTTGTTGAAATTTCTTATCCTGAAACACGTCCTCCAATTACAACTCTTGAAGAGGGTCTTAACTCACTTGATCTTGGTGTGTATTCACTCCGTCCTTCAGGTGAAAATGGTATAACGTTACGTGCTCGAGCACTCTCTGAAACAGAACGAACACGTGTTCTCGGTGTTTTATTAGAAGGAGAGACTGTTGTGGTTGAAAGGTTTAATAATATCGGTCCAGCAATCGGCGCAGAACTTAAAGGAAAGGCAACTGTCGCACTTTCTTTGGTTGTGTTTATGATAATTCTCTTTATTACATTTGCTTTTAGAAAGGTTTCAAAACCAGTTGCTTCATGGAAGTATGGACTGGTTGCGATTGTTGCACTTATTCATGACCTTATTATCCCAACAGGGGTATTTGCTATTCTCGGTTATTATTTAGGGTATGAGATTGACGCGCTTTTTGTTACCGCACTTCTTGCAATCTTTGGCTACTCTGTAGCGGATACAATCGTAGTGTTTGATAGAATTCGAGAAAATCTAAAATTAAAAGATGAGTATCGTACAAATGAAAGTTTTGAAGAAACAGCAGGAAAGTCTCTTTCTCAAACAGTTAGTCGATCATTCAATACTTCTTTTACAACAGCTCTGGCGCTTGGCGCTCTCTATGTCCTCGGACCAAGTTCAACAAATCATTTTGCCCTTACTCTTTTAGTGGGAATTGTTGCTGGAACATACTCATCGATTTTCCTCGCAGCACCCCTTCTTGTTGTTCTTGAGAAGTGGCAGAAGAAGGTGCTGTAAAGGGTTCTGATTCTGTTTTTGCTGTGGGTGCAGCGGTAAATGTTTTATTACTCCTGTTGGTTGGGCACCTGAAATACTTCTCCTCGCACCTCTTTTGGGTAGTTCAGTTGGCATAGTAGCTACAATAATGGGATTTTTAA
>CAZVFV010000023.1:10912-11409 GCA_964626625.1 uncultured Candidatus Saccharibacteria bacterium | reverse complement strand
GCACATGAACGCAGTGAGTGTCGCGCAGGAATCGAAGCCCGATTGAGGTATTTTTGAAAAAATATCCAATTGGGGTACTGATCCTGTAAGGATAGATTCCTGCCGGTGGCACAAGTCTAACTTCTGGTATAATAATCTTCATGTTAGATCCACAAGAAAAAAACATGCTCACACGAGCACTTGAACTTGCAGAAGATAATAATAAAATTTTAAATAAAATGCGTCGGTCTCAAAAATGGACGCGTATTTTTCATACGGTCTATTGGGTGATAATTATTGGAACGGCGGTGGGTGCATACTACTTAATTCAGCCTTATGTTGAAAGTCTACTTTCTACATTTGGTTTGGGTGACAATGTTGAAAGTCTACGAAATATCCTTGAATAATGATCTAAAAGAAGCTTTACTTTTGAGCTTTTTCTCATTAAACTTATTTTTGTGTCTATAGTGAATTAGTTTATAGTATCCAACATATGCCGAGGTAGCTGTCTTGGCTGA
>CAZVFV010000023.1:2480-10812 GCA_964626625.1 uncultured Candidatus Saccharibacteria bacterium | reverse complement strand
AGAGTGAAGATTATAGTGAATTAGTTTATAGTATCCAACATATGCCGAGGTAGCTGTCTTGGCTGATAACATCAGAGTGAAGATTATAGTGAATTAGTTTATAGTATCCAACATATGCCGAGGTAGCTCAGTTGGTAGAGCATTCGCCTGAAGAGCGAAGGGTCACCAGTTCGAACCTGGTCCTCGGCACCAAAAAAACTCCCGCAAGGGAGTTTTTGCTTGATATTGGGTATTTGAAATTTATCATTACAAAAAGCCCTAACGGGCTTTTTGTTTAGTTTCCCGCTTTTACTCTGAGCTTTGCTTGTTTGTCTTTATTTATTTTAGGAAGTTTTATTGTGAGAAGTCCATGCTTTTCTGATGCTTCAGCTTCTTCTACATCGACTTCAGCAGGCAAGAGGATTGTTCGAGAAAACGATCCCCAGTAAAGTTCTTTATGAAAATAGTCTTCGTGGCTTACTGTTCGTTCAGCTTCACGTTTACCTTTAACTGTTACCATGTCGCGAGTTATTGAAATGTCTAAGTCTTCAGGTCGAACACCAGCAACCATTGTTTTTACAACAATTTCGTTGGTCGTTTGATATACATCTACAGTAAGTTGACCTTCTCCACTATCTTCTTCCATCCAGTTTTTTTCTCCTTCAGCAGGTTCTTCTGGAACAAGGTCGTTCTCGTAATCTTCAACGCTCACTGCACCTGTAAGTCTTTCAAAAAATGATCTTTTTTTAGCCATAATTATTGATTAGGATATATTTTTTTTACTTTTTCAAACACCACCATCAGCATTATGACAGCGATCCATACTCCAATGAAAGCAAAGAATGCGGGATATTTCGTACTTTTTATTATAAAGAGATTGAACCAGCTATGCAATGCGATGGCTGTGGTTAGTCCGATAATGCCGTATATGATTTTTGTAGTTTTACTTTTATAAAATGAAAGAGCGAGGGTTACTCCCAGTACTGTTGAAGAAACAACATGAACAAGACTTGCTCCGAGAAAACGAAAATTACCCGTAAGTATTACCTGCGTCCAATCACCTTGAGCAAGAGGGTGAAGTAAGAAAAGGGTATTTTCAAGTGCTGCAAAACCAAGAGCGGTTGTAAGAAGATAAATCATCGCATCGATCGGTTCGTCACACACTTTTCGTTTTAAGGCGAAAAACCATGAGGCTCCAAATTTAAATATTTCTTCTATTCCTGCCCAGATAACAAAAAGTAAAACTGGAAACATTCCAAACCAATCGTATGCATATTGTTGTAGGGGAATAACTAATGGTACTGCTATCATACCTCCTAAAAAAGCTGCAAGAAGAACTTTTCGAGGTTCTGGATGAAGGCGATCTTCTTTTGTCCAAAACCAAAGCCAGACCAATGCTGGTAATATTCCACCAAGAGCTGCGATAAATAATGTTTCTAAAGGCATGTATCCTTCTAACTTTTTATCTAATAAAATTTCAAAACTAGAATAATATTCTTACTTAAGATAATTCTACAACATTTTTAGTCTAAAAAGTTTAGCAGATGAATTATGCTGGCCATGTTTCTACCATCAAAAGTTTTTTATTTTCAATCGGTAGTAATCTCCAAATTTCTTCTGTTACAAAAGGCATGAATGGATGGATAAGTTTAAGAGTAGTTTTTAATATTTCGAACAATGTCCATTGTGCTGATAATTTTTCTTCAACAGTTCCTTCAGAAATAAGTAATTTACTTTTTTCAATAATAACGTCTGCAAAATTGTGCCAGAAATACTGATATACTTTTTCTCCAGCCATATACATACGATAATTTTCTATATCAGTTGTAATCTCTTTAGTAAGAGCATTCAGGTCATGTAAGTTTTTTTCATGTTCCTCAGTAAGTTTTGGTTTAGTTGAAAGGTCCGCTCCTTCTATAGAAGTCAAAACAAAACGGGTTGCATTCCATATTTTATTTGCAAAATTCTTGTAACCCTTGATCTTGTCTTCTGAAATTCTACTATCTGTTCCAGGAGTATTTCCAATAATGAGTGCCATACGTCCTGCATCAGCACCAAATTTTTTGGCAACATCTATCGGGTCAATACCATTACCAAGTGATTTAGACATTTTTCTTCCTTGTGAGTCGCGAACAGTACCGTGAAGATACACAGTCTTGAAAGGAACAGTTCCAAGGCAGAATCCAGTCATAAGTATCATGCGAGCAACCCAAAAGAAAATAATTTCGTATCCCGTCTCAAGAACATCTGTTGGGTGATAGGTTTTAAGGTCTTCTGTTTGTTCTGGCCAACCAAGTGTTGAAAATGACCACAGTCCTGAAGAAAACCATGTATCAAGTGTGTCAGGATCTTGTTCGAAGCCTTCTTCTTGTGGAGGGTTGATACCACAATAAACTTCATTTCCTTTGTACCAAACAGGGATTCTGTGACCATACCAGATTTGTCGACTAATACACCAGTCACGAAGGTTGTGTATCCAGTGGAAATATGTTTTGTCGAAGTGTTCAGGGATTATTTTTACCTGACCTCCTTCAACAGCTTTTATCATTATTTCTTTAAGGGTCGTTGTACTTCCTGAATCAATACCCGAAATAGTTGAGTGGGGAAGTACGAATTCTTTAGTAACATTCACGAACCACTGGTTCATGATCTGAGGCTCTATAAGCCCTCCTGTTCGCTCAGCAGTTGCGATGTTGTGTGTATAGTCCTCCTCTTTCTCAAGTAGGCCTTTTTGCTTAAGTTTCTCTACAATTTTTTCTCTAACTTCAGCTATTTTTTGACCTTCAAATTCACCAGCAACAGGTAAAAGTTTTCCGTACTTATCAATAATTTGTTCTTTATCGAGCTTGTGTCTTTCTGCAATATCAAAATCAACAACACTGTGCCATGGAGTGATTGTCATTACACCAGTACCAAATTCCATATCAATAGCTTCATCTTTTATAATCGTTGCAGTAATAGGTCCGTTAATCCATTCAAGATCTATTGTTTGCCCATGTGTATATTCGGCGTATCGTTTATCGAGAGGATGCATTACTACATATTTGTCACTAAATTTAGTTTCAGGTCGGGCAGTTCCGATTGTGAACGGTCCATATTTAAAATAATAGAACTTTGTTTTTTCTTCTTTGTATACGATTTCATCATCAGAGATGGTTGTCTGACCTTTAGTATCCCAATTTACAATTTTATTTCCTCGATAAATAAGACCAGCGTCATACATGTTTTTAAAAACAGTACGAACAGCTAGGTTTCGCTTTTCATCAAGGGTGAATGCTTCTCGTGACCAATCGCACGACGCCCCCATGATTTTTATCTGAGATACGATAGTGTCGTGGCTTTTGGTGGCAAAGTCATTGATTCGTGTAAGTAATTCATCTCTACCAAGATCGTGTCGAGATTTCTTTTCTTTTTTACTTATCTCTTTTTCAACTACAGATTGAGTTGCGATTGCTGCATGGTCTGTTCCCGGAAGCCATAAGGTCTTGAAACCCTGCATACGTTTAAAACGAATTAAAATATCTTCAAGAGTAAGCATGAGAGCGTGACCCATATGTAAAACACCTGTCACGTTTGGTGGAGGCATCATGATAGTGAAAGGGGTGGCATCCTTTTTTGTAACGCCCTTATCGATAGCTACAGTAGGATTGAAAAAACCACTCTCTTCCCAGAGTTTATAAACACGTTTTTCCGTTTCTTCTGGGTCATATGGCTTTAAGAATTTATCAGGAAGCATTTCGATATCATATCATAATCATTATTTTTTCCTTAGAGTGTGTATTGACATTTATATAATAATGTTGTTTGTATTTTTGTTATCAACATGCAAGATTGGACCGTTTTAGTGTAAGTGTCCAATAAGACTACATTTTGTCCTTTATAAACCCATATGTATATGTCTTTTATAAAGGACATCTTGTCCTTTATAAAAGACATATATTAACAGATTTCATAATATTACTTAATATGGCTATAAATAATGGTTTTTTATTCAAAATAGTCTTGACTCTGCTCATTTTTTAACCTATTGTCTTCTAAGCTTTTTGTACATTGTTTGTTTACTGGTTTTTTCCAGTTTGATTTTTTATCGAAGCTTTATTAAAAACCTACACTGATGCAACAAAAGAAAAACAATATAGTTACTATATTTAAAAAAGCGGGATACGCAATATTCCTCGCTCTTTTGGTTGTGTCTTGGTTTCGAGTTGAAGCGTCAACCGGAACACCTCTTGTTGTGTTCAATGAGCGCATTGAACGAGTAGGAGGAAATGTATTGATTTCATGGGAGACAAATATACCTGCAACAGGTCGTGTGTTGTACGGTAGTTCGTCTGTTCCAGTGCCAGGTTTACCATTATCTTTCGAGGGTTATGAACAGGGAACGCCCAATATTCATGCTCCACTTGAGATGAAACATAAAGTAACAGCTTTTGATGTAGATTCTGTCCAAGCTCGTTTTTTCCGCCCACTTTCAAAAGCGGGTGATAAGCTTAGTTTTGGACGAGAGCTTGTATTAGATAATGCTGTGCAGTTTGTAAACCCAACCTTTCCTGTTGTTGTAGGAACTCCTGTTTTGACAGGGTGTCCATACATGAATACTCACCTTAAATTTGGTGAGATAAACAACTTTGAGGAGGTTCGCAAACTTCAAGAATTTCTTCGAGTGAATGAAGGGGAATCTCTCATCGTCACAGGGGTGTTCGATGCTCAAACATTTAACGCGGTTAAACGTTTTCAAGAGAAATATGCAAAAGATATCCTAAAACCATGGGGTTATACCGAAGGTACAGGATATGTATACATGTTGACCCAAAAGAAAATAAACGAATTGCATTGCAATACGTCGTTTCCTTTAACATTTGCACAACAAGAAGAAATCAGAGTATATGTTTCTCGCTCTGTTACAGCACCAGTTTCTTCTACATCTACACCAAAACCAGTTGAAATAGTAGAGCCTCTTATTGTGGAGCCACTTGTTGCAACTACAACTGCTACAAGTACGGTATCTGAAAAGCCATTTATCGCACCAATTTCTGTGATAAGTAGTACATCCACAGTATCGAGTGTTGCAACTACAACTGCTATTTTAAATACACCTAGTACTTCAACTGTTTCACCAATAGCACTTGCTCTCGATGGAGGGATCAAAGCAAGCGGAGGTGATGCGGTCTCTCTTTTATTTAGTTTGCCAAAAAGTAGTGCAGAACTAATTCGCACTACACTTAGTTTCTTTTTTATACTGTTAATTATTTATATAGTTAGTAACTTCGCCGTTCATCAAATGAGTAATGAATCAACACCTCTTACTCTTGTTCGAACTAGAAAGTTAGGTACATATATAGTTGGATTAGGTATTGCAACCATCCTCACTGCTCTCTTTGGTCTTTTCTCTCTTGTATTACCGTTTATTATCGTAATGATTCTTCTGGGAATAGCTCTCTTTGTGTATAAACAGAGAACAGAGTCTGTCCAAGCTTTCTAAGTTATTTTTAACTTTAAAGAGAAAGGTTTCCTAATGCTTTAAAATCCTTCTCGTAGATTTTTTCAGGGTATAGGGAGTGTTCTATAAAACCAGCAAGTGCAATCATGATTGCATTGTCTGTTGAAAGATTAATGTCTGGCACAAGGACTTGTACATCAATTTCTTCACCAAGCTCTTGAAAGGTATTTCGAATTGCATTGTTTGCACTTACTCCGCCGGCAATAATGAGGGTTTTTGCGCCAGTTTCTTCGAGAGCAGTTTTTGTTTTTGAGACGAGGACATCTATAACAGCATCTTCAAATTCTCGGGCGATTTCTTTTTTAATTTCCTCCGTTAGGTTTGGGATTTTTTCTACCATATATAGCACTGCTGTTTTAAGACCCGAAAAAGAAAATTTAAGATCCTTTGAGTGGATCATGGGCCGAGGCAACTTAAAGCTGTTAGGTGTTAGCCTGTCTGCCGACGAGGCAGGCTTTAAGCTTGTCTGCCGGGGTAGGTTGTTAGCTTCACGTGCTTGCGAAGCCAGACGAGAGATTTCAGGTCCTCCGGGGTATGGTAGTCCAAGGATGCGAGCCACTTTATCAAAAGCTTCTCCTACAGCGTCATCTTGTGTTTCTCCTATCTTTTTATATGATCCCCATTTTTCAATATGAATAAGTTCTGTATGTCCTCCTGATATAAGTAAAGCAAGCGCAGGAAATGAGAGAGCTGTTAGCTTTTGGCTGTTAGCTGTTTCGGACACATTGCTTCTGTTTTGCTGAAGCAAAACAGAAGCAATGTGTCCTTCCATATGATTTGTTGGAATCATTGGAATATCCCAAAGCTCTGAGAGTGCTTTTGCAAAACTTATTCCAACCCAAAGTGCTGGCTCTAATCCTGGTCCTTGAGTAACTGCAATAAGGTCGATCGGCGGTTTTTCAAGTGTTGAAGCAAATGCCATGAATTGCTCAAGAAGTTCGGGTTCTCTGTTCAAAATAGCTGTGAGCTGTGAGCTTTTAGCTGTTAAATCTATGTTTGCTTTTTTAAACATACCTGCTTTCTCTAAGGCTTTTTCAAAAAGAGGAATCAGGTTTCGGTTGTGTTCTCTTTTTGCAAGAGTCGGGAAAACACCACCGTATTGTTCATGGAGTTTTGCTTGGCTTAAAAGTGCATTTCCAAGCACTTTAAAAGAAGGGGAGTTAACATCTCCTTGTGCTTCAACTAATGCAACAGCTGTTTCGTCGCAACTTGTTTCGATACTGAGGATAATCATAGATTTGTACTATACCTTAGCATAAGCCTATTTTAAAGGGTTCGTAACAGATTTTTTTTGACAAATCTATATTTTTAGTGTAGTGTTTTTTGGGTTTAGATTTTCTAGTTCTTTAACAAAGGGGGTCTCATGTCAATACATGAGTATACTCAACAGGTTGCTGGTTTTTTGCGTCGTATCGACACTTTCGTTAATACTTTTTCTGCGCGAGGTGTTGTGGTTGTTAAAGAAAGTGTTCTTACGGGGTTGGGTGCAAACGATCCAATAACTTTTGTTCCCATACGCAGTACTCTGTGTCCATCGCCCTGTGCTGAAATTAAGGGTGCAGGACAAATTCTAAGAGACATTTGCAAAGGTCCCTATGAAGAAGGAGATTTTTTTGTGATCTGGGAGGATTCTCTTGTGAAGGGTATTTCTAACAACAAGGCTGTTTTATCAGGGAGGTGTGATCCTGGGGTGCTCTTGTGGACACAGGCAGTAACACGCGTTTGGTTGCGTGTTAGCAATTTGCAGATACTTGTGGCTTCTAAGGCAAATTTCTTCTATCAGGATCAGTATAATCTGCTCTTGAGTGAAGATGAGCTCTGGGATCAGTTCTCAAAATTTTGCTCTTTTGTTTCAAGGGATGACTTTGGAAAAGAGTGTGAGAAATTGTCAGACGTAAGTCATCTTGAGGGGTTCGGGGTAGATGAGATCAAATTGAGGTTTTTGGGTCAGTGTTATCTCATCTCTAGTCTTGCTTTGTATTGTGGAGGAGAACAGGAGTCATTAGATTTCTTGCGAGGTTGTAGAAATCTGGCGTTCAAAAAAATTCAAAGTCCGTAGTGGTAAACACTACGGACTTTTTTTGTTGAGATGTTTTCCTCACTTCACTTTGCCTTTTGGTACAAGTACAATCTTGCGAGGTGGATCGGCGAGGTAGAGGCGGACATTTGGTTTTGTCTTTTTCTTTTCCGCCAATGGATCAACAAATTTGCCGATAGGCCACTCGCAGAAAGTCACGGTACCATTCGGGAGCTTGAGTCTGGCACTGAGGACAAGAACATTTTTGTCTTTGTCGACCTCAGCTTCTCGAAGTTCACATGATTCTGCAATGCCGAGCGCTACATTGTAGTAGATCGTGAGGTCGGTGCATTCCTTGTAGTGGACTGTCTTTTCAAATTCAGTGATACTTCCGTACTTTACGCTGATGGCGTAGTCGTCGAAGATGAATTCAAGAGGTTTCTGCTCGTTGCCAACAGCAAGAACATGTACGACACTTGTGACAGATAGGATACAGACAAGTATCCAAAGAGTCGACTTAAGATGAGTAGCCTTCATGACAGACCTTTCAGAAAGAGGTTGTAGAGAGGGGAACAGTTCTATTTAAAATAATACTGCAAGTTATTTGTATGTAAAGGTCTAGTTGTTCGTATAAAATTCAATTGTTTGCTTATCCTCGAAGAAAGAGAAGGGAATAATTTTTTGCCTTTTTGGTAAAAAATGCTATAGTTTTCCGTATTCAGATTACTTTTTCATTTGAAATTGGAAATTTGATATTAGTCATTCTGGCAGAAAGCCAGCTTGGCCCCATCGTCTAACGGTTAGGACGTGGCCTTTTCAAGGCTAAAGAGGGGCTT
>CAZVFV010000023.1:2005-2380 GCA_964626625.1 uncultured Candidatus Saccharibacteria bacterium | reverse complement strand
CTGTCTTTATGGCCCCATCGTCTAACGGTTAGGACGTGGCCTTTTCAAGGCTAAAGAGGGGCTTGTCAGCGTATGAAGCGAAGTGAAATAAGAAGCCAACTGCTTGGCTTCTGTACGCTGGCAAGAGCCGGAACATGTCTCGAATTTATGAGAGACTGTGAGGCGGGGTCGCGACCTTTTGCAGAGCAAAAGAGTTGTGACCGATTCTTCGGAATCGAACCGCACAAGTGTTATCTGTCTTTATGGCCCCATCGTCTAACGGTTAGGACGTGGCCTTTTCAAGGCTAAAATCGGGGTTCGATTCCCCGTGGGGTCACATAAAATAAAATTGCCCCAGCTTGTCTGGGGTTATTTTATTTTAAGTCCAGGGGAATC
>CAZVFV010000023.1:0-1905 GCA_964626625.1 uncultured Candidatus Saccharibacteria bacterium | reverse complement strand
AAAATATCCAAACACGGGTACTGAAACTGTAAGTTTCGATTCCCCGTGGGGTCACAAATCGTAGCTTTGCTAAGACGACAACTACTTGTCGTCTGGGCGATTTGTGAAGCCGGAGCATGTCTCGAGTTTATCGAGAGACGGCGAGGCGGGGTCGCGAGTACTTATGTATTTTGTGCAAATAGCAACAAAATACTTAGTAACTCGTGACACAAATAAAATTGCCCCAGCTTGTCTGGGGTTATTTTATTTTAAGTCCAGGGGAATCGAAGCCTGTTTGAGATATTTTTGAGTTCTGAAAGAATGATAAAAATATCCAAACACGGGTACTGAAACTGTAAGTTTCGATTCCCCGTGGGGTCACCAATTTAAATATCTTATATTTTCAAATCTGAATTAACACAGTTAAGTTACCGAGGAGATTTGAGTGAAGTAGTTTCTTGCACGCTCAGTTTTCTGAATTCTCCAGATACAAGTTGTCCGAGTACAATAGGTCCAATACGTATTCGCTTGAGTCCTGTTACGGTTAGATTTATACGTTCACACATTCTTCGGATTTGATGTTTACGACCTTCATGTATTACGATATTGAAAGTGCGTTTACTTATGTTAGTGATACTACAGGGAAGAGTCGGTCCGTCTTCTAGTACTACACCTTTTTCAAGCTTTCTGAGTTTTGCGGGGATAATTTCGCCTTGAACAGATACAATATATTCTTTCTCTGTTTTGTGAGCATCTCCTGTTACAGCTTTTGCAATTACACCGTCATCAGAGAGCATAAGTAATCCTTCGGATTCTTTGTCTAGTCGGCCAATGATATCTAGATCTTCGAATTGAGGAAGGATGTCGTATATAGTTTTTCCCTCTCTTTTGATTCGAGAAGACACAACTCCTCTTGGTTTGTATATGATAATAGTTGTCTTTTTTTGTGATATATCCCCGCGAACGGTAACTTTATCTTTTGATGGATCAATTTGAACACCCATCATAGTAACAACCTTACCGTTAAGGCTTACTAAGCCGTCCTTAATAAGCTTTTCAGCTTCGCGGCGAGAAGCTATGCCCTCGAGAGATAAATACTTTTGAATTCTCATCGAAGTAGTATTGCATATACTAAAATATTAGACTATGCATGCAGGAATAATGTCTATATAAATAAACTCAAAAAACTAAAAATGTGGTTTAATTTAACTAATGAAAAAGGTTGTTAAAGAAAATAATTTTGCCTTTATAGATAGTCAGAATTTAAATTTAAGTATTCGAGAACTTGGTTGGAAAATTGACTGGGGTAGGTTTCGAATTTATTTGAAAGATAAATATAACGTAACTAAGGCTTTTTTATTTATAGGTTTTGTTGAAGGAAATAATGATTTGTATAAATCACTACAAGATTCTGGTTTTATTTGTATTTTTAAACCAACACTAAAGTATAAAGATGGTAGCACTAAAGGTAATTGTGATGCTGAACTTGTTTTGCAAACAATGATTGAATATAAAAATTATGATAAGGCTGTAATTGTCACAGGCGATGGAGACTTCTATTGTTTAGCTAAATACTTGATTGATCAAAATAAAAATAAAGCGATTCTAATTCCAAATAGAGATAAATTTTCTGCCTTGTTGAAAGTTAAGATCTGCAGACCTTATTTAAGGTTTATAAACGATCTCAAAGATAAGTTGGAGTATAAAAAAGAAAAGGCCCTGTAAGGACGAAACCTTACAGGGTTAACTTTTCCGTTGGTGATATATAAAACGTAACAAATTTGACCCAAAATGTCAATATTTGTGTACTTATAAATATTCAAGCTTTGACCAAATTCCACCATCTCAAAAACCTATATTTTTGCTAAAAATATAGGTATAATGTGTACTAAGTAATCTTTTCTCTAATATGAACCCTGAAACATA
>CAZVFV010000022.1:1822-11650 GCA_964626625.1 uncultured Candidatus Saccharibacteria bacterium | reverse complement strand
TAATCAAAAGACCCAATGAGTGGACAGCTTCTGTAAGAAGGAACACCAAAGAAAAGTGTCCTTTCCTTTTTTGAAGAAAAATTTCACCCCCGCCAAATCAGGAAAGTAAGGAACATTTTTCTTTGGTGTTGTGAAGTGTTGCGAGGTAGTGGCGGAACGATTCATTCCACATCAGGATTTTGTTCAGTAGACACAGTCAAGTTTCGGAATTCGTTTTTTATAAAAACGAAGCTTTGTACTAAAAAAGCAAATATCTCTTATTTAAAATAATCCCAACAACTATTAAAATACCCACAATGAATACACTACCAAAAAATACAATTTGTCTCTGGTTTGATAAAGAAGCAGAAGCTGCAGCGAAATTTTATGCAGCTACTTTTCCAGACAGCAAACTAACTAATGTTTTCCATGCACCTAGTGATTTTCCTAGTGGCAAGAAGGAGGATGTATTAACTGTAGAGTTTACAGTTTGCGGAATTCCATGTGTTGGTCTAAATGGTGGCCCTACGTTTAGGCAAAGTGAAGCATTTTCCTTTCAGATTGCAACAGATGATCAAAAAGAAACAGATCTCTACTGGAATGCAATCGTTGGAAATGGTGGTCAAGAGAGTGAATGCGGGTGGTGCAAAGATCGCTGGGGAATATCTTGGCAAATTACACCACTCACTCTGATCGAGGCGCTCGCAACTGGTGGTACAGAAGCAAAACGTGCCTTTGACGCCATGATGACGATGAGAAAAATCGATGTCGCAACCATTAACGAAGCAAGACAAGTTTAAAAGAATTAAGGAAAATATATTTATGGTTAAAAAAATCAGTACTCAACCACCCTCTCCACTTATGCTAATCTTAAGACATGAAACATCTGTTTCGAATTGTAACAGTAGTGATCATGGTAATAATTACCTGCACTCTTGTGATCAATATATTTTTTTATATTACAACTAAGTCTTCTGTCTACGAACCAACGGATGATGTGCCTAGTGCACAAACAGTACTGATTCCTGGAGCCGCAGTTTATGCAGATGGTTCGATTTCTTCTATATTCCGTGATCGAGTGGATACCGCAATACAACTATACGAAGCAAATAAAGTATCTAAAATTCTCGTCTCCGGTGATAACAGTACAGTGACCCATAATGAAGTGAACCCTGTACGTCTCTACCTCATCGATAAAGGTATTCCCGATGAAGATATTTTTCTTGACCATGCGGGTTTTGATACCTACAGCAGTATGTATCGGGCACGAGAGATCTTTGGCGTTACCTCAATTATTATCACTACTCAATCATTCCATTTACCGCGCGCTATTTTTATTGCACATACGTTAGGTATTAGTGCGCACGGTGTGAATGCGGATGTTGGCGTTATTTCATGGCGCAATTATTTCCGTGAAGCATTCGCTAACGATAAAGCTATACTTAATATCTTAACAAACAGAAAACCAAAGTATCTGGGAGAAAAAATCCCCATTACTGCTGACGGACGGCTTTACCCATAACTGATCGTCATTTTTAAATAAACCCCGTGTTCATCCGAAAACTTCAAAAAACAGATTTTACAAAAGGTTTTAAAGAAACCTTAGAAAACCTACGTTCATTAGGAGAAATGACAAATGTAGAGTTTGAAAAAATCTTCAATACAATAACTCAAAATCCAAACCATACTGTTTTTATTGCTGAAGATAATGAAAAAGTTATTGGAACAGTAACTCTTTTAATAGAGCAGAAGTTTATTCGAAATGGTGGACGAGTAGGACACATAGAAGATGTTTCTGTTCAGAAAGACTTTCAAGGGCAAGGTATTGGCTCAAAACTTATTGCGCAATCACTTGAAGAAGCTCGTGCCCATAATTGTTATAAAGTAATTCTTAACTGCACAAAAGAGAATATCCCCTTTTATGAAAAAATAGGTTTCAAACAGAATGAACTTGAGATGAGAATTGATTTATAAAATATAATATATTCATGAAAAAAATAATACTAGGTATGTCTATCACCTGTCTGATCCTTATCTTCTTTCTTGTTACAGGAGGAGATACAAAACAAATTGCGCAATCTTTAACCCCACTTGAGTCTGGTGTTTTTATTCAATCTCAAAGTGAGAAGAAAATAGTTACAAAAAAACTCGTGGTTTCCTCTGGTGACACAGTGACCACTGACGCTACAGGAAGCGCCCTCATTGAAGGTGGACACTCTACATACCTTGATCCATTAAGCTCACTTGTCGTGAGAGAAATTTCAGGAAGTACAAGCATTCTCACCCTTGAATCTGGTAAGTTATGGGCACGCACTCAAAAAGTATTTGAAAAAGGAGAATTTTATGAAATAGAGACAAAAAATACGCGAGCAGTGGTACGAGGAACTTCTTTTGGTGTACTACTTACTGATACCCAAACAACTGTTCTCGTTACAGAAGGAGGTGTTTCTGTGTGGCAGAAAGATGAGAAAACTGCTGAAATCATTCCAGAAAGTGAAATACTTATAGAAGCTGGAGAAAAAGCAGTTATTACAAGTGCCGGTATTATTAAAAGTAACATTACACAATCAGATAATTCAGAATGGTTTTTAAAATACAGCACAAGGAGAGAGTCGGGGGAGACTTAGAAGTCGTTACTGATGAGGGGTCGGATATAATTTCAGGTATCTCAGCTAACATTCCAGAAAACGTTCCTTTGTACCCAAATGCGACAATAAACACCATCCAGGAATCAGAACAAAATAATGTTAAAAATATTTCATTCTCCCTATCAGTGCATGCTTCACTTAGTGAAGTAAACAGTTGGTATCGCGAAGCACTCAAGCTTAATGGCTGGACACTTGTGAGCGATAAAAATGTAGGTGGTTATATCTTACTTAAAAGCACACATAAAAACTTAGCCGTATTTATGCAAGCAGCTCATGAAGCAAGTAGTGGTATTACCACCATCAGTCAACGTGTCCAAATTAAAGAAATAGTAGTCCAGTAAAACTAACTACTTCTCAAGGAAAAGTATCCATATACAAGTGTTATAATAAACCTATATAAGTTAAGAAACTTTTACGATTATCCAAACAGTGAATATCGTTTCAGGTTTTTTAGTAGCAGCACCTAAACTCAAAACTGCCGTAAAGCATGAAGGTGTTATTGAAAACATTAACACCGCAGAAAGCACGCTTACTAGATGGAGTAAGTCGATTGGTATTATTGAGCTTGTATTAGGAGTTTTAGCTCTTCTACAACGAATGTGTCTTGTCTATTTATAACATTCCTCGCTTTGGTGCAAGTTACCCTCAAGTAATTATCGCAATACTTATAGGGCTTATTCTCGCCTCCTCTTTATTTGAAAAAAATATCTGGATCAAAACAAAGATTGAACTGATAAGTCCGTACACAGCGATAATTGGCATAGCTGGAATTCTTATTGGTTTATTCTCTATCTTTTAAATGACTCCTCGAAAATTTTTCATTGGTAGAGCTATAGGGTTTATTATACTGATCACTCTTGTTGCACTGTACTATCTCTTATTTAAATAGAACACAAAAAAATATCAGATTTGTTAAGATATATACATTATCAACCTAACATAAACATATGATTTTAAATTGGCTTATTTCTACAGTCACAGTTCTCATAGCTGCGTACATTCTTCCTGGAGTTACCACAACCATTGTGGCTGCAATAGTTTTTGCGCTTATTCTGGGAATTCTTAACCTTACTGTTAAACCAGTACTTCATCTTCTTGCTTTGCCAATTACCATTCTTACTCTTGGGCTTTTCTCTCTTGTAATAAACACACTTGTAGTACTCCTAGCAGCAGCGATCGTACCAAACTTCACAATAGATAGTTTCTGGTGGGGTTTTCTCTTTGCTATCCTACTCTCTCTTATTAACATTTTTCTCAACCAAGAGATTCCTGAATAACATTTCTGTATATAAAAGCCATTATCGTAAGATAATGGCTTTTATATTGACCACAGAGGAGAGCCTCAGAGAATCTTTGACTTATTATAAATTATTTGGTATTCTTATACCTCACAAGTGCTTCCTTCGGGGAGTTTTTTATTCGCCCTTTTAAGTTTTTGCTTTGCGAAAATCTTGGAGGGTTTAGAAATTTAATTATGGAAATCAGAAACATAGCTATCATAGCTCACGTGGATCACGGCAAGACAACCTTAACCGACGCTATCATGCGTCAAACTGGTGCTATTGAAGAAGGTGTCTCTATGGACTCAAATGCTCTAGAACTTGAGCGTGGTATTACTATTTACGCCAAAAACTCAGCTATTTTTTATAAAGACACAAAAATTAACATTGTAGACACCCCTGGTCACGCTGACTTCGGATCTGAGGTTGAGCGCGTTCTTCGCTCAATTGATAACGTTATGCTTATCGTTGATGCTCAAGAAGGACCGATGCCTCAGACACGTTTCGTTTTGAAAAAGTCTCTCGAGCTTGGAATGAAGCCGATTGTAGTTTTAAATAAAATTGACAAACCTGCAGCAGACCCAGACGGAACAGAAGAAAAAGTACTCGAACTTTTTCTTGAACTCGGTGCAAACGAAGAACAGATAAACTTCCCTGTTATGTATGCTATCGGCCGTGATGGTATTGCTAAAAAGAAACTTACCGATGAATCAAAAGATCTCTCCCCTCTTCTTGATCTTATTTTAGAAAAAGTACCTCCTGCATCAAGAGAAGTTGAAAAACCACTTCGTGCCCAACCATTTAATCTTGGTTATGACAATTATGTCGGACGTCTTGCAGTATGTCGTATATACGAAGGAAAGATAAAGGTGGGACAAAAAGTTTTTATTAAGAAACCCCATGGAGAGGCGCGTTCTGGGACTATTACAAAAATATTTACATTCAAAGGCTTAACTCGAGAAGAGACCCTTGAAGCTGAAGCTGGAGACATTGCAATGATCGCTGGTATTCCAGATATTTATATCGGAGAAACTATTACATCTGATGAAAACGCAGAGACTCTTCCTGCAATCTCTGTTGATGAGCCAACAATCGAACTTAACTTCTTGGTTAATAACTCTCCTTTTGCTGGACGAGATGGAAAATTTGTAACCTCACGACAAATTCGAGAAAGACTTGAACGTGAACTTGAAATAAACGTAGGTTTACGCGTAGACCTTTCACAAGGAGATACTTTCAAAGTTGCTGGTCGTGGAGAACTCCATATTGCAATATTACTTGAAAACATGCGACGTGAAGGCTTTGAAATGCAAGTTTCTCAACCTCAAGTAATTACTAAGGAAGTTGACGGAGTATTGAGTGAGCCTTTTGAAGAAATAACTATCGATGCCCCGAATGAATCACAAGGAATTGTTATTGAAAAACTCGGTAAGCGCGGAGCTGTTATGAAAGATATGGTTGCCCACGACACAACTGTTCGAATGATTTTCGAAGGACCAACTCGAGGACTTTTAGGTTATCGAGGTGAGTTTATTATCGATACAAAAGGTGAAGGAATCATGGCGAGTCGTGTAGTTGGATTTAAACCACATGTTGGAGAAATCAAACGCAAGCCAGTTGGTTCTATGGTTTCCATGATGGCTGGAAAAACTCTTGCTTTTTCTCTAGGAAACCTTCAAGAACGTGGAACTCTCTATGTTGCACCAACTACAGAAGTATATGAAGGTATGGTTATTGGAAATACTTCTAAAGGTGAAGAAATGGAAGTAAACCCTATTAAAGGAAAAGCCCTTACTAACATGCGTGCTTCTGGATCAGATGACAAAATCTACCTTACCCCACCATGGGAAATCACCATTGAACGTGGAATGGAAATAATGGCAGAAGATGAATATCTCGAAATCACTCCAAAATTCACTCGTCTTCGTAAAAAAACTTTACGTAAGTAAAAAGTAAATACAAAAAGAGCCCTTGAAAAGGGGCTTTTTTTATGATAGAAAGCTTGTATTGTCAATAATAATATTATATGAATTTTAGAAAAACAGCCCTTATAACCCTCACTCTTATTGTATCTATCTTAGGAAGTCTTATTCCTGTATCTGCAGAAATAAATAACCTCTCAGGAACAGAGGGTTTTCCACCAGAAATACACGTCTTTAAAGACGGCAAAGTTTCCGCTCAAGGAGTAAAAGTGCTCCAAATTGCAGGAAACACTCTCTTTGCACGATTCATTTGGGAAAATGCTTTTCTACGACTTACCATAAAAACTGATTCGAATACCAAGCTCACAAGACGCCTAGGCGGTGCGCTTAGCTTCTCTGATATTACTGCTGGAGACTGGCTTGTTATTGAAGGAAACCTTGAACAAGGTGCTGACTCCTTTTCAATCAAAGCAACAAGTATCAAAGATATAAGTATTTTTACCGAAGATGAAGTTCGAGTTTCTGGAACTATTACAGAAACTATCGGTGGAGGCTCAACACTTAAAGCTCAAACAAATGAAAAAGGTTTAATCGAGATCAACAACGATGGAAATACAGTTATTACGAAAGGATCATTAACTATGCGACCAGTAGATATTCGTGCTGGAGATACTCTTGTATATGCAAAAGGTGTGTATGATACATCCAAGAAAATTCTAAAAAGTCGCACTGTGGAAGTCTATATAAATAAAACAACTTTTCTTCCTCGAAATTTTAAAGGAACATTAAAAGAAGTTCGCGGAGCAAGTCTGCCAACAACACTCATCATAAGTGCTGAGGGTAAAGACTATACCGTAAAGCTTAGTTCAAAAACTGCAATTCTTCGCGCTAATCGCTCATCCGCTCTCCTTGCCCGTTTTGTTGTTGGCGACACTATTCGCTTCTGGGGAAATATTACAGAAGAAGATCTTAATGTAGTAGATAACGTGGAAATCATCAGAAACATAAACTTATAGCTTTTGGATGTTATCTTTTAGAGTAGAAACAAAAAAACACAGGTTTCGCTTCGCGAAACCTGTGTTTTTTTATATCCTAACTTCTATTTATTTTTTATCGCTACTTTTATAAACTCTGTAAAAAGTGGATGCGGGTGAAGGGGTCGCGCAAGAAGTTCTGGATGAAATTGTGTTCCTAAAAAGAATGGGTGCACTTCACGCGGAAGTTCAGCAATTTCCATAAGCTTTCCATCTGGAGAGGTACCTGAAAAGACTAGCCCCGCATTTTCTATTTTCTCTATATATTCAGGATTCACTTCATAACGATGACGATGACGTTCACGAATTTCAGCCGCACCGTACGCGTCTCTTGCTATTGTTTTTGATTTCAGAAGCGCTGGATACCCACCAAGTCGCATTGAAGCGCCATACTTATTTTCCGCCAAAAGTTTTTTCTGCTCAGGCATAATATCAATAACTACATGTGGAGCCTTTGGATTGATTTCTGCAGTATTTGCCCCAACAAGTCCCGCAACATTTCGCGCATATTCAATAACAGCTAATTGCATACCATAACAAAGTCCTAAGTAAGGAATTTTATTTTCTCTGACGTACTTAATCACATTAATCTTTCCTTCAATGCCAGTCTCACCAAATCCTCCAGGAACAATAACTCCATCAAAATTCGAAAGCTCTTTCACTTTCTTCGGATCAGTTTCAAAATCTTTCGAACTTAGCCAGTGTAGCTTTGGCTTTACTCCAACTTTAAAAGCAGAGAATTTGATTGCTTCAATAACAGAAACATAGGCATCTGAAAGCACAAAGTCTCCTGTATCAAAGTATTTACCCACCACAGCAATATTAACTTCACCCTCCCCGTTCTTTACTCGTGCTGCAAACTGTTTCCACGGATTCAAACCGTTGCGCGCACTTTTATTCTTGAGTTTGAGGGCCTTGAGAATAGTGTCGCCAATTTTATCTTTTTCAAAATTAAGAGGAACATCGTAAACACTTTCTATATCTGGAGCAGAGATAACGTTTTCAACTGGAATACTACATGAAATCGAAATCTTTTCTTTACGACGCTTGTCGAGCGGAACCGCACTTCGAGCAATAATAATATCCGCCTGAACACCATATGAGTTTAGTTGATGCACAGCATTCTGAGTTGGACGAGTCTTCATTTCTCCAAGTTTTGAAGGAACCGGCAAGTAACTTACCATTATAAAAATTACATCATTTGGGTTCTTGATTTTAAGAACACGCGCCGCTTCAATAAACATTGCATTTTGATAGTCACCAATCGTCCCTCCGATCTCAATCAAAGAAATTTGTGATCCGTTTGTCTCTGCAGCTTTATGAATACGTCTTGTGATTTCATCCGTAATATGCGGAATCGCTTCAACACATTTTCCTTTATAACCAAGATTGCGCTCTCTATCTATAACCGCCTTATAAACCATACCACTCGTTATATAATCTTCTGCCGTAAGATCAAGATCCATAAAACGCTCGTAGTTACCCATATCCTGATCTGTCTCAAGCCCAGAATCAAGCACAAAAACTTCTCCATGTTCAGTTGGATTCATTGTTCCTGCATCAACGTTAAGATATGGATCTACCTTTACTGGATTTACCTTATACCCCTTAGCTTGAAGTATTTTACCAATCGAAGAAGCGGCGATACCTTTTCCAACACCGGACATTACACCCCCAACAACAAATATGTATTTATGACCTTTTTTCATCCTTACAAACAAATTAAAACTATTAAAAGTGTTTCAACAAAAAAAGAGAGGAGTATAGGCTCCACTCTTTTTGATTTCATCTTTCAAATAACAAAATAATTATATCACTAAATAAGCAGAAGTTTACAGGTCTAAATACCTTTTTGTACCAATAAAACTCGAAATTGCACCAATAACAACCCCAGAACTCATAATAATGAAGAAAATTTGCCCAAAATGAGCCAGATAATAGTTAAAAACATTAAGACCTACAAAAAAATCTTGAGTTAAACCACCAAGCCAGTACGTGAATGGATAGAGTAAGGTAAGTGAAATACATCCAGCAATTAAACCGTACATAACACCAGTTACAATGAAAGGTCCTTGAATATAACCAGAACTTGCCCCCACAAGCTTCATAACAGATATTTCTTCTCGAGATGTATAAATAGCTAAACGAACAGTGTTGAGTGTAATTAAAATTGAAACTATAACTAATACGAGAGTTACTATGACACTCAATTTTTCAGTAGATGAAATAACTTTTGTAAGACGCTCAATAATAACAGCCTTATCTGTGTAATTTACCTTATCAACAATCGGTATACCATTTGAAGAAAGAATATTTTTATCCTGCACAAACTGAGCAATAAGTTGATATTGAGTAGGGTCTTTTGCTCGAACAGCAAGAGATGCTCCAAGAGGGTTTTCATCGAGCTCACCTAAAACCTGAAGTGTTATTTCATTATCAGCGTGGCGCGCCTTAAATTGTGCTAATGCCTCATCTCGAGATGTATAAAAAACCTCATCTACTTCAGGTAGTGCCTCAAGTTCAGTTTTAAGTCCTAACACCTCATTTTCTGTAGCTGTGGTTACAAAGTACACGTTAACACCTACCTTACTTTTTATTTCAGAAAGAGATGTATTCAAAATTACTCCCATAAATATAACCGCTCCGATAGCAAGCAGAGTAATAGTCATAACAAGAACCGATGACAAAGAAACAAAACCATTTCGCCAAAAATTAAAAAATCCCGCTTTTAAAATTCTTTTAACATTAGTAAGTATCATAAGTTTTTATTTCGCCTATTATAAAACATATCCACCCTTAGGATCATCACGAAGAATAGTTCCACCTTCCATAGTAATAACTCGACCACCTAAAGCATCTACCACTCCTTTATTATGAGTAGTAAGTAAAATCATCGTTCCTAAATCATTTATCTTTTTAAATACCTGCACGACGTCGTAGGTACTAATTGGATCAAGATTTCCTG
>CAZVFV010000022.1:0-1812 GCA_964626625.1 uncultured Candidatus Saccharibacteria bacterium | reverse complement strand
GATTTCCTGTTGGCTCATCAGCAATTACCACATCAGGCTGATTCACAATAGCTCGTGCGATTGCAACTCGTTGACGCTCCCCTCCTGAAAGTTCACGAGGAAAATTCCAAATTTTATGCTCCAAATCAACAAGCTCAAGAACGTGGGGAACGTCAGACTCAATCTCTTCATCATTTCTGCCTGCAGCTTCCATGGCAAATGCAATGTTTTCGTAAACAGTTTTATTGGGAAGTAATCGAAAATCCTGAAATACAACACCTATTCTTCTTCTATACATGTTTATTTGATGTTTACGTAAACTATTTATATTTGTAGACTCAAAAAAAACACTACCTTCCGAAGGCTTCTCCTCCGCAAGGATCATTTTTAAAAGAGTTGTTTTTCCTGCACCTGAATGACCCACAATAGTCACAAATTCTTTTGGTTCAATTGAAAAAGTAATGTCCTTGAGGGCAATAGACTTATCTGCATATATTTTTGATACTTTATCAAAATAAATCATAAACCAAAGAAGGGCTGAAAAATACAGCACGTCTATCAGTATATCATGATCTTTTAATAGCCGTAAAAACTAACTCAAATCCTTCTCAGCATCAATAAAACCTTGAATATCACCTGCTAAAACCTTATCAACCGAAGATACTTCCACATCAGTTCGATGGTCTTTAACCATCTTATAGGGATGCATTACATATGATCGAATTTGATTACCCCATTCAATTTGAGTTGTTTTTGAAATATACATTCCTTTTTCTTTCTTCACTCGTTCTTCTTCACTTATTTTATATAATTTTCCTTTTAAAATCTGAAGTGCTTTTTCTTTATTTTGAGCCTGACTTCGTTCAGATTCTGAATGCACAGCAAGATTTGTTGGTATATGAACAGCTCGAACAGCTGTTTCTCTTTTGTTCACATTTTGCCCTCCCGGACCACTCGAACGGGAAAATTCAAACCGAAGCTCTTCTACAGGAATTACAAAGTCTTCAGCTTTTTCAAATTTTGGTATTACTTCAACAAGAGAAAAAGAAGTGTGTCGAAGTTTTTTTGCATTAAAGGGAGAAATCCGAACAAGCCTATGAACTCCTGATTCGTTTTTCAAAGTGCCGTAAACACCCTTACCTTTTATATCAATAGTGATATTTCGAAATCCTCCATGATCATTTTCGTGCTTGTGAACCACGCTCCAATCGAAGCCTTGAGATTCAATATATTTTGAGTACATACTAAATAACATTCCCGAAAAATCCTCAGCATCATCTCCACCGGCACCAGAGAAAATAGTCATAAGAGCATCTCCTTTATCGTATTTTCCAACACCAGAAAGTTTGTCTTTAAGATCTTGTATTTCTTTTATAATCGCCTGAGCCTTATGTTTGTCGTTCCAAAAATCAGGAGCGGACATTTGATTTTCAAGCTCTTGTATTTTTAATTGCAGTTCAGCACTCATACTGCCTAGTATAGGAGAAGTAAGATAAATAAAAAAGCCATCCGACTTGACCCTTACACACAGGACCAAATAAACGGATGGCTACCACTTTACCTATCATAGTTACAAGTGACAGAAAGAAAAAAACCTACAGGATATCAACTCTGGTTCAAAACCCTCAAGGATGATATTAAGCTCGGTATCTGACCGAGTCCTGCCCGATTATTGTAATTCTCTCTTCCTGTCTTTGTGGTAAATTTATAATATCAAATTGAAAATTAAAGAGAAGTATATTACTATTCGAAAGTACTATATATCAATACTCAATACCGCCGTTGTAGCTCAGTTGGTAGAGCACGTCATTGGTAATGACGAGGTCAGCAGTT
>CAZVFV010000021.1:0-11862 GCA_964626625.1 uncultured Candidatus Saccharibacteria bacterium | reverse complement strand
CGCAGGATCGCGCCGGTCAGGTCCGCGCCTCGCAGGTTCGCGCCGAACAGGTTCGCGCCGGTCAGGTCCGCGTCGACCAAGGTCGCGTCGGTCAAGACCGCGCGGATCAGGTTCGCGTAGGCCAGGTTCGCGCCGGTCAGCTTCGCGCCGCGCAGGGTCGCGTCGGCCAGGACCGCGTCGTGCAGTTTTGCGCGGGTTAGGTCCGCGCCTTTCAGTTTTGCGCCGATCAGCATCGCGTCGGTCAGGTCCGCGCCGGTCAGGTCCGCGCTGTACAGGTTCGCGCCGGTCATGGTCGCGCCGCGCAGGTCCGCGCCGCGCAGGTCCGCGTCGGTCAGCTTCGCGCCGGCCAGGCTCGCGTCGCGCAGGTTCGCGCCGCGCAGGATCGCGCCGGGCAGGTTCGCGCGGATCAGGTTCGCGTCGGCCAGCTTCGCGCCGGCCAGCTTCGCGTAGGCCAGGTCCGCGTCGGTCAGCTTCGCGCGGGACATGTCTTTGCCTGCTGCCACCGCGGCTTCGAGTTCTTGGCGCTTCGGGTTGGCCGCGAGCCGCTTCGTCCGACGCCGGTTCGCGGTGAGCGCGGCGGGCGCCTTCTTGCGCGTCGCGAGGTAGACGCCGCCAGCGAGCAGAGCCGCGCCCGCGATGCCGATGGCGACCTTGGTGCCTGTCGCCATCGGAAGTCGAATCCCTGACGCTGAGCCGTCGCTGTACTGCTGGTACACGAGAGTCGGTGACACGGAGCCCGGCGGGGCCGCACTCGGCAGCGCACTGTATGCGGCGCGCTTGGCCTGTAGCGCGAGATTTGCCGCGACGATCTCTTCCGCGGTCTGCGCACGCATCGAGCCTGGCAGCGTTCCGAGTGAGTAGGTCATTCAGGTTCCAGGGCGCCGGGGCGGCGGAGTGAAGTCATCTGGCCAGACCGTAGAGCTGTCGTAGTAAACATCCCGCAAGTCCGCGCCGCGCAGGATCGCGCCGGTCATGGTCGCGCCGGTCAGGTTCGCGCGGCGCAGGTCCGCGCCCATCAGCTTCGCGTCTCGCAGGTTCGCGCCGGTCAGGTTCGCGCCGCGCAGATCCGCGCGTTCCAGGTACGCGCCGGTCAAGGTCGCGCGGGTCAGGTCCGCTTCGGCCAGGTTCGCTTCGTACAGGTTCGCGCCGCGCAGGTGCGCGTCGTGCAGGACCGCGCCGCGCAGGTGCGCGCGTTCCAGGATCGCGCCGGTCAGGTCCGCGCCGGTCAGGTACGCGCCGGGCAGCGTTGCCCCGGACAGGATCGCGCCGCGCAGCTTCGCGTAGCGCAGCTTCGCGCCGATCATGTTCGCGCGGGTCAGGTTCGCGTCGACCAAGTTCGCGAAGGTCAGGTCCGCGTCGCCCAGGTACGCGCCGAGCAGGTTCGCGTGTTCCAGGTTCGCGCGTTCCAGGATCGCGTCGACCAGGATCGCGCCTTCCAGGTTCGCGTAGGCCAGGTTCGCGTTGAGCAGGTTCGCGCGTTCCAGGTTCGCGCCTTCCAGGTTCGCGCCCATCAGCTTCGCGCGGGCCAGGTCCGCGCCTCGCAGCCTCGCGCCTTCCAGGTTCGCGAAGGTCAGGTCTTCGCCTGCTGCCACCGCGGCTTCGAGTTCTTGGCGCTTCGGGTTGGCCGCGAGCCGCTTCGTCCGACGCCGGTTCGCGGTGAGCGCGGCGGGCGCCTTCTTGCGCGTCGCGACGAATACGAGCCCGCCGCCGAGAAGCAGTACGCCCGCGCCGACCGCCCACACCGGCACGCCTCCGACCGTGCGCGTGAAGAACCCCGGCGCCTCGGAGCCCTCGCCGGAAGGCGCATACGGTGCGGCCGATCCGCCTTCTGCGGGCGCGCCCGGCGCACCTGGCGCATCTGACGCCGCTGCGGCCGCGGCAGGCCCACTCGGAATGGGGTGCCTGATGCCGACGGAAACCAGCCGTGGCGCGCCGAGCGCGCGCGCGACCTCCGCCACGACGGCGGGGAGTTTGTTCGCGACCTGTACTGCGGTGAACGCGTCGCTCTTCGTCTTCGCCTTGAAGATGACGAGCCCTGCGTTCTCGCCCGCGCCCCAGCCGACATAGGTCGGCGCGTAGAAGACGCCGGTGCGAGCCATTGCACCGCTCAGCGCCGCGAACGACGCGGCCTGATTGCTCGCGTTGACACCCTGCGGAGTGAAACGGGCGGTGACCTCTTGGCCGACGGAGAAACGATCTCCAGAAGCGCCAAGGCCGCGGAGCATGTGGGGTTGAGAGTAGGTCATGGATTCCTCAGCGACGCTTTGATGCGAGAAGAGCGAGTGAAAGCCCCGCGATACCGATCGTCACGCCAGCCAAGCTGACGACCGCCATCATCTTGCTGAGGCGCGCGCCCTCGCGCGCCATCTTGAACTGAGCGCGCTGCATCGCGAGCTGCTCTTGCGCTGGCGTCAGCTCGACCGGCGCGGCCACGATCTCTTCAGCGCCGAAGCCAGAAAGGTTCGGGTGGTAGACCGTCGGAGGAGTCGTCTGATAGACGAGCGGCGACACGAAGCCGCGCATGCGCTGCGGTTGACGCAGGTCCGCAAAGACCCACGGATTGAGCACGTGGGCGCGCTCGTAGCCGATGGTCAGTCTGTTGGGTGAGTAGGTCATGCGGCCTTCTTGGCCATCCGCGGCCGGATGAAGTCGACGTAGAACCACGCCCCGCCGACCAGCAGAGAGCCGGCCGCGAAGGCAAAGCCCCACTTGCGGTAGAACGGGACGGGCGCCTCTTCCGCACCGAGCGAGTGCGGCACTCCGTAAAGAGGATACGGAGCCGCGCCCGGCGGGAGCCCCATGACGGGCATGCCAGCGACCTGCTGCCCATACATGGCCATCGCGGGGTTGTGGTTGACCTGAGCAGGCTGCTGTCGCGCCTGCTCATCGAGCCCCATCACTGCGGTCATCGACGGCTGTGCCATGTCACTTCCCTCCAAATAGCTTGTCGCGATACACCCATGCCACGGCCCCGAGTGCGGCAGCCACTCCGACGCCAACGGCTACCTTGGTGCCGGTCGACATTCCGGCTTCGCCCTCCGCGCCGAAGCCGCCCAGGCCATCGCTGCCGAGCGACGCGACCACCTGCTGACGCACCGGCGCAGCACGGAACGCGGACAGCTCGCCGCGCGCGGCCTGCGCGTTCATCAGCGCTGGCACCACGCGCTGGGCGGCTCGCGCCAGCTGTTGCTGCGTTCCGACTTCGGCGGCGGCCACGGTCGCTGCACGGACGACGGAGTGCAGCGGCTGCATCGCACGGCCCGTGCGCGCGACCTGCGTCATCTCCGACGCCACGGCCTGCATGATCGCGTGAGCAAACACCTGCTCGACGACGTGCGACGATGGGTAGCCCATGCCCATGAGCCGCCCGATGGCTGCTGCTGCCGTCCGCGAGCGCTCTGGGCCGAGCACTGACATCGCGCGCGCGACGAACTGCTCGCGCTGAGGGGCCTTCATCATGGCGGCTCGGCGGATGAGCGCGGACGCGGCTTCTTGCCCGAATGCCTCGATGGCGCCGTTCGAGCCAGGCATGGGCGTTGGTGCGTTCGTCGGCGTGGGCACGCCGTTCATCGCGCGGGGCGTCTGCGCGTGCGGCACGCGCGGCACCGGCGTGCGATTCGTCCACGGGCCCATCTGAGTGAAAGGCGAGTACGTCTGCGTGCCGTTCGGCGCCGGCATGGCGAGTTGCACGCCGCCTGCGCTTGGCTGCACGACGGTCGGAAGGCCAGTCTGCGAGTCGATCATCGCGGACTGCCCTGGATACATCATCGGCTCGCGCGCGATGTACTCGGGCATCGCGTAGTGGTTCGCGAAGATGCCATCGCTTGCGTTCCAGGTGACGCCTTCCGGCATGTCGAAGACGCCTGCGCCGACGACACTCCCGGAATCGTACTCGTACGACTCACGGTCGTAGATCGTCTCGGGGTCGATGGCCTCGTTCGATGGTTGCTGTGCGGCAAGCCGCCGAGACCCAGCCAGACGCTGCGCCTCTGCCGAGCCGAGCGGCTGGTCATCGGTGCGCGACTGCGCCATCGGCCGGTATCCGCCGCCGGCTCCGGTGCCCCACGGGTGAGATCCGTAGGTGGTCATGTCGAGGCCGGGGCCGGTCTCGGGATCTTCGGCCGGCGGGCCGTTGTAGTCGAGCGGGTAGGGCGAGTCGTCCGTCTCGCTGATGCCACCGCTGTCGTACGGGCTTTCGCCCGACGGGATATAGTCGAACGCGATGTCTTCCATCGGGTTGTCGGTCTCGGCGCCGAAGCCGCCGCTGAAATCCATCTCATCCATGTTTTGTTCTCTCCGAGGTGATCGATGCTACCGTGGCCTGCGCGCGAAGGCTACCGGCGGTTCGTGAGTGGCTTCTTTGTGCCGTAGACACGCTGTGCAAGCGCTCGCGTCTCTGCGTCGAACTCGATTGGCGGGTTGTGAAGCAGATACGCCCGGCGGCGACTGGCCACTCGATAATCCGACGGGTCTTCTCCGTTTTCCCAGGCTGCTTGGAGGTCTGACGCGGAAGAGCCCCCTTCGGCTCTGGTCGGGCTGCCGGCCGCCGCGTACCACTCCTCAAAAGTCAATCCTTGCGAGTTGACCATGCCGTTGCTGCGAAGATCGCGGCTCAGGTGAGAGCCGACCTGTGACACAAGCGACCTTGTGACTTCGTCGCGAGTGTCCGCGCGCGCTGTGGCGATGGTCCCGCCGTAGCGCTGGTCCAGGGTGACCGACCCGGAAGACTCGTAGTCTGAGACACTTACGCCTGCAGCGGCCGACAGTGTCTCGCCCGAGGCGAGCGTGATGTCGAACCTTGCGTAGACTTTGTAGTCCCAGCCGGCTGGGAGGATCATGTCCGGGCTGACCGCCGCGATCGACGTCGGCCTTGGCCGGATCGCGTGCATGAGGCCAACGGCGAAGCTCTTCGCCCACAGGCGGGCTTCTTTCTTGAGCGTCGCGTAGCTGTAGCTTGCGTTCGGCTCCACATCGTCGCCGCCGTAAGCACCGGGCGATAGGCACTCACTCTCAGCGTCACAGCCGGACTCGTCGCACTCGTGGCAGAGATCGCCTGGACGGCCAATGCCGATCTCAAAGCAGTCCCGACACCCGCACTCAACGTACCCAGCGGCTTCGCGGCGAAGCTGCCTCGCGCGAGCAGCGCTTTTGCGAGAAGTTTTCATCGGCGCCCTCGGCGGCGATTGGCAGCCATGGCGGCCGGTTTGGGCTTGCGAAGCATGAGCATGGCGATCGCACCGAGGCCGATGATCGCGGCTCCGATCGCGACGTACGTCATTGTGTTGTTGGGCGCGGGTGGCGCAGGCGCTGACGGAAGCTCTGGCGCCGGTGCGGCGGCTGGCTGTCCCGGAAGAGAGCCGCAGCGAGAAATGCCGCCGGCCACGCTGAGCCCTGCGGAAGTGACGTCGCGGGCCGTCGAGTCTGTCACGCGGCCCATGATCGCCGTGTTGACCGCGGGCGAGCAGGCCGCGTTGCGCAGCAGGCTCTCGCTGAACTTGGCGATGTCTTGGCCGATGTTGCCGAGCCCGTCGCCGCTGTCGCCGACGCCGGAGCCTTCGCCGCCGTAGAAGATGCGCTGCGCGCGCATCGCCTCGTCCGTGAGCTTGCCGGTCAGCTTGGCGGTTCCGAGCGCGCGAACGGCTGCCATCGTCTCGTCGGCAAGGGCGATGCGGAGCGCTTCTTCGTACGCGAGCGCGCTCGATGCTCCGCGGTTGACGTGCTGCTTCGCCATCGCGTCGACCTTCTCGAAGAGGCCGGGTCGGAGCGTATCGAGTGCTGTGCGGATCACTTCCGCGCGCGCTGCCGGCGGCTGTGCCACGACTGCGCCCATGATCTTGCGCGCGGCGTCGCGCGTATGCCTCAAAAGTGCGTCATCTTGATACATGCGTCAGTCCTTTGTGACGAGCCAGATTAGCACGCCGACGCCGACGGCTGTTGCGCCACCGATCGCCAGCGTCGTCACGAGCTTCTTCTTTGCGGCCGCGGAGTCGGCGGCGGCTGCGACTTCGAGGCTCGCGACCTGAGCGGCGGCGGCTCGACGTGTGGCGTCGGCGGCAGCGGTGTCGCCTTGCTTGATTGCCGCTGCCTGCTCGCGCGTAGAGGCGGCGTCGGCGGTCGCTGTTCTTGCGCGGGCTCGCTGCTGCGGGCCGCCCGCGGCGAAGTCGATAGCCTTGCCAGGTAAGTCGAGCAGGTTGAACCCGAGCGGCTCTTGGTGGGAGTAGCTCATGAGCTTTCTTTCGCGCCGGAGAACAAGACGAATCCCGTCAGGGCGAGCGCCGCTGCGATGCCGGAGCCGATGAGAATCATCTGGGTCTGCTTTGCGCGAGCTTTCTGCTGCGCGGCAAGGCGAATCCGTGCCGCGTCCACTTCGCCGCCGGCAGCGATCTCTGCGGACTGGCGCGTCGCGTCGGTCCCCGCGCGGGCGGCTTCCAGCTCGAAGCGCGCTGCCGCCGCGTCGTTCTTTGCCGTGCGCTCCTGCTTCTGATACACGCCGCCGCCCGCTGTCGCGGAGGCGCCCGCCACGTTTGCCGCGACGTGGACGATTTGCGCCCAGATGCCCAGTGGTGCACGCGCGTAGCTCATCACTTCTTCAGGAGCACGAATCCGAGGACGCCGAGCAGGGCGACTCCGCCGACGACGGCCCCGATGATCAAAGGGGTCTTGCTGCCGCCAGGTTGAGGCGCGCCTGCGGCGAGTCGGGCCGTTTCGGCCTGGATTCTTGCGATCTCCACCTGAGCGGCGGCCGTCGCGCCTGCACTGCCTGCGTTGAGCCGTGCCGTCTCCATGGCATTGCGCGAGGCGCGCTCGTTCTGCTTCGGCGCGCCGGAGGCGATGCTGAAGATCGTGGCGGCGGAGGTCGCGATCTGTCCGCCAGCGGCTGCCCAGTCTCCGGCGCCCATGCCATCGCCGCAGCCGCTGCAGCCGCTCATGTAGCCTGGCCCACGCCCGAGACCGTGAAAGGGGACGCGATGCGAGCGGTTATGGGAGATCGCTTGATATGACATTGGCCTAACCTATCGGGTAGATGCGGTACTGCTTGACGCGTTTCAGCATGGGCTCGACCCGGGCGCCAGCGACTGGGTCGAGGATCCACCACAGGCCGGTGCGCGGGTCTTGTGCGCGCGCAAACACATGCGTGTAGCTCTCCGGCGCGCCAGGCGAGCGCGGGCGAAAGCCGACGGTCACGAACTCTGCGGGCGCGCCGATCACCATGCAGTCGGTGGCGATGCCCAGCGCGAACTCGTCGCAGTCGATGACCAGCTGGCCGTTCTCGCCATCGGTGACGAGCAGCTCGGGGTCTTTGAGTAGCTCAACGTGCAGGGGATCTCTGGTGTAGCGCCCGGCTCGGCACCACCAGTAGTAGATCGCCATCAGCTCCGAGGCGTAGTCCTTCGGGCGCAAGTTCGCGACAATCCGCTCGGCATGGCGACGGACAAGGGGCGACTGCTCGCCGCGCGGCCCGAGGGCGAGCGAAGACATTTTCGCCACGGTCTGACCCGCGCCGAGGTACTGAATGCGCTTGGAAGGTACTGAGAGGTAATCAGAACCTGGTGACGAAGAGCGCAGCATGCACTTGATCCCCAGGGCGGCCACGGGGACTGTCGCACAAGCACTGGGTGTCGCGCAAGGCTACAGCGCCGGCTTCTTCCGCGTGGAAAGACCTCTGCCAACGCGCTCGTAGACCTTGGGCGTCGTTCGCCTCTTCGTTGCGTCGAACTCTCGTGGCGCAGGCATTCGGCTGACGGTCGCGCCGACGACCTTTCCTGCGACGCGCGTCACCACCATGACGAACGCGTCGCCGGGTGCGAGTCCGACCTTTAGGAACGGTTCGGAGGGCATGGACATCGCGGCGCCGTCGAAAAAGACGACGCCTGCGCGCGTGCCGCCGCTATAAAAGCGTACTTGACCGGCTCTGCGTTCGACCGACTCTGCGCTCTGGTAGCTCACGCGACGACGATACTACCACCGCTTGGGCTACGACGCGATGCCATACATCGCGCGGAGCCGGCGCATCACGTCATCGGTGAACTCCAGGCCACCCGGCGACAGGACGAGGCTGCGCGGGACGTGCTGTCGGACGCTCGCCACGACCTCCGCGGACGTGTATTTCACGAGGTCTTGCAGGTACGCCTCGGGGACTTTTTCGCGGATCGCGTTGATGAACTCGTCGACTTCCATCGCGGAGTTCAGGCCGTCATCGAGCGCCTTGGCGACGAACGACGCCACCGTGCCGGAGAGGGGTTCTTTTGCGCCTGCCATCTGTTCCTGCGCCTCGTAGATGTTCGGAGCCACGACCACCGCCTCAGCTTGGCCTCTGCGGTCCTGCTGTCCAGCGTCATCCTGCGGACGCGAGGTGCGCCGCCCTTGCGGCTGCTGCGGCTGCTGCGGCTGCTGCCAGTGCGGCGGCGGCTGCGGTTCGCGCGGCTCGTGCGCCTGCTGTGCGCGCTGAGGCCGCTGCTGCTGCTGCGGCTGCAGCCGTCGCTGCGGCTGCTGCTGCGGCTGCTGAAACATCCGCGGCTGCTGCTGCGGCTGAACGGCCTGCGCATAGAGATATTCTGGCACCAGCCCCTGCGGCGTGACGACCATGCGGCCCTGCGGCGTGTTGATGACGGCGCCCATCGGCGGCTGAGGCTGCTCGCGTCGCGGCTTCTTCTTGCCGATGTCGCTGTTGACGAGGTCGCCGACAATCTTGCTGATCATCGGCCCGTACTCGACCACCTGCTCGATGATCCCCTTCGGAGCTGCGGACGGGGCCTGCGGCAGAATCGCGGATTCCATTTCGCCGGCCAGGCCGCCGCCGCCGCCGCCCGCGATTTCGAGCAGGCTCTTTGCTCGCTCGATCTGCGAATACACGTCGCCTTCGTCGCGCGCCTTGCTGCGAAGCTCGGCTACTTCGCCGCGCAGTCGCTCGGTCTCAGCGCTCATCGCGTTGACACGGAAGCCCATCGACTCATCGGCGCTGCGAAGGCGCGCTTGCCACATGGTCTCGATCAGGTCGACGCGTCCCTGCTCTCGATCGCGGGATGAGGTGTCTCGCTGCTCTTGCAGATCCTTGTGCATCTGCTGGTCGCGCCGACGCTCTTCGCGCGCCTGCTCCAGCTGGTCGAGCACCCGCTGCTCGCGCGAGGCAGCTTCGCGGCGATCGCCGTCTCGGTCGCGCTCGTGAGACTGGCGCATGGACTCGATCTCTCGAAGGTGCGCGGATCGACTCGCGTCGACTTCGCGCGCGAAGCCTGTGCGCATCGCTTCGACTTCTGCTGCGTGCTTGGTCAGCAGGGAGTTCATCATCTCTTGTGAGCCACGGTCCGCGCTCGGGTTGCGAACCAGCTCGACGATTTCTTTGAAAGTTGAGGGCATTGAGTTCTGCACGGTCTGCACCTGTTCTCGAAGAGAATCGATCTGCTTGTCTCGCTCGCGAAGGCGCTCTTCGAGCGCGCGCTCTTCCTTCTCCGCTTGAGCGCGCAGGGCACCCTGCTCCTTCTCTGCCTGCTCGCGCATCAGATGTTCTCGCTTCTCGAACTCTTCGCGCATCAGGCCGGTCATCTTCATCGACTCGTTCACGCTGCTGGCAGCGCCGCTGTAGAAGCGATCTTCGAGCGCTCGCGCGCGCTTCTGGGCGTCATCGCTCGTCTTCTCCAGCGTCTTGAGCGCTTGCTGGACGACGCCTACGTTCTCTGACGGGACAGCGGGCGGCGGTGCCTGCATTCGGACCTCTCCCTTGGTGATGTCTCTGACGAGCGACGATGGCTTCGACGAATCGGCAACGCCGGGGATGTTCATGGTGAACTGGCTGAAGCGACGCCGGCCGTGCCCGTTCTTGCCGGGGCCCATGGCGTGGATCTCGTACTTGCCGCCGCCGTACGTGCTGGCGACGTACGCCTCATCGATCGGCGTGGGGAAGGTGTCGAGCGGGCCCTCGGCGATCACCCCGTTCGGGAAGATTTTGGGGTACACGCGCACGAGCTGGATCGACATCTCGGGGTCGATGCCGATCTTGAACTTCTCATACCACGACCAGATGTCACCCTTCTGCCCAGCGTCGGGCTTCGGCTTTCGGTGAACCTGGGGAACGTCTTCTTCCTCGTCCTCGTCGCCGTCATCGTCGCCGAGCGCCATCCCGTCGAAGACTTCGCTTGGAAGAGACTCGCCCGGCTCCAGCTCTCGCTCGACGGGCGTGTCCTTCTTCTTGGCCGCGCGGCGCACAGGCTTTGCCTCGACCGTCTGATGCGACGCTGCGAACTGATCGAGCACCGCTCGGATCTGCTCGTCGTTCGAAAGAGGGTCGACGATTTCCGTTTCCGAGTCGCTCATTCTGGCTGCCCCGCCGGCCCCGCGCCCGGAACGGGAGTCTCGTCGTCGTCCTCTTCGTCCTCGTCTTCGCCCTCCTCGTCCACATCCTCGTCGTCCTCGTCCTCGTCGTCCTCGTCGTCGTCCTCGTCCTCGTCCTCCGCGCCATCGCCAGCGACCGCGACGAACGCCTCCGAGACGAGGTTGAACGCGACCTGGACCTCGACGTCGTCGGGCAGCTTCTTCACGAGCATGAGCCCGAGCGCCGCGAGCGTGTCGCGCAGGGCTTCGAGGTTGTCTGGATCGACGCGGGCGAGCCCGTCGTCCTCGTCCTGTTTGGCGGCGCGCGCGAGCTTCTCGTCCACGTACTTGCGCATCCGCGAGGTCTCTGTGAAAGACTGCGATGCGAGCATGTAGGTTTCGGTGAGTCCAATGCCGAGCCCCTCGACGCAAGAGATCAGCCGGGGGTAGAGGAAGTGCGCAAGAAACGCCGTCACCTCCTTGTCGGCGATCGGCTTGTCTTTGAGCAGCGCGCGACGGTCGTCGCGGAGGGCGCTGATCAGATTCGCGAGCGCGGGAGGCAGCTGAATGCCCGCTGCTTGCCCGGCGCCGGACACGTCCATATCTGCGGTCGAACCATTCTCAGGCATTCGGTATGTCCCTTTCAAATCTCGAAGTCGTCGTTGGTCTTCGCTGCTTCAGTCGCGATGGTCCTTTGCCGTGCCTCGAACTTCTCGATAATGGCAGCGCTCGACGTGTCTTGCGGAGACCGGAGCGTGCAAGCAAAGACCTCGGTTTCCGTCAGCTCCATCAGCTCGGACTGAGCAGCCAGCTTCGTGCAAAAGCGCCGGAGCGCGCGGGGTTGCTCCTTGCCGAAGCCCTTGACCGTCCCCTCCGCAGTCAGAAGCAGAGCCGCGTAGAACTTGCACGCCGGCCGGCCGACGTCCGCCGAGCAAACGAAGTTCGACGTGGAGAGCCCGTCACCAGTGGGCCTCGGTTCGCCTCCGGCAACTTCCGGCATGCCGTCGGCGCCGATCACCATGCGCGCCGCACCGATTTCGACGTATTGCGACGACGAAACCTCCATGGGGCGCTGCGTTTCAAACGCGTTTTCGAGATTCTCGGGCCCGTCCTCTGCGGTAGGATCGGCGAGCGCATCGTCGGTGCTGTTGAGCTTCATTGCGCGGGACGATAACCACGGAACCACGCGGCGCGCAAGGGGTTTGATTATTCGGGAGATCGATTGTATTGAGCGTCACGAGGTCCGAGGCGCGCACCGTTCGTTGCGTGCGAACGTGTAGGGGGCAGGCGCAGCGCGCGACGATCAGCGGCGCGCGCGCGCGCCGAGCCGTTGCCAGCGCTCGCGCCCGGCCCGCCCGCGTCTCGCGCCGCAGGCGTAGCCAGGCGACCGATTTTCACACGAAAAACGTGTCACGTGACGCGTTTCATGTGTTTTGCACCATCTTTCACGTGCAACGTGCAACGGACAACGTGATACGCGACACGTTGCCTCTCGTGCCCGGCCTATGCCCGGCCTATGCCCGGTTTACGCCCGCGTCTCGGTATGACCCGGGT
>CAZVFV010000020.1:0-11901 GCA_964626625.1 uncultured Candidatus Saccharibacteria bacterium | reverse complement strand
CACGCCTAAAAGCAGGATCAGTGACATCTGCCATTGGCGCAAGGACAATAATCGGCTTTTTTTCTCCAGAAGCTGATCTTGATATTTTTTCCCAAAAGCCTAAGTTCATACTGGAAAGATATCACGAATTGTTCTCAAAAAGAAAACCTACATCTTTTTCAAAACATTTATATCTAGATACAGTTCTTACCCGACAAAGTATTTTAACTTCGTTAAAATATTATTGCTGTGTGATTTTTGTAGTGCAAAAATCAGGCACGATCACGGCTGAGCGACCTTTATTTATAAAAAATCTTATTCCCAAAACGAATGTCTATATATTGAACGTCTATACTACCCGCACTATTTACTAATTTTATTTCTAAAAGAAATGGAATGAGATTCTCTATCGCCTTTTCAAGAGTTCCGCCAAATGTAAAAAGAACCTTTCGCACTTCACCTTCCTCACTTTTTGGAAGATATACCGTACCATCACCACCTGAAGAAATGTACACCCCTTCTGGTTTCATTTTTAATTTTTTCAGTGATTCGATAAAAGAAATAATTTTAGGAAAATCAGATTTTGAAAGATAGAAATTACCTATTGGATTTTCTGCTTCAACACTTCCTGTAAAAACTAAATACACTGGACCAGTAAACTCTGGAGCCTCTGTATACATAAACCCAGCCTTGTCCATAAAGAAACATTCTTTTTTATCAAAATCTCGACACCATAATGCAAACGGTTCACGCTCAGTTATATTTACAGAAAGGGTTTTGTCGACAGAAGAAATAAATACGGAGGCAACCTGAGGAAATTCTAAAGAGATGGTTTTGAGAATATTATTTTCTGGATACAGCCATGTATTCTTTTTTGAAAATAATTTTAAATACGAACCCTTTGTTTCTTCTTCAACAACAGCCTCTACTGCACTTGCAGAAATAGTATCATTTCCTCGAATCTCAATTTTTGCAATAGTCACCCCCGGAAGATGTGTGGCGTACGCAATCCCAATAACAAAAACCATCACACAAAGGCACGTTACAATAAGTCGTATGGTGCGCTTTTTCTTTCGTTTACTGACTGCGCGCAATGATCGAACCACAGAACGGCGCTTAAACATAAGCTATTGTTCTTTCCCAGAAGGAATTACTTCTTTGCCTAAAAATGGAATGAGAGGTTTGGGAATTTTAATTGAGCCGTCTTCTTGTTGAAAATTTTCTACAATTGAAATAAGAATACGTGGAACAGCAACAGCAGTATTATTGAGTGAGTGAACAAATTTTAATTTGCCGTCCGTGTCTTTGTAACGAATATTAAGTCGTCGTGTTTGGAAATCATGAAAGTACGAAGCTGAATGTGTTTCTCGATAAGTGTCTTCAGATGGAACCCAACTTTCAATGTCATGCTTTTTAACCTGACCTAAACCTAAATCACCTCCACAGTTAACAACAACTCTGTACGGAATACCGAGAGCCTGAAGAACTTCTTCTGAATTTACGGTAAGCTCTTCGTGAAATTTAACACTCATTTGATGATCTGCTTCACATAAAATAACTTGTTCAACTTTTGTGAACTCATGAACCCGCATAATACCTTTCGTATCTTTACCATGACTTCCTGCTTCACGTCTAAAACATTGAGAGAGTGAAATAAACTTGTACGGCAACTTGGTTCGATCAAGAACTTCATCCATGTAATATCCCATAGTGCCAACCTCTGCAGTACCTGCCAAATAATCGCCGTCTTGGGTTTTATATAAATCTTCTTCACTTTGTGGAAGATATCCAGTTCCAATAAAAGGTTCTCGTCGAATAAGAGAAGGAACAATAAGTGGAGTAAATCCTTTTTTTATAAAATGACCCCAAACAAATTGAATAACTGCACTATACAGTTCAGCTCCTGCATTTTTTAAAAAGTAACCTCGGAAGCCTGCGACTTTCGTACCTCGAACAGTATCGAGCATATCGAGAGACTCCATAAGCTCAACGTGATTTTTAGGAGTGAAAGAAAAAGTTGGTTTTTCTCCCCATAAACGTATTTCTTGATTTTCAGCATCACTTCCTCCTTCTGGTACAGACATGTCTGGAATATTAGGAACCCTCACCATGAGAAGTTGCCACTCCTTCATAACCTCCTTGAGTTTCTCTTCATCTACTTGAAGACCGTCCTTAAGTTTCTTCATGTCTTCTATAAGAGCATTTCTTTCTTCTTGATTTTGACTACTTGATATCTTGAGACTTGCCTCGTTTTGCTCTTGTCTTCTTGATTCAACATTTTTTAAAATCTCTCGACGCTCATCATCTTTTGTAAGGAGTACTTCAACATCAAAATCAATATGCTTTTTACGAGCAGCTTCTTTGATAAGGTCTTTATTGTCTCTAATGAACTTAATATCCAACATAATGTGTATTTTATAGTACCAGAAATGATACACTATACCAATATGAGGCATAACCTCGAGGAGATTTCTAAATCTGAATTTCCTGAACTACTGAAACAAATTCCAGACCCACCAAAACGACTTTGGTATACAGGAGAAAAACCTGTAGATGGAAATATATTACTGTGTGTTGTTGGTTCACGTTCATACAGCCCATATGGAAAAGAGGTCTGCGAAACTCTCATATCAGAATTACGCGGACAGCCGATAACAATAATTTCTGGTCTAGCACTCGGCATAGATAGCATTGCCCACACAAGCGCTCTTTCGGCAGGGCTACAAACTATTGCAGTACCCGGCTCTGGTCTTAATTCAAATGTGCTTTACCCACGAAGTAATTTAGGACTAGCCCGAAACATACTCGAGTCTGGAGGAGGACTTATCTCAGAGTTTGAACCAAATTTTAAAGCAACCCCTTGGAGCTTCCCGCAACGAAATAGAATTATGGCAGGTATGTCACAGGCAATACTTGTTATAGAAGCTGGTATTAAATCTGGGACACTCATCACTGCGCGACTTGCAAGTGATTATAATAGAGAAGTACTCACTGTCCCTGGATCGATTTTTTCAAAACAATCAGAAGGGCCACATCAACTTATTCGTCTCGGTGCAACACCTATTAGAAAAGTTGAAGATATTTTAGAAGCGTTACACCTTGAAGTACCTCAAGAACGTATAAAAGAAGCCGTATACAAAGACTGTTCTCCAGAAGAAATTAAAATGCTCACCCTGCTCGAACATCCATGCGAACGAGATGGCTTACTCAAAAAAAGTGGTCTAACTATATCGGAAATAAATTCCCTACTTGCCATCCTTGAACTTAAAGGTCTTATTCGTGAATTTATGGGAGAAATCCACAGGCTTTAGAGGAACATTGGGTTATACTGTATTTTAGAACTGCACACTTTTTTAGGAGTCTTTAATGCCCGACGTCAAAGTACCGTTTAATCTCACGTCACCACCTAATGGAGGACCTCGAGAGCCGTATTCACCGCCACAAGAATCTGATCCGAATCGTCGGACTCAACCAACAAACAGTAAAGACTTACCACTCTTTACTGGAGATGAAGGAGGTGCAAAAACATAAGATTCGACCGCACAACATCTACACAAATCCATCGCACCACGGTGGATTTTTTATTTTCACTCATTTGCCAAAAAAATGGTTCTAGTATATTACTTAGTACTATTATGAATCCCGTTAGAAACCGCAGTCACGGTTCGAGCGGAACATATATGGTGTAGAATTAGTTTTTGTAAAATTGTTTATTACATAATTTATTACAGGAAGCTTCTGGCGACCTGTAAAAAAACGGGATGAAATTATTAATCGTTGAATCACCAGCAAAAGCAAAGACAATTTCAAAATACGTCGGAAGCGATTACAGAGTAGTCGCGTCTGTTGGGCATGTTCGTGATTTACCTAAAAGTAATAAAAAGGCTGTAGATATAGACAAGGGTTTCAAACCTCACTACGAAATATCGAAAGGAAAAGAAAAAGTTGTTGATGAAATACAAAGTCTGGCAAAGAAAGCTTCTGAAGTCATCCTTGCAACTGACCCTGATCGAGAAGGTGAGGCTATCGCTTGGCACATAGCTGAAGCAACTAATTTAAAAAAACCAAAAAGAGTTGTTTTTCATGAAATCACAAAAGACGCAGTTCTTGAAGCACTTAAACATCCACGCTCAATTGATCAAAACCTCAGACGTGCTCAAGAGGCACGCCGTGTGCTTGATCGGCTCGTTGGATATGATCTCTCTGGTCTCATTTGGAAAAAAGTTCGATACGGACTTTCAGCTGGACGGGTTCAATCCCCCGCTCTCCGTATCATCATGGAACGTGAGCGTGAAATCCGAGCTTTCAATCCTGAAACATTCTGGAATCTTACTGCACAAACTGAAACCCTCAAAAAAGAAGTTATTCTTTTTACTTGTGAAGAAGAGCCTCGAGATAAAAAAGAAGTTGATCGCATTGTAGAAAATGGAAATTCAAAAGAATGGAAAATTGTTGATGTAAAAGAAACCGAAGTAGGCAGGAGTCCTCGAGCACCTTTTATAACCTCCACAATTCAACAATCAGCTTCAAGTAGACTTGCTTTTTCTCCATCACGAACTATGTCTGCAGCACAAAAACTCTATGAGGCAGGACATATTACGTATATGCGTACAGACAGTACTAATATAAGTAAGGTAGCAGAAGCACAAATTTTTTCACTTATTGAAAAAAAATATGGCAAGGAATACCTCTCTCCTCGTACCTATGCCAAGAAAAGTAAAAATGCTCAAGAGGCTCATGAAGCAATCAGACCAACTCATTTTGAAAAAGAATCCGCAGGATTAACTGATGATCAAAAAAGACTCTATGAACTTATTTGGCAAAGAACTGTTAGCTCTCAAATGACGGCTGCAAAAATATTGCGTACAAAAATTTCTGCAAATGTTTCTGATAATTCTATTCCGAACTTCTCTGTTAATGGTTCGCGAATTTTATTCGATGGATGGCTCAAAGCAGACGTACCTGCGCGAAATGAAGATGTTAATCTACCTGAAGCAAATATAGGTGACAACTTGAAACTCCTTGAACTCAAAACCGAAGAAAGACAAACAGCACCACCAAACAGATACTCAGAAGCAGGTCTTGTTAAAGAACTTGAAAAAAGAGGCATAGGCAGACCTTCTACCTATGCTTCTATTATCCGTACACTTGAAGAGAGAGGTTATACCGAAAAAGAAGGACGAAGTCTAAAACCTACTGACACAGGAGATGTTGTAAGTACTTTCCTAGAGCATAATTTCATGGAATACATCAATGATACATTCACTGCAGAAATGGAAGACAAACTCGATGAAATCGCTATTGGTAAACGTGAGTACGAAGAAACACTGGAGAAATTCTACAAGCCATTTCTTAAGGATGTAAAAGCCAAAGAGAAAACAGCCAAGATAACTAATATGGGTGATGCTCCAGAGGAATTCAAATGTCCTCTCTGCAACAAAGATATGGTTTGGAAACTTGGACGTGGTGGTAAGTTTATGAGTTGTAACAACTTCCCAGACTGTCTTGGTGCAAGAACAAATGAAGGAAAAGTAATAGAGGATGCGAAACCGATCGGTACTGATCCTGAAACAAAATTACCTATTTTTGTACTCGATGGACGATTTGGGCCTTATGTACAACTTGGAGAGAAAACTAAAGAAAATAAGAAGCCTCGTAAAGCAAGTATTCCAAAAGAAATTATTCCAACAGAAGTTACTATTGCTGTAGCGCAAAAACTTTTGAGCTTACCTAAAGTGCTCGGTAATCATCCTGTGACGGGCGAACCAATTACTGCAAACATTGGCCGCTTTGGACCATACGTTGTACACCAGAAAGATTTCCGCTCACTCAAAACTGATGATGTGTACGCAATCGAACTTCCCCGCGCTTTAGAAATTTTTGCCGAAGAAAAGAAAACCCGACGCGGGAGAACAAAGAAAACTGCGTAGTATTGACTTTTTAAAGTATATTTGTATAATATATTATATATCAATACCAAACGTTTGGTATTATAAGTTCTTCATAGACACAGGAGGTTTGCATGCATTTGTCAGTAGCCATCAAGTCGTTAGTAACAACAACTTTAATTCTGATTTTTGCTTTTATGTTTTTTTTAGGAGCGCAGTCATGCCAGGAAAACATCCAAAAAATAAATACTGAATTAGACGAGCAACTTTACTCCTTCAAACAACTGCCTTATCAACCTGAGGTTTTTATAACAGACCTAAACTCATCAGGTCTAAACATTAAACTTCCTGAGTTTCTCAAAAAAAACTTGAGAAAATTGATTAAGGTTGAAGCTTTAGGAGAAGGAAGGGGGTTCTTGATTTATACCGAACCTGCCTCAGAAGTATCTCAAAAAATTGAGATTGAGAAGGAATGAATTAAGACCAATACAGAACCCACGCACTTCGTGCGCGGGTTCTTTCTTTTTACAAACTAAAATTTTTAACCGAATATAATTCCTCATCATCTTCTACTTTCTCTTCTTTTGAACGGTCGTCTATTGGTGCGCTACGTATTTCTTCAGGAGTTTCTTCTAGTGCATCAGGAAGCACATCTTCTTTTTTATTTTTATGAATCAAGTCGAGAATACTACGCAAATCATCATTAGAGAAGAAATCAATTACAACCTTACCTCCTTTTTCCCTTTTCTCAATTTGTACCCGTGTTCCTAATTTTTCAGTTAACTGTTCTTCAAGTTCAACCATCTCTGGATCAAACATCCGATCTTTCTTTTTAACTTTATCGTAAGCAATACGTCGTGCAATAGCTTCTGCTTCACGTACAGTTAGACGCTTCAATATTATTTCTTTAAATAATGTTTGTTGCTCTTCTGGTCTATCGCCAAGCATTAAAAGTGGTCTTGTGTGACCTTCGGTAATTTTACCCTGATTAAGACCTTCGAGAATATCATCTGGTAAACCTAAAATACGAACAGAGTTTGTTACATACTCGCGACTCTTACCAATCTTTTGAGCAATAGTTATGTGCTTAAAACCAAACTCATCAATAAGTCTTTGAAAAGCTCGTGCACGATCAACAGAGTTCAAATCTTCTCGTTGAACATTTTCAATAATTGCTAACTCAAGCTTCATTAAATCATTATCCTCACCAGTCTTAATGAGTACTGGAACTTGTGAAAGACCTGCAATTTTTGAAGCACGTAAACGTCGTTCTCCAGCAATGAGTTCATACTCAACAGCGAGACCTCCTTCTGGTTTTTCAATCTCTTTACGAGTAACTACAAGCGCCTGAAGAACACCATATTGACGAATAGAATCAGCAAGACTTTCTAGTTCTGGCTGACTAAATTCTCGGCGAGGTTGATATGGATTTGGCTTTATTTTTTCAAGCTCAACCCAAAATATTGAATCTTTGTAAAATTGTGACACGTTGGAAAATAAAAATTAAACCTGTCTGCCGACGAGGCAGAAGGAAAGGATTAAAAAATCTTTGATTAAATTTTAACATACTAAAGAGGACTTACAACAGAAGGGTTTTTATGGTAACTTGTAGGCTAATTGCCCAGGTGGCGGAATTGGTAGACGCGCACGACTCAAAATCGTGTAGAGCAATCTGTGAGAGTTCAATTCTCTCCCTGGGCACAATGAAAAAAGTTGTCGTTATAGCTGGTCCTACATCATCAGGTAAAAGTGACCTGGCGGTTTTGTTAGCGCAAAAATATAATGGAGAAATTATTTCTGCCGATTCAAGACAAGTCTATACAGGACTTGATATAGGAAGTGGAAAAATTACAAAAAAAGAAATGAGAGGTATCCCCCATCACCTTCTTGATGTTGCCAATCCAAAAAGAAAATTCACCGTAACTCAATATAAAAAGTTAGTAGAAAAAACCCTGCGAGATGTTCTAAAAAGAAATAAATTACCTATCATTGTTGGCGGCACAGGTTTTTATATTCAAGCTATTGTTGATGGTATTGAAATACCACAGGTAAAGCCTGACAAGGTTCTTAGAAAAAAACTTGAGAAAAAATCAACTGAGGAGCTGGCAGATATATTACAAAAATTAGACATCCATAGATTTAAAACTATTGATATAAAAAATCCACACCGCCTTATACGCGCCATTGAAATAGCAACGCATCTAGGTGAAGTTCCAGTAGTGACATACAACCCTCTTCCTTACACCTTTCTTCAAATTGGATTACTGGTGGACAAAAAAAAGCTTCAAGAAAAAATCCATACTCGACTTATCGAGCGTGTTAAAAAAGGCATGGTAGATGAAGCTAAAACACTACAAAAACAAGGGCTCTCATTTAAACGAATGGTTGAACTTGGTCTTGAATATAAATATCTAGCACTCTATCTTCAAGAAAAAATAACGAAGGAAGAATTTTTTATGCAATTAGAAACAGCTATAAGACAGTACTCAAAAAGACAAATGACGTGGCTTAAGAAAGATCAAAGAATCAAGTGGTTTGATGCAAAAAAAATAAAATATATTGAAAAAGAAGTTACGGCATTTCTATCTAGTTCGAAAGAGTAAAAATACCTTGTTGTATTTCTTTTTTTAAAGTTGATGAACTTCGATCTGAAAGACTCATAAGAAAATTATCTCGGGTATTACCTTCCATAAGAGATGGCTGACTGCGAGGACTTATAACTGGAAACAATTCATATGTAATCTGTTCATTCTTAAGTAAAACTTTTACCAAAAGACCTTCTTTTACATCCTTCGAAAAATACTGATCAAAAATAAAATTCCCTAAAGAATAAAATATAGGTTTGTTTTTATATAATTCAACTTCCTGTACAACATGCGGATGATGCCCGAAAACAACATCTGCACCGGTATCAATAAACATTCGCGCCAACTCCTTCTGACTCTTATTCGAACTAGTTTCATACTCATCACCCCAATGAATAATAACTGCTAGGAAATCAGAGTTATCGGATTCTTTTTTAATCAACTCTTCGTACTGTTTTTCCTCAAATTTCCATGTAGCATTAAGTCCAATGAACACAAACCCCTTGTCAGCTACAGTTTTTCTTAAAACACTTATTTCACCAACTTGCACCGGATGCCCAAAATATTCAATATCAGAACCTCTAAGATAGTTTTGAGTTTCAATAAAACCCTTATCTTTTTGATCTAAAGTATGATTATTTGCCAAAGAAACTAAAGATATGTTATTTTCTTTTAAAATTCTGACAGTGGTTGATGCAAAAGAAAAACCGAAACCAAATGAAGGAGTTGGGGTATGGTTTGAAACAATTGGACCTTCAAGATTTCCAACAACGAAGTCTGTAGATTTCAAAAAATCTTTAACACCTCCAAAGGGATACCCCTCTCCATTTCCATCGATCAAAACCTCGACAAAACGGCCAAGCATAATATCTCCCGTAACAATAAAATCTACTTTTTGACTTAGTTCTCTTTCTGGTAATTTTCCTCCCTCAAATCTAATACTCTCTTGATTAAAGATAAAAAAACCTACAAACAAAGCAAAGATGACACTGTAAAGAGTTTTGCGAAACATTATGCGGGTCCACCAGGACTCGAACCTGGAACTTCTCTTTTGGAGAGAGACATTTTACCATTGAAACTATAGACCCATATATACACGTGCTATTGCATTTAATTCTTGCGCCATACGTGCATTATAATAGCGAATACTAACACAACCCTGATAATTTTTCCTTATATTTTTGGCGCCATTTTTCTTGAAATAAGGCTTTATAAACTGAGATGTAGCTATACCTGTTACATGAGACCAGAACCTAATTTGTTTCTCCTTATTATGATATTCATGTAAATGAACACACACTCTTAGCTTATCTTCGACAATAGTAAAGTTGTTTCTTAATAAACGTAAAAAAGTTTTTACTAAATTTGGATCAGAATTTGTAAATGCAAGAATAGAATCTTCTTTAACCCCCTCACACCAATAAATTAATGCACATACTATTTTTTCCCAATTACTATCGTGATTTATCTGATCTAAAATTTTTTTAGCCTTATTCAAAGATTCATTTAATCTTTTGAGTTTTTTATTAATAAGAACACTTTGTGCTTTTTGCTGGCCATTATCTTTTAATTCTTGAATTCTTTTATTTGCAATATCCGACAAAACAATACCCCTGACCCAAACAGAAGTCGACGCTTTGGAAACTGACAAAATATCGCTAATTTCTTTAATTGAGTATCCTTTCGCACGAAGTGTTTTTGCTTTTTCCCTTTCTTTTATTTTCATTAAAAAATTTTATGAACCCTTAATATAAGTCACATAAACATTATAATACACAATAATATTTTATAAAAAGGTTCGTAAAGAAAAAGCCCAGGGCAACCTGAGCTTTTTTCTATTTCTTTGATTCTTTGAAGATAACTCGCTTACGGAGCTTTTTACTATATTTTTTGAGCTCTATTTTACGCTCAACCTTACGCTTATTCTTGCGGGTATAGTAAACTTCACCTGTTTTGTTGTGTCTTAAAATAATAAGATTGTCCTGTGACATGATTGTTATTTATGTTTTAGAACCATAAGAATACTTGAAAAGATATCAAAAATCAAGTCTTATACGTATATCTTCTTTATGAGAGGATTAAGACGTGTCATAACCTCATAACTACTAGTATCAATAAGAGACGCTATATCCTGCAAAAAAATCTCTTCACTTCCACTCTTGCCAATAAGAACAGCTTCATTTAAAACCTCAACAGGGTCAATACCTGTAAGGTCGATAGCAATCATATCCATAGAAACTCGTCCGAGAACCTTAGTTCTTTCTCCATTTACCAATACATTTCCCTTACTTGAAAGACCCCTATCAAAACCGTGCCAATACCCAATTGGAACAATACCAACTACAGTGTCTCGAGTAAATTCTTCAGTTAATCCATAACCGATCTTATCTCCTTGAGGAACTTTTTTTATCTCACTTATAATTGCCTTCCATGACAAAACTGGCTTGAGAATAATAGTTTGAGAAAATCTTTCTCGTAACTCTTCTGAAGGCCACACCCCATAAAGCCCCGCTCCAACACGAACCATATCAAAATGCGCCTCGGGCAAACCTATTACTCCTGACGTTGCTCCTATATGCGTCATAAAAGAAAACCCTGCTTGTGTAAAAATTTCTTTCCAAACCAAAAGGCGTTTGACTTGGATTTCAGTGAAGAGTATTTGTTGAGGATCGTCTGCCGAAGCCAAATGACTAAACAACCCGACCACTTCAACCTTAGAAGATATTTCTTTAAGAAGTACAACAAGCTTGTCACTATACTCTTCCAGAAAGCCCTGCCTATGCATTCCTGTATCTACCTTAATGTGAATTTTTATCTTTTGTTGTACATCTAGATTTTTAATAAATTCAAGTGTCTCAAACTGAGAAACGGTCAGGGCAATATTATCTTGACTTGCTTCAATAATCTTTTCAGGCAAGGTGTACCCAAGAACAAGAATTGGTTTTTCTAAACCTTCTTTTCTAAGTCGGAGAGCTTCCGAAACAGAATCAACAGCGAACATGTCTACACCAAGCACCTCAAGTTCTCGAGCAAAATCAATAAAACCATGCCCGTAGGCATTAGACTTCACCACCCCACACAGTTTTGTACTTTGTGGAATAAGCGAACGAAACTGTTCGTAGTTATGTTTAACAGCAGACCTATCGATCTCTATCCATGTTCTAAAGCCCTGAATGTCTCTTTTCATATCTACATAGTACAACAAAAAGAAAAACCCCTTAAGGGTTTCTTCTTGTGCGTAGGGAAGGAGTTTTGATCCTTACAGGATCAGTACACCTGTTCTGTTTTTAATTCACAAACTCTTAAAAACTATCACAGGTTTTCAAATCCTTACGAAAGTCGTCCCACGACTTTCTCCCTAGCCAAAAAGAAAAACCCCTTAAGGGTTTTTTCTTGTGCTGTAATTATACACTTTGCTCGAACTTTTTTCGAAAAGAACTAATGCGGAC
>CAZVFV010000019.1:0-12113 GCA_964626625.1 uncultured Candidatus Saccharibacteria bacterium | reverse complement strand
AACGCTGCGCCTCATCGCGCACAAAAAGAAAAACCCTTTCGGGTTTCTTTTTGTGCGCGATGAGGGACTTGAACCCCCGACCTTCTCAGTGTAAATGAGCTGCTCTACCAACTGAGCTAATCGCGCATATATAATTTACTTTTCAAATTTTTAAATAACTATTAGTGACAATTCTCTATTATTAGCCAATCTGCATATTAACAGGTAATCACGTATGTTATTAAATTGAACAAAGTAAGAATAACCCGCAATCTTTGATTTATCAAGCGTTTCAATCTAGTATGGTCTTTATGGACATTCCTATATTGTTTGAAGACGAAAATTATATAGTCCTTAATAAACCCGCAGGTTTGCAGATTCATCCTGGAAAAGAAGTGGGTGCTTACACGCTTGTTGACTGGGTTAAAGAGCATTTTCCAAAACTCGAGTCTATCGGTGGACAGTTTGAGTTTGGTGAAGGAGGGTTAGTTTCTCGCTTTGGTATTGTGCACCGACTAGATAAAGATACGTCTGGAGCTATTTTAATTGCAAAAAACAAACAAGCCTTTGAATACCTTCAAGGTCAAATTCGTGTAAGAAAAGTACTTAAGGTCTATCATGTTTTTGTTCACGGAAAGATGAAAGATGAAAGGGGGATTATAGATAGACCAATAGGAAGGAGTTCAGGCGATTCACCTCAATGGTCCGCAGCGCGAGGTGTTCGAGGTTCACTGCGAGATGCAATAACTCAATATAGAACTCTTGTATATAAAGATGGATTTTCATTGCTTGAGGTAATACCTAAAACAGGCAGGACGCATCAGATTCGAGTTCATTTTAAATCTCTACAACACATCGTATTGGGGGATGTTTTTTATGGATCTAAACCGGAGTCAGTTTTCGGATTTAAACGAACGGCGCTTCATTCTATACGATTTAGTTTTAAAGATATGTCCGGAAAAGAAATTAGAGTAGAGGCTCCGTACCCTAAGGATTTTGAGGAGGCGGTTGCGAAAATTAAAACCATGTAGGTATATTTGCTATGGAGCTAGGCTTATGCTAGATTAATGACTACTTATTTTAAGGCATGATACATATAATTTCACCAGTAAACATAGAGGCTCGTCAGAAACTAGATGTTCGCGCAGGCGACACAGTTAAGGTCTGGCAGAAAATCAAAGAAGGAGAGAAAACTCGACTTCAGGTTTTTGATGGTGTTGTACTTGCTCGAAAACACGGCAAGGAAGCTGGGGCAACTTTCACTGTTCGTAAGGTTGCAAGTGGTGTCGGTGTTGAAAAAATATTTCCACTCTACTCTCCAATGATCGACAAGATTGAGATTGTGAAGCGTTCTAAGGTTCGCCGAGCGAAGCTCTATCATATTCGTGAAAAGGCTGCTAAGGAAATTAAGAGAGAGATGAGAAAAATAAAATCTCTTCCAGACCACTCAAATACAGAAGTTCTTGAAGCTGAAATGAAGAAAGTAGAAGACGAAAACAAAATTGAAACTCCTGCAGTAGAAGAAAAGGTAGAAGAAACAAAAACAGAAGAATCACAATAAAACCCTGTAACGCAGGGTTTTATTGTGATTGCGGAGGCAACAATTTTTAACTTTGCAAAATTACGTGGACACATAGTCACTCATAAAAAGAAGGATGGTAAAAATGAATATTATCAACTTAAATATTCAAAATACTAAGCAATTAAGTTAGTTAAATTGTTGTATGTAAACAAGACTTCTATCAAGCTATCAAGAAAATATTTGAAAATAAAGAAAAGTTTGGATATAGTACGTAAGCACAAAGGTGTCGTGTTTGTGCGATAATGCGCGGGTGGCGAAATTGGTAGACGTAATACCTTGAGGTGGTATCGCCCTTACGGGTGTGCAGGTTCAAGTCCTGTCCCGCGCACAAGAAAATTCCCGATAGGGAATTTTCTGCACGGGAAGCAAGTAAACTGCCTTGCGTGAGGACTTGAAACAAGTCCTACTATCTCTTGCATAAAATTATGGTGGCTATAGTTTAGTGGTAAAACTCCGGTTTGTGGAGCCGGTATCGAGAGTTCAATTCTCTCTAGCCACCCAAGAATAACGAGGTAAATATGTGTGTTTAGCGACTGTATTTTTGGCGTAGCTAGAAAGAATTGAAAGACGGAGGCGGTCTACGATTTTTCAAAGAAAAATTGTCGCCGAGTCCGGGGAGGAAGTTCTTAACGAGCTTGCGAGTTTAGAAACTTGACCCCAATTCTCTCTAGCCACCCAAGAATAACGAGGTAAATATGTGTGTTTAGCGACTGTATTTTTGGCGTAGCTAGAAAGAATTGAAAGACGGAGGCGGTCTACGATTTTTCAAAGAAAAATTGTCGCCGAGTCCGGGGAGGAAGTTCTTAACGAGCTTGCGAGTTTAGAAACTTGACCCCAATTCTCTCTAGCAACCCCACTTTCAAAAGCTTTGTTAAGCTGTTTATTCTTACGCCCCTAACGAGGCGTCGAATTTTCGATATACTTTTGGTATGAAAATAATTCTTATTGGTGGACAGGGAGGGACTGGAAAGACAACTGTATTAACTCAACTCAAGAATGATATTTCAAATTCTACTTTCTTAATCAAAAAAAATTTGCATACATTTCAACGTTGCTTAAAACAAAAATTGATCAGAAATTTATTAAGGTAAAAAATAAACTTGTGTATCTGTTGGAGTTTTGTCCATTTCTACCCGTTTATATTCTGCTTCCAAAAGCTAAAATATCTAATACAAGTCTAGTGTACGAAGAAAGGGGTGTAGTACAGGCACTCAATTTATATTTCATAATAAGTATCTGTTTATTGAGCTGTAAAATCAATTCGAATGTTGACATGATTGCTGTGTGAATAATGATACCCAATTAAAATTGGTACTCCCGACAAACACGCACAAAAATAGTTTTTTGGATTACATGAAGGAATTATTGAGTAACGACAAAATACAGAATGATTATTTATATAAAATAACACAAGATTTTGATTCGTTTGTTAATTTTCAAATAGCACAGGCAAAAGAAGAAAGCGTGACCATAGGCGATGTTTCAAAAACTCAATACTGGTTGGTTAAGGATAATGAAGTTATAGGATAGGGGGTATTACATCATAAACTCAATAGAGATTTAGAAAATCATGGTGGTCATATAGGCTACATCATTCGTCCCTCATTTAGGCGACAAGGATATGGCACCATACTTTTACAAATGATGTTAGATAAGGCAAAAGAGTTTGGTTTAAAGCAGGTACTCCTAGCTGTTAAAGAAGAAAATGTACCATCAATTAAAATGATAGAAAATATTGGCGGAGTATTTAAAGAGCGAACAAAAAACGAGGATAAGATAGGATATTTACTTTACTGGATTAACTTATAAAGCGGCGTACTCAAGGGTGGTTAAGTAAACTGTTTTGTTGGTGTAGGAAATTAACAAAAGAGCTAGTTTGAAAGAAAAAAATCTCATGAGAAACTCATAATGCAAATGTATGCTTCATGTGTCGAAAGTAGATCTAAATTTTAAGTTGCAGAGATTAGGCTCACACTCTCCAAGGGTCAATCGAGTTTACAAGACTCAATGGAAAGCAACTAGAGTTTGCAATTAGAAATTGTCGGCTCATTTTATTAGAAGCTTTTTTAAACTAAATAAAAATTATGAAAAAATTTATCATTACAATGGTAGCTGTTGCTTTTGCAGCATCTCCATTTGTTGTTTCTGCTGCCACACTCACAAGACATTTAGATTTGGGAATGTCTGGATCTGACGTGTCTTCACTTCAAATCTTTCTAGCGAAGGATGCTTCAGTGTATCCTTCAGGTTTGGTGACTGGTTATTATGGTCAACTTACTAAAGCAGGAATTGAACGATTCCAGGCAAAAAATAATATTGTCAGTTCTGGAACTCCAGCTACTACAGGGTATGGTCGTGTGGGTCCGCTCACGCTCGCCACAATTAATAGTCAAATGAACGGTAATAATACTTCACCGGCTTTTAATTCAATAAATATTAGTACATCAAATACAACAGCTAACTTGAATTGGAATACAAATGAAAATGCATCTGCTGTTGTTTACTACAGTGCATTTCCTATCCCAATGACAGAGGGAAGTGCTACTTCAGGTGTTGTTATTGGTGGATCAAGTATGTTGGTAGATGCGAGTCCAGATTCTCGTCACTCAACAACTATAAGTTCTCTTGCTCCAAACACAACATATAATTATGTGTTGTATGTTCGAGACAGTACTGGTAATGAGAGTGTTACTTGGCCTTCAACATTTCGTACTTCAAACTAATTGAGGTTTAGAAATTAAATTAGTGATTAAAAAACATCCAGATTTATCTGGGTGTTTTTTATGTTGATAGACAGTTTGGCCGTGCTTTGTATTCATTTGAAATTCATGAAGAGAAGGTACTCTATCTTAAATACGTATACTGTGTTATACAAACACAGTAAGAGTCTACTAAAAATACTATGTATATTCCCCGTAAATATCTCCGTCGACTGCACTTTTTTATGGAAAAACAGGTGTACAGCACCCTTGGAATGTGGAGGGACTATGATGTTTTTTCTCTGAAAAGATTAACCCTTGCATTTTTTTTAGTAACCACATTTTCTCTTGTTCAACTCATTCTGTTCTTTCTCACCGGTACATTAAAGATTTACTACACTCTTTATTTGGTTGGTGTATTTCTTGCTGCGTGGTTTGGTGGAACTCGAACTGCCGCTCTTACAGCTGTTTTGAATATAGTCACTGGAGTTGTTTTGTTTGAACCAAAAATCAAAACCATATTTACTGATTCAATAGAGTTATTTCAAATACTATTTTATATATTAGCAAGTTCCGTAGTTACTTTTTCGGTAACAGCTGTCGCTCAAGCTAAAAGGTATCAAACTTTTACAACTAATCAATTACAAAAAAAAGAGCAGCACCTTGCTGCAGAATATAACTACATAGTTAATTTAATAGAAGCAGTAAGTGATGGTTTTGTTGCTTGCGATAGAGATTTTGTAATCACCTATATAAATATTTCTATATCTAAACTACTAAGAAAAAAACAATCTCGCATTATGGGACAAAAGGTACATGATGTTTTTCCTGAAACCTTTGTTAAGAAATTTCAAGAAAGTTATACAAAGCACATAAGAAATTTAATCAATGTACACAACACTGTGTTTGATTGGAAATTTAATAAAAAATGGTTTTCAATCCATATTTACACCAGAGACAAAACAGTTTCAATATATTTTGATGACATAACTTTACATAAAGAACATGAGAAACAGAAAGATTTTTTTGTGCACGCGGTAAGTCATGAACTAAGAACTCCTATTACAAGCATAAAATTATTTTTGGAAATTATAAGAAGTTCTTTCAAGGAAAGTCTGCCTACAGAAGTTAAGACATATGTAAATAAAGCTGAAAATCAGCTTAATAAAATGACTCTTCTCATAAACTGTTTTCTTGATTTATCTAGAATAGAGCGTCGATCTGAACTTGTTACAGAAAGAAGAAAGGTAAATATCATCTCTATTATTGAAGAATCTCTAGAGATGTTTAAGTTTTCAATAAAGTACACTATTCAGGTTGAGCCGAATATGATTAATTGGGTTTACGTTGATAAGGAAAGGGTTACTCAGGTGTTTGTTAATTTATTTTCAAATGCTGTTAAGTATTCACAAAATAACGATACCCTACTTATTCAATTAAGGTCTGTTGGGGGCATGATAGAAATTGCTGTAACAGATAAAGGTGTCGGTATTGATCGTAAATACCACATTCAGATATTTAAACGCTTTTTTAAGGTTGAAGAAAAGAGTTGTGAATCATATCCAGGTTCCGGAATTGGTTTATACCTTTCGTATAAAATAGTTCGTGGTCATTACGGTAAGATGTGGGTAAAGAGTAAAATTGGTGAGGGTTCAACATTCTATTTTACGTTACCTGTGTATAAAAATACTAAAACAGATACAGATTTCATTGATAACGAAGGCTGATATGAAAACAAAAATACTTCTTGTTGACGATAATGTTGATATTCTTGAGGCACTAACTTTTATTTTAGAAGATGTGTCATATGGTGTTATTCCTTCAAAAACTGGCGGTGTGGTTTTTACTGTCCCAAAAGATCAATTACCAGATCTTATAATAATAGATGTATTTTTAGTTGATGAAAATGGAATTGACATTGTGTCACAATTAAAAAAAACACTAGATAGAAATCATATACCTGTAATTGTCATATCATCTAATTCTCAATTTAAAGATGAAGCACTTAATGCTGGTGCAGATGTTTTTTTATCGAAACCCTTTGAAACAGAAATTTTTCTTGACACTATAGAAAAAGTTTTACGCAAAAAAATATTCAGCAAAATCTCATCTTAATGAGTTACGGTGTAGTCTAGAAGTCTTCCTTCGGAATTTTTTAATAAAGAAGTATTAAATGACTTGGGATATGACAATTGTTCTTTCTGCGCGAAAAGGGGACAAAGATAAGTCGGTTCGGGTGATCTGTCTTTCTTTATCATTGTGTAATAACTTATGGAGAAGTGTTACATTAAGGTAAGGAGCGTTATGAACTTTAGTAACAGCGCGAAACGCTTTCTCCAAGCCCTTTTGTTACTGAAAGATTAGTAGTAGAAGAGCGTGAGATTTTCGATGCGGGAACCGATAATCTCTAGTTTCTATCACATGCGAAAATCTGCCTGCTCTAGGAGTAGGCATTTTTTCATGAAAAATTCATATATCAGATGTATACTTACACTACTCCATAAATTATCTATTTTGGTTGCTGAACACTAAGTAAAACATCTTGAATGTAAAAATAATATGAGAATACTAATTGTTGAAGATGATCTTGATATTGCAACTTCTCTTAAAACCATTCTCGAAAGAGCTGGTTATGTAGCTGACTATGTAACAGATGGTGACACGGCATTTCATCGAATAACACTAAGTAAGGATGCATATGATTTGGTAATCCTAGATTTGTCTTTACCAAAAAAAACCGGATCAGAAGTATGTGAACAGACGCGTGAAAAGGGGATTAATGTTCCTATCCTCATTCTTACTGCCCACGTTGATGTGGAAAGTAAGATTGCTGTATTGAACATTGGAGCCGATGATTATATCACCAAACCATTTTCTTCTGATGAGCTTCTAGCTCGTGTACGAGCACTTCTGAGACGGCCAGAAGCTGTTATCCCTACCAAACTTGAGGTTAATGGAATCACGCTCAACTCAGTAACAAGAGATGTGGTGTGTAATGGTAAAAAAGCTGTTTTGACTGTTAAGGAGTTTGCACTTTTAGAACATCTTATGAGGCATCCGAATCAAATTGTAACTAGAGATCAGATTTTAGAGCATCTGTGGGGGTTTGATTTCAATTCTTTCAGTAATATTATTGATGTTCATATTAAAAATCTCCGTAAGAAGTTAACAGTAAAAAAAATACTTGAAACGGTTCGAGGTGTTGGTTACAGGATTTGTGATCCGCTTAAAAAATAGATTGGTATCGTAATAAATAATTACCGTTCATGCAGTCTTCATGTAGAATCTTTAAAATTATGTCCGTCACTCACGGTATAGATAGGGTTAATTATTACTAGTCTAACTAATATTTCTATGGATTCCTATAGCTCGCCGAGTACAAAGCCTTTATATAGAGGTACTCAGGTTGTTTGGTATATCTTTGGTTTATTAGAAATTCTTATTGCATTTCGATTCGTATTAAAATTGTTGGGTGCAAACCCAGTAGCTGGTTTTAGTAGTTTCATTTACAAAGTAACATATCCTTTTGTGGCACCATTTCTAAATGTGTTTAACATTACACAAGTTGAAGGATCTATTTTTGAATGGACAACTCTTTTGGCAATGGTTGTATACTGGCTTATAGCTCTTGGGATTGTGAAGCTTTTTCTTATGGGAAGAAGCGTCTCAACTCCTGAAGCAGCGTCTAAGCTTGAAGAACAAGATTAATGATTAATAATTAATATAAATACATATGTATACTCTTGCAATAATTCTTATTATTTTATGGTTACTCGGACTTATTACTTCTTATACCTTTGGAGGAATTATCCATGTTCTTTTGGTTATTGCGGTTATTGTAGTCCTTCTTCGATTAATAAGAGGGGATAAGTTACTCGGATAATAAAAGAAAATAGTGTAAATAATTTTGGAAACTTTTGATGGAAGTACTCAGTGAAATGCTGTAAATCCAGTTTTTAAAATTATGATAGAGTTTGGGTATGATTTACTTCATCATTAGTTTACTTATAGCAATCGGAGCTGTTATTTTTGCGATTTCAAATTCTCAAATTATAACTATCCAGTTTTTAACGTGGCAATTTGAAGGATCTCTCGCTCTTATCCTTGTTATTGCTTTTGTTGTTGGGGTTATTTTTACACTCACAGCTACTATTCCGTCATATATAAAGTTATTTTTGAAAACATCTCATTTTAAGAAAAAATTATATACTACTGAAGCGGAAAATTCTTTAAAACAAAAAGAGATTGAGAAACGCAAACTTGAAGAAAGGAAACCTGAGGCACAATCTCCACAGGAATAATTTTTTTTATTAAAAATTATCAGAAGATTCCTTCTGGTATACTTCTTGTATGTTTAGTTTCTTATCAAAGATAAAAAGTATATTTTCCCGTAGAGCTTGGAAGGAAAAATATGAGAAATACGAACGACATATTTCTTCCGTAGCTCTCATTTCTGGTTTTATTATAGATACACTAACCCTAAGTCGGATTGACCGTTTTTTTGAAACGTTCGTTTTTTTTGGATATCTTTTTCTTGCTTCAACTGGAATTATTTTGGTGAATCTCGCTGAGCAAAATAGGTTAGGGGAGAAACTTTCAAAGTTCCACACCTTGTTCTTGGTGGTTATTCAGTTTTCTTTCGGAGCGCTCTTTAGTGGGTTTACAGTATTTTATTTCAGAAGTGCGTCACTTACTGCGAGCTGGCCGTTTATCCTTTTTCTTTTAGCACTTCTTGTTGGTAATGAATTTTTTAGAACTCGATATCAAAAGCTAGTTTTTCAAATTAGTATTTTGTTTGTTGCTATTTTTTCACTCTCTATTTTTTATGTACCTATTATCACAAAAACACTTGGTGTCGGGACATTTATTGTGAGCGGTAGTATAAGTCTTGTCATAATCGGCCTTTTTCTTTTTGTGGTCTCTTGTTTTTTACCAAACAGAATTTATGAAAGTAAAAAAACTATAGCAGGAAGTATTTTGGGTATTTTTGTGATTATTAATATATTTTATTTTACTAATATTATTCCTCCTATACCACTTTCTCTTAAAGATGTGGGTGTATTTCACAATGTTTCAAAAAAAATAAGTGGGTATGAGGTGATAGGTGAGGACAGGTCTTGGTATGAGTTTTTGTTTCCTTTTCAGAGAATTTCTTTAATGAAAGAAAAACCGATATATGTTTTGAGTTCAGTTTTTGCTCCGACAAATTTAAATACAAACATTGTTCATAATTGGCAGTACTTTGATGAAGGTATTAAACGCTGGGTAAGTGTAAGTAAAATAGAATTCGCAATTGAAGGAGGGGCTGATGGTGGTTATAGGGGTTATTCTCAGAAAACAAATCTTTTTACTGGGTACTGGAGGGTTGATATTGAAACACCACGGGGACAGGTGATAGGTAGGATTCGTTTTAAGATTGTTGAGGTGAAGGATTTTTTACGTCTAGAAACCAAAAAGTTCTAAATCATAAGTTGTGGATAACCTGTTGACTAATTGGGTATAAGTTATACAATACAAATAGAACGTAGGAAAGGAGTGAGCCCTTGAGGGACATTTCTTTCCTGCACAATGAAAGGACTTATTATGAAACGTTGTTCGGGTTTTGGTCGGAAACCTCGGAAACCCGGTCGTCGTTACTGACTTCTTTTACTTTTTTTGCCTGCCTCTCTATGAGAGGCAGGCTCTTTGTTTCTATACTATGAAAATATTAATTATTTCTATTGGAAAAAAACACGATGACATGATTAGGTCGGGTGTTTTAGAATTTGAAAAAAGACTTTCTAAGGAGATTTCTCTTGAATGGAAAATTATTTCGTCATCGAATATTAAAGATGAGGGTGAAAAAATTTTAAAAGTAGTTCAGGACACTGATGATCTTATTGTTTTAGATCAAAAAGGTAAGACATTCACTACAGAAGGGTTTGCTCATCATATTCAAAATAAATTAAATCAAAGTACAAGGCGATTTGTTTTTGTAATCGGAGGATCATACGGACTAGATCAAAGTATTTTAGATAAAGCATCTTTAGTCTGGTCTTTGTCAGACCTTACATTTCCACATCAATTAGTTCGTCTAATTCTTGTTGAGCAAATATACAGAACATTCTCAGTTTTAAAAGGGGGAAAGTATCATCACGAATAAAAAATCCTTACGGAGGATTTCTTGTTTTGAGAAGTATGCCCCATGAGATAGTAATATTGGTTCAAGTTATTTAATATCCAAGGCTATATTTGTTAGTTTTTACCCACTACATATCTCGATTTTATTATCTAACGGGGTATAATCCATATAATGGAAAAAGAAATTGGTAGAGGGGACAATCTAAGAAGTTTTATTTTTGGTGTCGAAGATAGTTTGGTTTCTACTGTTGGATTGGTGTCGGGAATTGCTTCTGTCGGTGCTCCTAAGGATGTTATTTTACTTACAGGTATTGTTCTTATTTTTGTTGAAGCATTTTCAATGGCGGCCGGCTCTCTTCTTTCGGAAAATTCTGTTCATGAATTTAGGACACAGAAGGAGGTACCTCTTGCACGGTCCTTCTTTTCTTCTTTGATAATGTTTTTCTCTTATTTTATATCTGGATTTATTGTGATAATTCCATATCTTTTATTTAGTATCGCTACCGCTTTTGTTTATTCCATAGTTGTTTCTTTAGTGGCCTTATTTATTTTAGGAATGATCAGTGCGCGCTTTTCAGGTCTTTCTATGTTGAAGAAGGGTCTGACCATGGCTTTAATTGGAGGAACAGCAATCCTTATCGGTGTGTTAGTCGGATCATTTGTGCATAATATATAGTATGAAAAAAATTCTTAATGAATTTAAACAGTTTGCTATACGTGGAAATGTTGTAGATCTCAGTATAGGTATAATTATCGGCGGAGCATTTAACGGTATTGTTCAGTCTTTGGTAAAGGATGTGATAATGCCACCTATCGGATTTCTTCTGGGTAAGATAGATTTTTCTACTCTTTTTATTTCTTTAGGTGGAAATTATAAAACCCTTGCTGAAGCTAAAGAAGCTGGAATTCCAACTATAAATTACGGTTTATTTATAAATGCTCTTATTGTTTTTATTATTACAGCTTTCTCAGTTTTCCTTTTGGTTAAGGTTATTAATCGATTACGAAAACAAGAAGAAAAGAAACCATCTGATCCAACAACTAAAAATTGTCCTTTTTGTTTTTCTCCAATTTCTATAAAGGCGACACGTTGCTCACAGTGTACTTCGCAGTTGTAGGATAGGTAATTGTTACTATATATACATGTTTCTTATTCTTGATTATGTAATTGCAAAGTATCTTTATACACTCACTCTTCCGTATAAGAATTTTGTTATTTTCTTCGCAGAATATTTTCCTTATATTTTTATTACAGCAGTTATATTTCTCTGGCTGTATGTCTTTAAGGTAAGTAAAAATTATCTCGGACTACTTATAGTCACCTCTGTAATTGTTTCGCGTTTTTTAGCATTGCCTATTATTCGGCTGATAGTACAAAGACCAAGGCCGTATTTATTTGATCTTGATATTGAACCGTTAGTTGATGCAACAGGGTACTCCTTTCCATCAGGACACGCCACTGTTTTCTTTGCTTTAGCAACAGCTGTGTATTTATGGAATAAGAAGGTGGGGTTTGTGTTTCTGTTTGGAGCTCTACTTATTGCACTTGGTAGAGTTTTTGCTGGTGTGCACTATCCATTAGATGTTTTTGTTGGTGCTTTATTAGGAATTACTGTAACCTTTTTTATATCGAAGTTTGTTTCACCTAAATCTTAAATATATGGAGAAAGCCATATTTGCCGCTGGGTGCTTTTAGGAATTGGAGTTGGGTTCGTAGTCTCAAGGTACATTTT
>CAZVFV010000018.1:0-12764 GCA_964626625.1 uncultured Candidatus Saccharibacteria bacterium | reverse complement strand
TTGTACCAATCACAACATTATCAAGAGCACTAAACCCCGGAGAATCCACAGGAACGTACTGCTTCAGTAAGTACTGACCGAGCACAACCTTGTCATAGTCGCCTGGTTCAAGATATGAGCCTTCTGCAATCGAACCTGCAAGACCTGTTACTGCATTTTCATCACCAGGAGAAATGCCTACAATCTGAGCAGAAGCTGTATTTGGTTTATCTGTTGCTTTACGTGTTTTATAGTTTGCTTCGAATAATGCACCCTCTTGATATCGAGCGCTTATTTTAGAAACTTCCGGTAAGGTTTTTATGAGTGCAACAATATTCTGACTATTTTCTATATATTTCTTATCATTTAAAGAAGAAAGAATCACATCACTTGTGTATTGTGTGCGCGCAGCATCAACAGAGCCTTGTATGAGTCCAACCAAGATTCCCGACACAACAACAAGATTCAAAAAAGTAAGCACCATCACAAAAATAATGAGCCCTGTGGTCCATAAACTTGCACGTCTAATTTGACGAATAGCAAGAAAAAAACCTATGCGAATATTAAGCTTTAGGGATGAGAACATGGTTACTTTGACTCCGTAAGTACGACAACATCTCCAACCTGAAGACCTGAAATGATCTCTATTTGACCAAGCGAAGAAACCTTCCCTGTGACTACCTCACGATCAGACACAACACCATCTTCTTTGACCTGCACAATTCGCGTACCGTCAGCTTTGGTCTCTACAATACGCTGAGGAATAGAAATTACATCTTTTTTCTGTTCGGTGGTAATTATCACATTAGCGGTCATGCCTGAAAAAATCCTTTCGTCTTGATTCATAAAATTAAGAATTGTTTTATATGTCGAGACGCCATCACGAACAGTTTCTGCTGGTTCAATTGAAGCAATCTTAGCATCAAAAATAACTTCTTCTCCATAAGCATCAAGTGTTACAGAAGCTAAGTCATCAATCTTTATATCAGCAATATCAACTTCAGGAACATAACTTTCGATTTCAAAACCTCCTGCACTTATAAGTGCGACCTGTACAACGTCTGTACGAGCAACACCCCCAACCTTACTTTCTACCTTAATCACCTTACCACTAAAAGGAGCTATGATTAGTGTCTTTAGAAGTTGAGCTCGAGCATTCACAACATCTGCTTCAGCTGATTTTACTCGAGCAGCTTGAGCATTAATATCAGATTGACTTGATCCAGCTAAAGTAAGACTTAAATTCTTTTTAGAAATAATAAGTGAAGCTTGGGCATTTTTTTGTGCAGTCACAGCTGTTGTAAGAGATGAGATTGCTGTATTTATAGAAGTTCGTGCATTAGAAATATCAACAATCCATAAAGCAAAATCGGATGAAGTTCCTATTCCTTGATTTAAAGCTGAGTTAGCATCAGCTAAAATTCCAGCCACATCAGAAAGAATATTTCGTGCCTTTATTTGGGCTGTAGTAAGGTTTTCATTTGAAGTAAGTGCAAAAACATCATTTTGCCAATCAGTAAGAGCTAATTCAATAACTACTCTTTCTGATTCAATTCGATTTTTTAGATTTGAATCTGATACCACAAAACTTATTTGAGGTGTTGCACTTCGAGGATTACTCATAAATTGATCAATTTGATTACGGACAGCATCATCAGCATCTCTGTAGGCGTCACGTATAGTATTTACTAATTCTTGATTTGCTTGAAGAAGAGACTCTTCATCTTTTACAACCTGAGATTCTTTTACTGCAAGCTCCTCAGAACGCACACCTTCTTTAAGAGACGCAAGTTTTGCTTCTTCTGTTTCAAGCGCTGCTTGTTTTTGAAGAATATTTGCTCGTAAATCTCCGTTTTCAATTTCAGCTAAAACTGATCCTGAATATACAAAATCTCCAACCTTTACATACACACGAGAAATTCGCCCACTTTGAGCAAATCCAAGTTCAACATTATTAGTAGCTTGAACATTACCAGAAACAAAAACTTGTTTTACAAAATCACTACGTTCAACTGTAAGTGTTTCATTAATTTCGTTACTCTTACCACCAAATAAAAGAAAGGCGCCTCCAATAATCAAAAGTCCAACAATAACGGTAGACCATTTAAGACCTGTTGCCCATGTAATAATTTTTTTCATAATAAAAGATCATTTAAATGATTAGGATGATTATTCTAGCAAAAACAAAACGTTTAGTTAAGTTTTTTACTATTGTAATACTTGACTAATTACCCATGTGGATAAGTATATTTGTTTCTAAACAGTTTCTATATATAATAGTAAATATAGAAACTAACTTCTAATATGAATACACTTACAAAACAACAAAAACAGATCTTAGATTTTATTACTAATTACGGAAATAAGAACGGTATTTCCCCTTCCCTTGAAGAAATATGCAAGCAGTTTAAGCTCGCATCTGTCTCAACTGCCCATTACTATATTTCTGCATTAGAAAAAAAGGGTTACATAGAAAAAAAGAAAAAAGACAGTGGTGTTCCTCGAGGCTTTAAAGTTAAAAATAATAACTTTAGTGCCATACCAACACTCGCCCACCAAAACATTGACTCTGTTTCAGTTCCAATTGTTGGAGCAGCGAATTGTGGCCCAGCAAACATTTTTGCTGATGAACACATCGAAGGATATCTCAAACTTCCAAGAAATATTCTACCCAAAGTTCCTGGATTTTTTGTAATTCGTGCTGAGGGAGATTCTATGAATCGAGCCGACATTAAAGGTAAACACATCGATGATGGTGACTTAGTACTCATTGATGGAAATGATAGAACTCCTCTAAATGGAGATTATGTACTCTCAATCATAAATGGTTTTGCAAATATTAAGCGTTTTAAAATAGAGGAAAAAACAGGACAGCCTGTACTTATTTCAGAGTCAAAAAACCCTAAACATAAGCCCATTTTCCTTCATCCAGATGATGAATTCATGATAAATGGCAAAGTAGTAAGTATTGTAAAGTCGTAATAAAACAAATCTATGCAGGAAAATCTCTTATGGTATGATATGTATCGTACTCGTTTTAAAAATTATTTAAGAAAAAGAATCTATTACATGGATACACAACAAGAAAAAAAAGTGGGTTTAAAAATAATTATAGGATTACTTATTATTACTCTCATTGCCTTTATATTTCTTAAATTTAAAGATAATAACCTACCACCAGAAGGAAACCCTATAACAACCACAACAGGTGCCACTGAAACAACCCAAAACACCACTCCAATAGATCGTAAAAAATATAACGACGGGACATATACAGCAACAGGAAACTATATTTCACCAGCAGGAACAGAGGAGATTGTTATAACTCTTACTCTTAAGGATGACGTCATTACAAAGGGAATCTTTGAAGGCAAAGCTATACATCCGACAAGTAAAAAAATGCAAGGGTTATTTTCTGAAGGTTTTGTAACAGCTATTACTGGTAAAGATATGAACACATTCTCTCTCACTGTAGTAAATGGATCATCATTAACTTCAAAAGGCTTTAAGGATGCACTGATAAAAATAAAAACGGAGGCTCTTATTTAATTTTAATTCAAAAATTATTTAATAAAAAATCAGCCTCAAAACCGGCTGATTTTTTTATGTTTTTATCTTTATTTATCAAACAATATTGGAAGTCATACTCTGTCTCAAATTTTTCTGGTGAAACAAAAAATAAGGATGTTGCGAGAGCATCTGCTGTTACTGTTTTTTTACTATAAACCCAAAACCAAGAAGAATAGAAACACCGGACAAGATTAAAAGACCGTATAAAACAAGTTTATACATTGTGACTGAATTCAAGAACCTATCTATAATAGTAAGACTGTACATATAATCAAAGATCTGCTTAGTATAACAAAGAGTCTTTGATTTTACAGAGGACCCTTACCCGAACGTAAAAGTAAATAATTCAAGGTTCGGTGAGAGAATTCGTAAACGTAAAGTATGGGTTCCTGAAACTTCATCTTCAAGTAAACTATAAAGCCCTTCATTTGAAATAATTATTGTTTGTATGAGGACATCGTCCTTATACACTTCTACTTGAACTGGCAACTTCGAACCAGCGACCATATACACGTTACGTGCCTCATACGCGAAAACTACTTCAGAATTTTTTGTCTTATTTTGACTATACTCAGATGCAATATCCCAAGTACCTTCAAGATATACAGCGTTAGGAGAAATCTTATCTGGTATCACAAACTCTTTTTCTCCTAAAACAAAAGGAGTTCCATTTCCAAGGTGTTCATTTCTAAACGAGCCAAAATAAATTTCTGGACTACCAACTTTTTTATTTACCTGTGTAGATACTCTGCTTTCTGCAGAAACAACATCTTCTTGTATACCAAGTTTTTGATTACGTTCCTTAAGTGCGTACTCAATAGCTTTTCGAGTTTCTTCGTACCCTCCTTCACCAATGTGATCATATATAACAAAGCCATCTATATCTATGAGATACTTTCTTGGCCAATACTGATTACCATACGCTCTCCATGTTGAAAAATCATTGTCGAGTACAACAGGATATTGTATATCAAACTTTTTCACAGCATCTTCCACATTCTTTTGAACTTTCTCAAAAGCAAATTCTGGTGTATGAAGGCCAATAATTTCAAGTCCTTGATCTTTATAATCTTCATACCATTCATTTATATATGGAAGTGTCCGCTGACAATTAATACAGCTATATGTCCAAATATCTAAAAGAACCACTTTTTTCCCTTTTAATTCTTCAAGGGTTATAGGTTTTCCTTCTGTATTAACAAAACCATCGGGAGAACTTATTGGGATAGCCCTTTTAAAAGCCTTATCTTTTTCCTCAAGAGTTAAGAATGTATCCGAAAAAGTTTCTAATTTTTTTTCTTTTTTAGGAGAGAAGTAATAAATTCCACCAACTAAAAGAATGAGACCAACTAAGAATACGCCAAGAATAAATTCTAATTTATTTTTCATTGTTTAATTCAAGTAATTTTTGCTCTATTTTTGTCACATCAAATAAACCTGAGTCCAGAATTGAGGTTTCAACTCTCTTATCAAAACCTGTAACTATGGCGAGGCCTACTAAAATAAATACGACACCTAAGGTGCGTTTAAATATTCCATTTGGATCAGCTGCTATGTTTAATTTACTCATTACCTTCTGACCAACAAGAGCAACAAAAAGAAGTGCAAGAGATAATCCGATTGCATAAGCAAGTAAATAGACAAAACCAACAAGTGGACTTTGAGGCAGTACTGTTGCAAGCACTATAAAGTACGTCGGGCTACAGGTTGAAAACACAGGACCAAGTGCTGCACCAACGATTACATCACCCCAAAAACTTTTCTTCTGATCACCTTTTCCAAGGAGAATATTTGACTTAGCTTGTAAACGAGCAAGAATTTTATTCTCCCAGAGACTTGGAAAAAGTGTAATAAGACCTAATGCGATAATAATTCCTCCCGAAAACCATTTCCAGAAATCTTGAGGTATGTCGATAAATAATGTACTTGCCTTAAGGAGCAGAGTAAAAACAATAATCGAAATTCCAAGAGAAGTAATAATGGTAAAAGCCTTTCTTTTATTAACCTTTCCATCAGAAATAGAACCTCCCACAATAACTGGCAAAAGAGGTAGTACGCATGGAGCAAGTACAGTCAAGACTCCTGCAACAAATGAAATAAGCAGTAATATCATTGGTTTATATAACTTGTTCTACTATTGAAGAAAGTGTTGGGCTACCACTCCACTTCTTTATTAAATTCCCTTTTGAGTCAACTTGAACAAGAGTGTGCTGATATCTTACTCCATATTTTTTCTTCAAATCAGAGTAAGTATCATAATCAACATCAAGAATAGTAAGGTCTTCTGGTATTGAAGAACTGTTAGCTTTTATGTTTGCATCTAGCGCTCGACATGTTGGACACCAACTTGCATGGAAGAAAAGAACCACATCGCCTGTATCAGCTACAGCGAGTTTACTTTGTTCATAGACTTCGTAATTTCCAGACTTTACCATCACATCACTTTTTTCCATACTCTCACCTTTAACCATCATTGCATCATCCTTTTCCATAACATCGCTTTTTTGCACCATTGAATCTTTTTCCGATGTTTTCTCCATCATCACATCAGTAACTTCTTTTTTATCAGAAGAATTACTTACTACATACAAACCACCTCCTACAATTAAGAGAACTGCAACAACTCCAATTATTGAACTTTTCATTTTTAAAAAATTAAATTAATAAATAATATACATATAAGTATATAAAAATAGATTTTATATGTAAAGCAAGCTTTACACAGTGATTCTATAGATGTGTATCAGTCCACCGTCTCGTACTTATCTTAACAACAATCATTACAACAAGAGAAAGTACGATCCATGGATTTACGGCGTGCTCTAATGCCTCCACAATGATTCCTGTCATAAGTACTGCAGAACCTGCTAGAAATGCATTCCTCCCTGCGAGCATCCGGTGCATTCCTTCACGTTCATCTGAAGCAGATTCACGTAAAACAAAACTTGCAAAGAAACCAAAAAGAATAAGGCTTGTTGCGAGCAAGGTTATCAAAAGCATATTAGGCATCCAAAAATAAAATGGATTCAAAAGTAAAATAGCAATAATAACCAAACAAACTGTAACAATTATTTCTTTAAAAGAATTATTTTTCATATGAAATTTTAAATATTTTTTCAACTGACACATTGAAAACCTTGGCTATTTTCAAAGCAAGTAAAATCGAAGGGGTATAATTACCCTTCTCTAGCGCACTTATTGTCTGCCTACTAACCCCAACCATGCAAGCAAAATCTTCTTGGGTTATTTCCTTCTCTGTCCTTAAGGTATAGACAATGTTATTAATAACCTCTGACATTACTCAATCATAGTTAACAATAAGCCTAATATCAACCAAGAAGAGCTTCAGATTGAAATGCAATTATCACAATAAAAAACTTCCTAGGGGCGGTTTTTTATTGTGATTGCGTAGAATATCTCACATGATCTGAGCGAGGATAGGACGAGGACTTTATTTATTCGTAGCGTATTTCTATCTTGTCTCCGTCATGCATTTCGTACTTCTCAAACTCATTATTTAATTCTCCGTTTACAAGCATTGACACAGTACCCTCTGGACCATTTTCATATCCTAAGATTTTTTCTGAACTAAAATCTTTATTCCAAACTTGGAAAAATTTTCCAAGTTTTACATCATCCTTTCTTACCTTGCCACTAAATTCCAAATGGATAATCGGGAGATCTTCATGCGTATGAATCGGATTATGTATCCCAGCAAGACCTATATTTTTAGGAATTTCCTGCTTTTCTCCTTTAATATAAATCTCAAGTTGAGGATGGAAGTGAATACCATTTGTACTAAGTACGTCAGGATCTTTTTTTGAGAGAGAATTTGACCAAGCTGTTGCTACAATTAGTAAAAAAATAGAAACTGTTATAAGTAGTAAGAATTTTTTCATATATTACTTAACATTAGACCACAGATTAATCCAACCTCTCATCATTTCAATTTCACGAGACTGAGAAGTGATAATATTATTCGCTAATGTTTTCATCTCAGATCTTGAAGTACCTACCAAAAGCATTTGAGCCATCATCACCGCCATTTCATGATGAGGAATCATTTGTTTAATAAACTCTAAATCAAAATCCTTTGCATTATTTAAAGCAGAAACATCTCCTTCAAAACTACCCATCGACATGGAACCGTGATTCATCATTCCATTTATTTGAGAACTGTACTCTGAAACATCTTTACCGTACCATTCTTTGTACCAATTCTCCATATCTGTAATCTCTTTTTCTTGTGCTTCAATAATCTGACCTGCAAATAAAAGAATTTCTGATCTTTTACTTTTTTCAAGAGTAAGCTTAGCCATTGCAATAGCTCCATCGTGGTGAGGAATCATTTGTTCAATAAAGTGACGGTCAACATTTTCTGAAACTCTTGAGCTATTAGATCCTCCCCACATCATTCCCATACCATATCTTCCAGATGGTGACATAAATGACGGAATAATAAATACACCAAGTACTACACCTACCAAGAAACTTATAACCACACCTGATGTTATGTTTTTCATATTTTTTATATAAATAAAACTATTAATGCTAATATCGCCATGCCAAAATCCTCAATTAAGGTTACGTATGTTAATGGAACCTTAAGAAAAGTACCTAAACAAGCACAAGTAAATGGTTCTTTACGAGCAATTTTAATTGTCACACCGAGACCACTAAATGCCATTAAGGCAAACTCAGACCATAATAACCACTCGGGGTGAAAACCTGAAAGCATCAGGAAACCAAAACCTAATTCTATAAATGGATATACGTAACCATAACCAAACCATTTTTGAGCCAATAAATCATATGTTGAGTAACCTTTCGCAAAACCCTTCAGATCCATCAATTTAAAAGCACCGAAGACAATAAAGAAGCCTGTCATAAAACTCAAAAGGAAACTCTTTAGATTAACAGTGTCACCAGACCAATTAACAATAAAAGAAGCAACTAAGATGAGCGAAAATATAACAATGAGAGGAATATAACTTTTCCAAGTTATAACACCCAAGCCCGTATCTTCATTGTTAATAATTTTTGGTTTTTGAGATATATCTAAAATAGCAACGAGAGCCATTCCACATTTTGGACATCTATCTTCTTTATCAGAAATAATTTCTGGATGCATAGGACAGGTAAATTGTTTTTGAATATTCATATTATCTAAATTACATTATTTCTAAATTAATCTTTTTTAACATCATAGCATTTACCACCACAATAACAGTTGAAAGACTCATAAGGATTGCTCCTATCTCGGGACGTAAGAAGAACCCCCACGCTGCAAATGCACCCGCTGCCGCAGGGATGGCAATAATGTTATATCCAAGTGCCCAGACAAGATTCTGAATCATCTTTCTATAAACGGCACGTGAGAGCTTTAAGAGACGCACAACATCCAGTGGATTATTACGGGTTAGTACCACGTCTCCTGCTTCGACAGCAACATCAGTTCCGGCTCCTATAGCAATTCCTACGTCCGCTTGAGTGAGCGCCGGAGCATCATTCACACCATCACCGACCATAAGTACAACACTGCCATCTTCTTGAAGTTTCTTTATGTGTGTATATTTATCTTCCGGCAATACTTCTGCAAAATAAGTATCGATACCAAGTTCTTGTGCCACACCACGTGCCACATTTTTATTGTCCCCCGTAAGCATGGCGACTTTTATATTCATATCATGGAGAGCACGTATTGCAATGAAGGACTCTTTTTTTATTTTGTCAGAAAGGGTAATGATTCCAAGTGTATTATTCTTGTCTGCAATAAGAATCGATGTCTTCCCTTGAGCGGACAATCTATCGAATTCTTTTTGAGCTTCCGTCGACAAAGATGAATATTCTTTCACAAGAGCAAGATTACCAACGTAGTAAGTTGTACCGTTCACTTCGCCAAAGACTCCTTTCCCAGCAATGTTTTTAAATAGTTTTGGCTCTGAGAGATTCACTCGCTGTTCTTTCGCGTACCGCACAATCGATTGACCAATAATATGAGAGGAGTGCTGTTCAAGCGATGCCGCAACCCTAAGAACATCTTGCTCTCGTACATTACCGACCGAAACAACGTCACTCACACCAAACTCTCCGTGCGTCAGCGTCCCTGTCTTGTCGAATACTACATAATCAGCTTTTTTAATTACCTCAATCTTGGCGAGATTTTTAATAAATACTCCATTTTTTACTGCGAGTGAAGTTGTAATTGTAGTAACAGTTGGAATAGCAAGACCAAGTGCATGCGGACAAGCAATAACAAGTACGGTAATTGCAAGTGTTATTCCAAACACAAATGACTCACCGACAACAAATGTCCATACAAGTAGAGTGAGGAGTGCTGTAATACCTGCCACAAAAGTGAGAACGGCAGCTGCTTTGTCCGCAATGCGCTGCGAATTTGGTTTAGTATTTTGTGCTTCGGTAATAAGTTTCTGAATCTGACCGATAGTTGAGTGCTCGCCCACGCGGGAAAGTAAGATAGTAAGAGACCCATCCAGACAGATTGAACCAGCAATAACTTCATTTTTTTTCTTCTTTTCGACAGGTTTTGACTCACCAGATATAAGTGACTCATCAACATTCGCAGAGCCATCTTGAACAATTCCGTCAGCTGGAACTTTCTCTCCAGGCTTTACCAACACAACATCTCCTTCTTTGAGATTAGAAATATTAACATCTTCTTCTTTTCCGTTCACTAATCGATGTGCTTGCTTTGGCAACAGTTTTGCTACTTCTTGCAAAGCATTTCCCGCTGAGGAACTTGAACGTGCTTCAAGGTAGTGTCCAAAAAGAAGCACCCAGATAAGTGTTGATATCTCAAGATAGAACTCAACTTCAAGTGCGGGAACAAAAGTAGATATTACAGAAAAAAGATAACCACTTCCCACAGCAAGAGATACGAGTGTCATCATGCCATACTTACGTGCTTTTATTTCATGCCATGCATGTTGAAAGAACACAAGCGAAAAACTAAATATAACAGTTGCGATACCGAAACCAATCCATCTCGCGAACGGTAAGGTGCTAATTCCAAACAGACTCACTATCATCTCATTCGTAAAAATAAGTGGAACAAGTAAAAATGTAACAATCCAAAACCGACGTAAGAAGTCCTGCGCTGAGCCATGACTCATTGCATGTGTGTGATTTCCTTTGTGATGATGATTATGTTCCATATTATCTTTTTTTATTAGAAACTTTATAAATTTTTAAAATTTCATTAACTGCTTTTTCTTCCTCACCCGACTTCATCTGATGAATCACATGTGTTGAAAGATGATTTTCAAGCATTAAATTTTCAACAGCAGATAATGCATACCTTATCGCCGTAGCTTGTGTGATTATATCTATACAGTAGACTTCTTCATCGACCATTTTTTGTAAACCACGTACTTGCCCTTCAACTCGCTTTAATCTATTTGTCACTTGTTTTTTTATACTTGCTTTCATACATACTATTATACCCCTATGGGGTATAATAGTACACATAACAAAAAAACCACCTGATGGTGGTTTTTTGTTAACCTTATTTTAAATTATGAAAGATGCTTTGAAACGAGTTTTGTCATTTCAAACATATTCACTACTGCCTTACCATCAAATACTTTCTTAAGGTTTTCATCAGCAACAATGTTTCTTTTGTTTGCTGGATCTTGAAGATTGTTCTTTTTAATATATACCCAGAGCGCCTTTACAACCTCAGAACGAGGCATTGGACCACTACCTACAACAGCCGCGAGTTCAGGACTCACATTCAAAGGCTTCATAAATCCAGAATTTTCTTTTGCCATATTTTATTGATTATTTCTAATACCTTATAATTATATCATACTTTCAAAAAAACTCTATACGGAAACATGCCATTTCTTATAGTGCTCATAATACTCCTTTAATGATTTTTGTTGGGGCTCGTGAAAGTGAACGTCGTTTCTTTTTGAAGAAACAAACTCGAGAGCGCTTTCTGGTGCATATCCCTTATGTATCAAATATGCAGAAACAATCTGCTCAATCACCTCAAAATATCCTTGGCTTAGCTAAGGATATTTTGAGGTGATATTTTCAATACTAAATAATCTAACGTACATTATGGATATACACATCTCTTTGGGGAAATGGTATTGATATTCCTTCTTTATCAAAAGCAATTTTAATTCGCTTGCGAAGCTCACCAGAAACCTCCCACTGTTTAAGTGGTAATGTATCACCAAGAATCTTCACAATCACAGCCGAATCAGCAAAATCTTCAACCCTAAGAAACTTTGGTGTTTTTAATATTAGATCTTTCCATTCCGGATCTTCCGAAAGCTCCCTTCCAACCCTATCTATAACCTCAATCACCTTTTCAAGATTTGAACTGTACGAAACGCCAATATTTAAATTTACCCGAGCAAAACCTTTTGATAAGTTAGAGACCTTAGCAATTTCTCCATGTGGCACATGATGTACTGTCCCATCAAGATCTCTCAAGGTGGTCATGCGCATACTGATATCCTCAACCAAACCGCATGTCTTATCAAAACAAACCACATCACCCACTCGATACTGATTCTCTATAATAATAAAAGTCCCTGAAATTAAGTCTCTGATTAAGTACTGCCCTCCAAAACCAAAAGCAAGACCTGCGATACCAGCGGCAGCAAGAAGTGGTCCTATCTCAACACCAAACTCAGCGAGTATTGTCATACCTGCAACAATCCAAACAACAACTCGTGTGGTTTGAACGAAAATTTTAATAAGTGTATCTTCACGTTTTTTTTCAGCAGTTGAATCTTTGTGTATATCCTTTACCTTTATCACTCGACGAATAAGCCTTTCAATAAAATGAGTAGATAAATAACTTATCACTCCCGCCAAAATAACAATTAGAACAATCTTAATGCCATGTGAATACAGCCATTCGCGACCAAGCTCATACCACTCGTTAAAATTAGTAGAAAACATAATAGAAAATTAGATTAACAATATTTGTATAGTAACATCCTCAAAATGAAATTCAACAACCTAAGCTTTGAAAAAAAAGTTTTATTGCAATTGCGGAGAATACTCCGAAGCAAAGCTTCAGAGTATTCTCCGCAAGTACAAAAAGAGTCGGCGGAGCCGATACTCCTGCAACAAAGTTTTCCCTGTTGCCTCGTCCTATCCCGAAGCACAGCTTTGGGATAGGACGAGGCAAAACTTTATTTTATTCTTACGGACACAATTTAAAATTATTTGAA
>CAZVFV010000017.1:0-12804 GCA_964626625.1 uncultured Candidatus Saccharibacteria bacterium | reverse complement strand
CCTCTCCCACTCTTCATCTTGTCGTACCAAAAGCTCTTTTGCGCGTTCTGGCTCGAGCATGATTTCCTTTACAACTTTTTCCATACGAACACCTTGAGAACCCTTAACTAAAACCAAATCACCCTTCTCAATTTTTTGTTTTATAAAATCACCTGCTTCAACTGAAGTTTCAAAAGATACTATTTTTCTTTTACCCATTTTTACTTTCAAAGCTCCTTCCGCAAAAAACTTTCCTCGTAAACCGACAGTTATCAACAAGTCGCATATCTTTGCAAGTTTTTTACCAAGACGTTTATGTTCTTCTATTGAAAATTTTCCAAGCTCAAGCATATCACCAAGAATTGCTATTTTTCTACCAGAACACGTAGCTATCTCCAGTGCATTCAAGGCTTCTTCAAGAGCTATTGGTGAAGAATTGTAACTATCGTCAATAATGACCGAACCATGTAGTCCGCTAATGATATTCATTCTACCTTGGGGTGAAATATAAGAAGAAAGAGCCTGACTTACTTTCACCGGATTAAGTCCTTGGGTTACACCAACGGCAATTGAGGCCAGTGCTGGATACATATGATGGTGCCCAAGAGTACCTACAAGTGAGATAGGCATACAGTTCCCTTCCCAATCAACCTTAAAAGTCATCCCAGACACACTACCTCCCGTATATACAACATGATACTGACATCCTCGCACAGTAGACTTATCTTTTGTTACACCATACGTTATTGGCTTTATAAAAGCCTCTGGCGCATAACTCATCGCATCAGTATCATCTGCATTCAATATAAGAAATCCATCTTTTTTAAGCGCCTTAACCAGATATCCTTTTTCTTTAATAATATCTTCTCTTGATTCAAAAAATTCAATATGAACAGGAACTTCACTAAATCGGGTTATAACAACTACATCAGGATGAAGCCATGAAGAAGTTTTCTTGATATCACCCGGACGATCTGCTCCAACTTCAAGCACAAGTACCTTTGGATACTGTGGTGAATACAACATAATTTTTAAACCCTTCAAAAGATTTTGTAACCACCCTATAGGATTGTTCCATGCATTAGGTAGTCCAAGAATAGTTAAAGGTACACCGATATCACTATTAAAACTTTTGTCACTTTTTCGAACAAACAAAAATGGAGAAAGAGCTGCATAGATTGCATCTTTTGTTGAAGTCTTGCCTACATTTCCTGTCACCGCAATCACCTTAGGTTTGTAGCGCCACAGAACAACCCGAGCTTCAAGCTCTATAATTTTTATTATTATTTTTTTGAGTATATCTCTCATCTTTTTGTAATTAGGTATTAAGTATTACTTCTTGGAAGTTTTATCTATCCGGTGGTATTTGATAATAATTAATTAAAAACTGGGTAATTTCAGAGAAAGATTCGGTGAGAGTTTCAGATGCATACGAAACATTTTTTGGATACACAGTATATAAGAAGATAATAAACTGTGGGTCATATGCTGGAAAATAACCAAAAAATGAATGTAAGAACCTATCAGTATAATATCCACCCTCCTTTGGTTTAGCAATCTGGGCAGTTCCTGTCTTTGCGGCGACAGCATAATGAGGATTCTTAATCTTTCCATTGAGGAGAGCTGTGTCAACAACCTTCACAAGCATCCGAGTCACTTCTTCAGTAGTTTCCTTCTTAAAAACTTGATCACCGGGTAGTGATGATATCGTTCGAGAAGTACCAATATCGTACGAAACCTCAGTAACCAAATGTGGATGAGGTAGAACACCAGCATTTGCAAGAGTTGAAAGGGCTCTGACGGTTCCAATAGGAGTAAGGGCAATACCTTGTCCGTACGAGGCTGTAACATACTCAAGTTCTCGTGTACTGTCTAAGTTACTAATAAGTCCCCTTGTTTCATTTGGTAAATCAATTCCTGTCTCTTCACCCATTTCCAAGCTCTTGAAATAATCACCAAACTGCTTATTACCAAGTTTACTAACTACAAAGGCTACGCCTGTATTTAAAGATTTACTAAGCACCTCTTGCATATCAACAACACCCCTTCCTTTTCCATCATAGTTAGAAATACGTGAACCATTTAATATAAGAAATCCCTTATCGTCATATGTTGTTTTTGAATTTATAACTCCAGCATCAATACCTGCAGCAATTGTGAGCGGTTTTATAATAGACCCCATTTCATACACATTTTCAACAAGAGGATTTCCAAAACTTGAAACCTGACTTGCCTCCAAGGCATTCAAATTAAATGATGAGTCTAATGCCATAGCAATAATTTCGCCGGTTTTTGGATTCATGATTATTCCTCCCGTTGCATCAGATGACCACTTCTTATTTATATCTTTGAGACGTTTTTCTAGAAACATCTGTGTACCGAGTTCTAGTGAAGTAACAATATTCCCCTCAGGTGATTTTTTCTCAAAAATTGTTTTTTTAATATTAGAAAATATTTCAACAAAGAAATTTTTGTACGTGTCAGTAGTATCTCGAACTAAAATATCTTCATAATATCTCTCGAGGCCGTAGCGTCCCGCATACTCATCTTCTTTAAATGCAAGAAGTCCTACTGTCTGTGAAGCCAAAGACTCTCCAGGATAAAACCGGCAACGCTCTTCGTATACCATGACACCTGATATATCAAGAGACTGTATTGCCTTAGCATTTTGTTCTGTCACCTTCTTTGCAATTTCTTCGTATGGATCAGTTTTTTTAAGAGCTCGTTCTAAAAAAAGTTCTCTCCCAATCGAAAGATATGGACTCACTTGTATCCATACATCTTCTGGATTTTCTAAAATTGAAGGATTGAGGGCAACAATAAAACACGAACGGAGAGTTGCTGCAGTAAATAAACTATTGTTATGATATTGAAAAGAAATAGACCCCCTATCAAAAACTGAGGCTTGAGGTTTATTGTATTGTCTATCTGCTCTCTGACTAAAACTCTCACCTTGAACAATCTGAACTATATAAAGCTTTCCTACAAGCACTAAAGCAAAGACAATAAAAAGTGCTGAGATGATTCTAATCCGCACTACAAATCTATTTTTCATATGTTATCTTCCTGTTGTACCAAAAGAAACAGCTTGTTTTTTAGAAACAAAAGTAGGGTTACGTGCCTCATTGAAACCAAGAGCTGTTGCAAGAACCAAATCGATAGAGTGAGATTGTGACACATATTCAAATTCAAGTGTTGCAATTGTTGAATCAAGAGAAGAAACTTGTTTTTCTAATTGCTGACGGAGCACTACACTTCGCACTGTCTCATTAACAAAAAACATGTATGCAAGAGCAAGTAGGACGATAGACATGACAGATATCCAAAATAGTATTTTTGAATATGTGTATGTGAGTGTGAGTGTTTTTGTTTTCATATTTTTATTTTTTTTCAATGATTCTTAATTTTGCACTTCGAGCACGTGGATTATGTAAAACTTCTTCTGGAGATGGTGTAAGTGGTTTTTTATATAAAATGTTCCAATCTCCCGCTTCTTTTAATTCTTTAAAAAAATTCTTAACAATTCTATCTTCAAGACTATGGAATGCAATGACTGCGATCCTTCCTCCTACAGAAAGTATGTCTGCTGTTTTTTGTAAACCTTCCTTCAAAGCTCCAAGTTCATCATTAACCGCAATCCGTAATGCCTGAAAAGTTTTTGTTGCTGGGTGAATTCTCTTTTTGTTATACGCAACTGGCACTGCACGAACTATAATATTTGCAAGGTCTATTGCAGTCTCAATTGGTTTTTTTGCTCGTTCAAACATGATTGCTCGAGCAATTCGACGAGAGTACCTCTCTTCTCCGTAAGCAAAAATGATATTTGCAATACTTTCCTCTTCCCACTCATTTACAATATCTCGAGCAGTAAAGAGTGGATTATCTGAGTAGGCCATAATAAGAGGTTCATCTTTTTGAAATGAAAAACCTCGACCCCCTTCTTCAAACTGATTTGTATTCCAACCAAGATCAAAGAGTACTTTTGTAGGAAAGGTGCCAATACCACTCAAAAGTAAATCTATATCTCTAAAGTTACCTCGAAGCGCAGTGAAAGAAACATCTTTATACGCAGAAAGTCTTTCTTCTGAAGCTTGGATCGAATCTTTATCAGCATCTATACCGACAATCTTTACTTGTGAGCTAAATTTTTCAGCAACATAACTACTATGTCCTCCTCTCCCAAGAGTGGCGTCAACAAAGACGTCACCCTCCATGATAGAAAGACCGTCTATCGCTTCATGTAAAAGAACTGTTTTGTGTTCCATATCCTTATATCATTCCAATCTCACCGAGTTTCTGAGCAAGAGCATCGACCTGTGCTCCAACTTTTTTCTTGTACTCCAGCCAATGTTTGTCGTTCCAGATTTCAATTCGATTATGAACACCAGTGACAACTACCTTAGTTTTAAGATCTGCATACTGTCTTAAAAAGTCAGGAATAAGGATACGTCCAATTGAATCTACCTCTATTTCAACCGCACCAGCGAGAAAAAAGCGATTAAAATTTCTACTTTCTGATTGCCCCATTGAAAGATTTGAAAGCTTCTCTGCAATTTTCTCCCACTCTTTCAATGTGTATAAAAAAAGACAATTGTCTAAGCCATGCGTTGCGACAACCTTTTTTCCAACTTCCTTACGAAACTTTGCAGGAAGGGATATCCGCTTTTTATCATCAACTGTATGCGTATATTCACCGATGAGCATGACATGTCTTTTTTTAAAATCTACCACTTTTTCCCACTTACATACCATTATATACCACTCACCAACACATTGCTCATCTTCTTATCCACAAGAGTAGTAAAGCAGAGCTCACTACTGCCCATAGGCAACTAGACTGTTCGACACTGAATGTCGAACAGTCTAAATTCCTATTAGGATTGCAAAAATTACCTAAATATGTTGTAATGGTTTTGGTTTTTATTTTTTTGTACCTTAAACACAAGGGGAATTTTGTGCCCAAACCTAAACCACCAGACCGAGGACTTCTTTGGGAGGCTCGGTTTGCCTCACAGAACCATGGTTTTATTGAAATTGCACTTACTAAGTTTGGTGGTGTCATTCGGTGTAGTTGCCCTGAATGCAACCCAGGAGACTGGCCGGCCAACATCCAGGATTTATTAAAAGAAGACAAACAGGGAGGCAGACGAAAATCAAGGATGCACTAATACTTCATAACCCCACGAAAGCCCCACAAGGCATTCGCGGGGTTTTTCTATTTATAAAAATAATCTATTGTTTTTTATAAAATATGTGTTATTATTTATTTTGGAACAACTCATGGTTTGTACACAACAAGAAAGGACACTCGCATGTTAAACACCGAGCGGAGATGTCAGATTTTAGAAGCAATGGTGAGAGAAGCTATTGTACGAGAAAATCCCAAACCGATGAATAACGAGGAGTTCAATGGTCACATCAAAAAACTCTCGAAAAAAATCGGAATTCCTGAACCAGAGTTGCAAGAATTACTACATCCGATAGTTGAGGATCTGACGAGGGAAGGATTGCTTTAAGCAGCTACCTACCAATCTCTTTATAACAAGCAAATCCGACCGACTTGGTTGGGTTTTTTAAATGTGAGATAATAAAAACAGAACAGTCACCTCTTACAGGAGTACAGCATGCCTAACTTCTGGAAATCTATTTTTGCTATTTTATTACTTCTTTTAGTTTCCGCCCTCTTTTTTCTTGGTGTTCAAATTGGACGAGTTGCTGACTCGGGAGAGAAAATCAGCCTAGAAGTTCGCGAAACAAAAAGTCTCGCACAGGAATTCATGACTTCTCCTGAAAAAAACAGACAGTTTGCACGAAACGTCGAAGATTGGTTTCAAAGATCTAAGAGATAGATATGCAAAAAGTCTCGGTTGCACGAAGCGCAACCGAGACTTTTTTAATTCTAAATTCTATATTTTGACTTCTAACTTCTACCTCTTAAATCCTATCTTCTATTTTTTACTTCTGCTTAGGTCTCAGTGTTGGAAACAAAATTACCTCTCGAATATTTTGTGTGTCAGTAAGGAGCATTACAAGGCGGTCAATTCCAATACCCACTCCTCCTGCTGGTGGCATTCCATATTCAAGTGCTTCAACAAATTCATCGTTCATTACTTGAGCCTCTTTGTCTCCTGCTTCTTTATTTTTACCTTGATTTTCAAATCTTTGTGCTTGATCAAGTGGATCATTGAGTTCTGAAAAAGCCTTTACTATTTCAACACCACAGATGACAAGCTGAAAGGCATCAACTACAGCCGGGTTTTTAGCATTCTTTTTTGCAAGAGGAAGATAATCAACCGGATAGTCAATGATATAGGTTGGTTGAATCAATTTAGGACGACATACTTTTTTATACACTGCATCCATTATTGTATGAGCTGGATCACTTGGAGAAACAGTGACACCTAATTGCTTTGCTTTAAGTTCCCATTCATCACGATTTGCTTCATTCGGATTTGGAACTAAAGCATGCTGTCTAAGTAAATCAAGATATGAAACAGTTTTTATCTTTTTTGAGAAATCAATTTTCTCACCCTTGTATTCAAAAGATGAAGACTTATGAAGTTTTTTAACTAGATTTTTTAATAACTTCTCAACAAAATCTTTTTGTTTTGTTGCATTACTCCAACTTTCATAATACTCAAGCATTGTAAACTCAGGATTATGAGTAACATCAATTCCTTCGTTACGAAAATTTCTTCCGATTTCATAGACCTTTGGAAATCCTCCTATAAGCAAACGCTTCAAATAAAGCTCTGGTGCAATACGCAAATAAAGATCTATATCGAGCGCATTATGATGTGTCTTAAAAGGCTCTGCAGATGCACCTCCTGCTTGATGTTGGAGTACAGGAGTCTCAACCTCAAGAAACCCTTCATCATCAAGAAAATTACGAATTTCACGAATAATAAGCGATCGTGAAATAAAGCGAGACCTTACTTCCTCACTCATTAACGTATCAAGGTAGCGTTTACGGAAACGCTCTTCAACATCTTGAAGACCGTGCCACTTTTCTGGAAGTGGTAGGAGGCTTTTTGTGAGCATTATCCAATCTTGAGCAGAAATACTTTTTTCACCTCTTTTTGTTATAAATAAAATACCCTTAACTTCGACAATATCCCCAATATCTACGGCTTCAATAAAAAGATCGAAACATTTTTCATTAACATCTTCTTTTTTCAAAACTACCTGTAGTGAGCCTGTCCCGTCAAATATGTTAAAAAAGACAAGACCACCCTGAGGACGTATTGCCATAATTCTACCTGTGAGATGTAGCACCTCTTGTTTCGAAGAGAGTTCTTCAAAGTCTTCAACAACTTTTACAAGAGTATAATCCTGTTTAGATTCAACAGGAAAAGGATCGAAACCAGCGTCAATAATTTTTTGTAGTTTAGCGAGTCTGTTTTCTCGCAAATCAGGACGTATAGACATACTTCAAGTGTACGGGAGGATTACCGAACACGCAAATTAAGCAATTTTTGTAATTTTATACATCACAAGACCTCCAGGAGTTTTAAAAGAAAAACTTTCTCCTTTTTTCTTACCAATAGACGCCTCGCCAAATGGAGAACGAATAGATATTTTACCAGAACTCATATCAGCCTCTTCAGACCCAACAAGAGTGTACTCTCTTGTTTCTTTTTCTCCTTCTTTCTGAACAGTTACAACTGAACCAACAGCAACAACATTAGTCGTATGAGAAGAAATAATAACAGCAGATTTAAGAAGCGATTCAAGATGATTAATCCTGTCTTCTATATTTGCTTGCATATCACGAGCTTCATGATATTCAGCGTTCTCAGAAAGATCTCCGAGAGACTTTGCATATTCAAGTTGCTCAGCAACCTCCTTACGCTTAGTATGTTTCAAATCTTCTAACTCAGCCAAGATTTGATTATATTTTTCTTGAGTTAAAAACTCTGTATCTTCTGGCATTTTTTATATATTTAAGGAATATTAGATGACTATTGTAGACGTTTTGAGATATAAGTCAAATTGTTATTTTGTGTATTCTGGAGTATGAGCAACCATCCAGTTTAATACTTGATTTCCAACATATGTTGCACCGATTAAATTATCATGAGGACCTTTCTCCATCATAATTACAAAGGCATACTCAGGATCCTTATACGGGAAAAAACCTATAACCCACGAGTTTACAAACTGCTTCAGTGCGCCCAATTCAGCCGTACCTGTCTTCCCAGCAACTTCAAGGCCAGCGATATTAAGACCTCTAGCTGTTCCTTCTAAAACAGTCTGTCTCATGCCCTCGTTAATAATCTTAAACCAACTATTATTTTCAAAAGGTAGAACTTCTCCTTTTTGAATATTCTGCCTATCAAGAATGATAGATGGCTCTATAAGCATCCCCTCATTTGCAAGAGAAGCAGTTGCCTTTACTGCCTGAATTGGAGTAACTTGAAATCCATACTGACCTATCGAAGTATTGTAAGTATCTCCAATCCTCCAGATATCTCCATCAAAGTTTTCTTTTTTCCATTCTGGATTTGGAATAGTCCCTACAGCTTCATTACCAATATCAATACCTGTAGATTTTCCAAAACCAAAAATACGCATGTACTTTTCAATATTAGAAATACCCAAACCTTGCTGATCTTCAAAGCCACCTCCAACAGCATAGAAATACACATCAGAAGAAACCGCCAGAGCCTTTCTCATATCTACCCAACCATGAGCTTTCCAGTCTCTAAAAACTGAAAATTTTCCTGGAAAAAAAGGATTAGGTAAAGAAATAGAACCTGTACTTAAAATTTGTTTTGAGGGACTTATAATACCCTCAGCTAGAGCACCCATAGCAACAAAAGGCTTAACTATAGAACCCGGAGTATACAAACCCAATGTAACACGATTTAAAAATGGATTTTGCTTATCTGAAAGAAGACTTGAAATCTGTTTAGTATCTTCACCTTTTGACATAACAGCAGAACTGTATTCAGGATAACTAGTCGCAGCAAGAAGTGTTCCGTCATGAATATTCATAATTACCCCTGCACCACCCTGAAAACCAACTCTGTGTGCAAGTTTATAAATTTCCTCATACATTTTTTCCTGAATACGTGCGTCAATTGAAAGTGATAGATTTTTTCCATCCTGAGGACGTTCAATTACACTCTCAGATGTCACATTAGAAAGTGCATCTGTTTCAGTGATTTTGAGACCGTTTGTGCCGGCGAGTACATGATCATAATATTTTTCAACACCTTCAATACCAGTAAATTCAGTTTTATAATAAAAACCAGAAGAATCTTTTGATGGATATTTTAAATATCCTAGTACATGAGCAAAACCTGACTTGGGTATGTAAGCTCGTAAAGAAAATTCTGAATTTTCTTCATGAATTTCATTCCAAATAAGAGGGACTTCATTTCTATCAAACACAACTCCTCTTTCAGCAAAAACTAATGTGTGTCGTAATCGATTATTTTCACTCCGAAGTGCAAAGGCTTCACCATCCTTTATTTGAAGGTTCCACAACTTACCTGTAAATATAATAGAAACAAGAATAAAAATAAAACCAACAGACATAACAGAAAAAAAAGAAATGGGTTTTTCTATTCTCCCTTCAAACTGATCTTGATCAAAATGAGGTAAATTACTTGAATCAAGAAAAACCTCATCTGGATAAATATCCTCTTGAATAAGCTTTTTCTTTCTTCTGAAGAGGGACATGACCTTATTGTATGAAAATATTTAGGCTGAGTAAAATCTAAGCCGTGGTCGCATATACGTCATAAAAATAAAAATCAAAAAAGAGGCGAAGAGATACGAGTTAAAAAAATTAAAAAAACTATACATATCTGTTCCATATAAGACGTCATACAGTCCTGCCCAAAGTATACCTCCATAAAAATTCTCTTGTATTAAAAAACCAACAGATACACAAATTATGGTAAACCACCAAGGTAGGAAGAGAAAAGAAAATAATATAACCCCATGGACATACAGAGACTTCATTATCGTTTAATAGTTACCCACCTCAACTCACCCATATTGAGTGAATTTTTTGCAAGTACTTCCCTGAAAGAATCTGTTGGCTTTGAATCAACAACCTGAGCTTCAGCTAATACAAAACCTGAGACCCCTGCAGTCACAAAAATATCCCCCTCAACAATTGAGATTTCTTTTGGTAAAAGCGCTTCAAAGTCCCCTCCTCCACGACCAATAAGCTCAACACTCGCACCTGTGCGAGAAATAAAAGCTGGTGTTTTTTTACCCGGAGATGAATACAACTCAACTTTTGCCTGATGGTCAAATACTTCAATGACCGTACCTAATGCAATTGTGTCATACCCAAAAACAACATCTCCTTCACGGATACCTTCTTCGATTCCTGAGTCTATAATCAGAGTGTCGTAGGCTATGCGTGGTGGAGAAGCAAGAACCCCCGCTAAAATAGAAGCTTCAAGTGAACTATGTCCTAAATATTCTTTTAAAGACTCATTTTCTTCTTGTAAAGTTTGCAGAGCAATTTGCTTAACTTTATTTTCATACAAAGTATTTCGCAGTGTTTGATTTTCAATAATAAGTGATTTCTTCGATCTTAAAAGCCCTGTATTTGAAACAACTTCAGAGGTGAGTGTTTGCCCAACATTCCAAACAGGTGTTACAACTGTAAAAAGTTGTTCTGGAAGAAGAGAAGGAATAAGTAAAGAAATTAAAATAAAAAATAAAACCAAAAAACCTGCTTTTAAAAAAACAGTAAATATATTTCTGCCAGATTGTCTACTTTTCAAGCCGTAATTCATCTTCGTTTGCTATAAGTACATCTTTAAACTTCTCTATGTCCTCTAATATGATCCCTGTACCTCGAGCAACAGCTGTGAGAGGTTCTTGAGCAATATACACAGGGATCTTAATAAATTCTTCAAAGAGTGATGCCAGACCTTTTATAAGAGCTCCTCCACCAGTTATATATATACCTCGATGCATAATGTCAGAGAGGATTTCAGGTGGCGTTGTTTCAAGAACTTCGCGGGTTGATTCGATTATCGTATCAATAGAGTGAGAAATAGCTTCTCGAATATCAGCATCTGTTATAACAACTTCACGAGGAAGTCCTGTAATAAGGTCTCTGCCTTTAATGGTTGCTTCGAGTGGCTCACCTTCAGGATACACACTACCAATAGCTATTTTAATATTTTCAGCAGTTTTTTCTCCGATAAGAATTTTAAATTCATTTCGAATATATGAAACAATATCAGTATCAAGCTTATCTCCAGCAACACGGATATTTTTTGAACGGACAACTCCACTCAAGGAAATCACCGCAACATCTGTTGTACCGCCACCAATGTCTATAATCATTGAACCAACTGGATCATGAACAGGAAGTCTAATACCGATAGCCGCAGCCATTGGCTCTTCAACAATATGAACTTCACGCGCACCTGCATTGCGCGTTGCATCCCGCACAGCTCGTATTTCAACATTAGTTATTCCAGAAGGAACTCCGACCACAACCCGAGGACCTAAAAATTTCTTTGAATCCTTTTGTGCTTTATTTAACAAATACGAAATCATTTCTTCAGTCACTTCGAAATCAGAAATAACCCCATCAACAATAGGACGTACTGGCACAATATGAGCTGGCGTTCGACCAAGCATTGCCTTTGCTTGTGTTCCAACTGCAACTACCTGACCTGTTTTTTGATTCACAGCAACAACCGAAGGTTCATTAATAATAATGCCCTTACCTTTTACATACACCAATGTATTTGCCGTACCTAAATCAATTCCGATGTCATTTGAAAGCCATGAAAAAATCTTTTTTTTCCAAAGAATAAATTTATTTTTCATAATGCGCATTTTGTTTAAGCCATGCGCCAAGATCATTTTGAGAAATTATTTCTATTTTTCCACTTTGACGCTCTTTTATTTCGATCTGCCCTGCTTCTGCAAGTTTGTCACTCATCACAAATCGATAAGGAATACCAAGTAAATCACTGTCAGCAAATTTTTCTCCCGCCCTCACCTCTGCACGGTCGTCATACAATACTTCAATATTTTTTGAAATAAGTTCTTTATATAAAGTATCCGCTGTTTTCAAAGCTCCATCTTTATCGCTTATACGAACCAAATGAATAGTAAATGGCGCAATTTCTTTTGGCCAAACAATACCCTTATCATCTGATAAAACTTCAACTACTGTGCCCATAAGGCGCCCCGGACCGATTCCATAACTTCCCATTACCACAGGAACATTCTCGCCCGTTTCGTTTACATATGTAAGCTCAAGTGCATCTGAAAAACGAGTACCGAGACTAAATATATTTCCAACCTCTACCGATTCTTTTTCAATTAAAGTGTCCTTATCAACTCCAAGATCAGCAATAACTTCATCAGTATAGACTTCTTTATTTATTGCAATCCCCTTTTTCTCATCAACATAGATAACATCTTCACCGGCAGATGTTACTGTCTGAAATTCATGCGAGTATTTTGAAAAACTTCCTCCCGAAGCAAAGGTAACATATGTTGTATTACCCAAACCAACTCGTTTAAAAATAGAAAGGTATGAGTTTTTTATATTTTCATAAAAAGTAGAGTGCTCTGCTTCATCTTTAGAAAAAGAATAGAGGTCTTTCATAAGAAACTCTCGACCTCGCATAAGTCCACTTTTTGCTCGACTTTCATTACGAAACTTTGTTTGAATTTGATATGGATATACTGGCAAGTCTCTATATGAACGGATATGTTCCTTCATGAGTCGTGTCAGAGGTTCTTCATGTGTAAAAGCAAGACCAAGCTCTGTCTCATTTTTGAGTTTTGTTGTAAACCAAACATCGACATCGGGATTGGTAACCCAAC
>CAZVFV010000016.1:0-14040 GCA_964626625.1 uncultured Candidatus Saccharibacteria bacterium | reverse complement strand
TATAGAAAAACCCCTCGCTTACGCGAGGGGTTTGGAGGGACCAAAGTATTAAAGTATCAGTTACCTGCCTTGATGGCAGGTAGGCGAGAGAAGAAACGGCGCCCAGCAGACCAGCGATTGACGAAGCCGAGGCGGAGCAGGCCGACGTCCCACTGCCCATCGTACCGGCACGCGCGGACGCATGCACAACACCCAAATCTTTCGCGAAATCTGATAACACACCATCCTTTCCCGTCTAAGACGGAAAATGTTAAAACAACAAGGACTTGTGCGAGACATTCTCGCGCCATCTTTTCTATATATATTTATAACACAAATTTTAGCCGTAGTGTTTCTTCAAAATCTTTAATGTATCTTTTTGAGTTTTTGCTTTGAAAATTGTGTCAGCTAATTCTTTTTCATCAAATACAAACCAAAGCCAGTTCGCAAAATCATTTCTCCCCTGTTTAGTATGATAGTCAAATTGTTCTTCGGGCATTGCTCCAAGCGCATCCATTAAATCTTTTGGACTTTTGAAAAGTTTTCCGTCTTGTAATACAAAATATTTTCCCTCTTGTGCTTCTTCTTTTGAATCATCATCAAGAGCTAATAATTTTTTTATAAAACTTCTTTTTGTTGTCTTCTTTTTTAAAACCATATATAGAGTATATAGTACCTTATTTCTGAATTGAGAAAAATAACATACGTTTATTGCGATTAATGAGAATACTCCTGCAACAAAGTTTTCCCTGTTGCTTCGCCTCATACTTCGTCTATTGCAGTGAGGATAGGACGAGGCAAAACTTTATTTCTTTTATTCTTCTTGGAGTGACGCAACCTTAATACGCCTCATTTTCCTTCTCTTTTGCATATCACCAATCCTTCTTTTAACATCTTGAATAACATTCATATATGCAATAAAAGCATCATATGGAGATTCATACGGATTGAAATATTTATGAACATCGCCATCAGCAAACCATTTTGTACACATGTAATAAAAATGATCTGACGTTTGCAGTTTTCGCCAATCTTCAATCAAATCATGATCCCCTGATGCCAAAATCTCATCTTCAAGTGAATAAATTACTCGAAGAGCTTCATGTTGTATCTCATTTGATCTCCATGCTGATAAATCACGTTCAACATCAGCCCATGATACAAAATGAGGTATATCGAGTTCTTCACGAGCAGAATACATTTCAGCAACCTCACTTGGTGTAGCAAAATTATTATCTGGATGTTTTAAAATCTCTTTAGGGAGAGCTTCGAGGAATTTAAAAATACCCGTATCTTCCCATTGATGTTCACCAAATGTCTCATAATCCATAAAGAGATTTATGACATCGCCCGATCCGTTATGGCTCGATACCCATGAACTAAATTTTTCTGCAGTGAGTGGAAACTCTTCCCAAGCTCGCGAACCAAAGCGAAACGCAATGTCATCAGAAAGTTTATAATTTTTAAGTAGCAGTCGTATACCTTTTGTGCCCTGTGGTTTATACAAAAAATTTGGACTTCTCCAGCCCAACACATGATCAGCTCCTTCAGCTAAAATTCCCTTAAAACCAAGTTTCTCTACTTCTTGTCCTAATTCATTATTATAAATAAGCTCAGTATTTCTAAAAATTTCAGGAACAACACCAAACAATTTTTTTATTTTTGCCTTGTGAAGTTCAACTTGAAATTTCCATTCTTTCTTTGAATATAAAAATGCTAACGAGTGGTAATAGGTCTCAGACAACAATTCAACTCGACCAGTTGCAACAAGTTCTTTAAATGAGTCAAGAACTTCTGGCATAAAAAGTTCCATCTGCTCTAGAACAGTCCCTGTAATAGAAAAACTTACCTTGAATTCAGGATGTTTTTTAAGCATTGAAAGTAAGGTTTTATTTGCCGGAAGATAACACTTACGTGCAACTTTCTCAAACACCTTTCGATTATTGCGAGATGTCTCAGTCTGGTCATTAAAATAATTAGGATCTCCAATATCAAAAACCTGATAGCGTTTAACGCGCCACGGTTGGTGAACTTGAAAATAAAAGCAAACTGATGACATGGTTGTACCTGCGTCCCTTTCTAAAATACCGATAATTTTTTACAAAAATTTCTTCCGCTCGTCTCCACTTCTTTGCTTGCAAAGAAGTGGTAGACTGCGCGAGGTTTCAGAAAAGGATACAAAGATTAGTTCTCGTCGCACTTTTAAAAACGGCTGGGTTTAGGTCTGGGTTTTTAAAAGTGCGATGAAACAACTTTCAGACTTTAGTGACATTTTAAAATTAAAGCTTGCTATAGAGTAGTATACACTTACTAGCTGCCTTCTTCCAATCAACGTTTTTTACCTCTTCTTTTCCCTGTCTTCGCAGAGTAAATTTAAGAACATCATTTTGAAGGACTGAGAGAACTTTATCAGCCATATCGTCTACATCCCAAAAATCAGCACGCAATACATGAGACACAACCTCACTTACTCCAGATTGTTTTGAAATAAGCGCAGGAGTTCCATGCATAAGAGATTCGAGTGGTGTAATACCAAACGGCTCAGAAACTGAAGGCATAATGTACAAATCTGCAACTTGATATACTGCGTCTAAATCCTTACCGCGTAAAAAACCAGCGAACATAAACTTGTCGGCAATACCTTGGTATGCAACCTCCTGTATCATCTTCCATTCCATGTCTCCCGAACCAACAACAATAAAAAGTGCGTCTGGATCATGGTCAACAACCTTTCGAGCAACTCGCACAAAATAATCAGGACCCTTCTGTAGGGTAATACGTCCAACAAATAAAACTATTTTTTTACCTTGTTCTTTTAATTTTATAATAGATTTAAGGGAAACATCTCCGCGAATATAATCAGACTCATCTATACCATTATGAACAACTTCAATTTTACCTACATCAATACCGTACTTATCAGCAACAATATCTTTCGTAAAATTTGAAACAGTAACAACAGTATCAGCAGATTCCATTCCTTTCTTTTCTATATCATAGACAAATTTATTAATCCCATTTCCACCAGTTCTATCAAACTCAGTTGCGTGCACATGAGCGACCATTGGTTTTCCAGAAACTTTTTTAGCTTCAATACCAGCCAAAAAAGAAAGCCAGTCGTGAGCATGAATGACATCAAATTTTTCTTTACGAGCTAGAGCTCGAGCTTTCTTTGCATATCGTAAAACTTCTTGTAACAAAGAATGGCCGTATAGTGAAGTACTGCCCAACATCTTTCGAGCCTCTTCATACTCTTGTGAGGTTATATAAGGAGTAATGAGAGAATCAAATGTAGAAAGAGTAACATCCCCTGGTTCTTCAGCAAAGAGCACTTTGCAATGAGAATCTCCAATATTAACTCTACGAGGTAACACAAAAGACACATCGACACCCTGATTTGCTAAAGCACGGGTAAGGCCGAAACATGCGACTCCAAGCCCTCCACTATTGAACGGAGGAAACTCCCATCCAAACATCAAAACTTTCATGTAATTCTATTATACATTTAAACATGAGAATGTTCCTCAGAAGTGTGAATAGCCTTATGAAGAAGTGCTGGATATATATCTAGAAGCGCAAAAAGAAAGGCTAACAGCACAGGACCTGCAATGAAACCGATAATACCAAAAAATTGAATACCCCCTAGAACTGAAATAAGAATAATAAATGGATGTATTTTTATACCTCTTTCCATAAGAATCGGGCCAAGTAAATTATCAATCATGCCTACCAAAACAATTGCCCAGATAAACATACCTATTGCTTGTGGGGTCTGCCCAATCAAAAATAGATACAGAATAGCTGGTACAGTCACAAATGCTGTCCCTATACTTGGAATAAAAGATGCTATCGCAGCAATAAAACCCCAAATAACAGGGCTTGGCACACCAAAAAGAGAAAGCCCTATACCTGTTAGGATACCTTGAATAATTGCAATAACTAAATGTCCACGTATAACAGAATTCACTGCGGTACTTATTTTGTGAAAAATCTGTTCATCATAAGTATCGACAAGAGGACTTAATTTTTTTGCAGTATCTATAAAACGATCTCCATCCCTGAAAAAATAGAACAGTCCCAAAATAAGAAGAAACGTAAGTAGAAATGCTTTAAAAATACTCGAAAATATTGAGCCAAAATTATCAACTGCCCATCCAAGTATTTGATCAGCATACTGTTTTGTATCGATAAGTTCACTCACCTCAAGAGAAATCCCTGGTACGAACCTGTCTATAAATGCATCCATCTTTAACGTAACTGTACTCATAACCGATTCTCCACTCGATTGACTCACTTGTTCATATAAACTAACTGACTCTTCAAAAAGAAGGAAACTAATAAAAACTAAAGGCAATAAAATAAGTATACATACAAGAAGTACTGTAATAAACGAAGCTATACTTTTACGTCCACCAAGAAAAGATACTATCTTTCTATAGAAAGGATTGAAAATGATTGCGATAACAAGTGCTATAAACAAAATTACCAAAAATGGCTTAAAAACAAAGAATGTTAAAATTGAAATGATACTTATAAGAACTATAAAAAATCCTATTTGAAGTTTATGAACATTCATACCCCTAGTATAACTCAAAATTTAAATATTAAAATGACTCACTTTGACCAAGCCAAGAAGAAACCTTGACTTTTACTCTTTGATTCGTCTTCCTATTCATATCGTAATGCCTCGATTGGATTCTTCTTAGCAGCTTGGCGGGCAGGGTAAATTCCAAAAACAAGACCGGTAATAACAGCCACAACTAAAGACACTACAATACCCGACAAAGGAAGACTGAACGCCCAGCCTGTTTGCAAAACAACCTTAATAACAAAGTAAGCAATTCCTGCGAATCCTATACCTACAACAATACCGATAATACCTCCGATAATAGTAAGTGTTATCGCCTCAATTAAGAACTGCAATACAATATCTTTATTGTGCGCACCGAGTGCTTTTCGTAAACCAATCTCTCGCGTACGCTCAACTACAGACACGAGCATTATGTTCATAATTCCAATACCACCAACAACCAGTGAAATTCCAGCAATCGCTGTTAAAAAAATCGTAAGAATCCCTGTCACATTTCCTAAAATAGCAATAAAATCCTCCTGAGTTTGTACAGTGAAATCATCTTTATTTGGATCTGTAATTCGATGATTAGAACGCAACAATGAAGTAATTCTTCCTTTTGCAAAATCAGTTGCATATTCATCCTTTACCTGTACAGTCACAGCATTAAAATAATTTATACCGAGCATAAGCTTCTGAGCAACAGTTACTGGCACACTCACCAGTTGATCTTCATCTACACCAAATGGTCCAAGACCTTGCTTAGTAAGAACTCCAACCACTCTAAAATTTATATCCTTGAGACGAACTATTTGACCGACTGGATCTTCCCCATTTGGGAATAAAGTTTCAGCAATTGAATATCCGAGAACAACAACCTTATTAAACGATGTTAAATCTGACTGTGAAAAAGCGGACCCTTTATAAAAATCAAAATTCCTCACGGCGAAGTACTGATTATCATTACCTGTAAAGGTAATTGTTGAATCATTTGAACCTTTAATAATTTTTGCTTGTCCACGAACTTCCGCTGTTACATATTTAAAAGCAGGCTCTCTTCTTAGGTCAGTAATATCCTTTTCATTTAATGTCTTTATAACAATACCGAGAAGCGCTGCAGGAGATGCGAACTTTGACCCCTTTGTTGAACCAGGGAGTATAAAAATCAAATTTGAACCAACACTTTCAACTTCACTCAAAATAAGCTTCTCTGCTGAGCCCCCAATCGACATGAGTAAAATAACTGAACCTGTTCCAATAACAATTCCAAGCATAGTTAAAAATGAGCGCATTTTCGCATTCATAATCCCCTTCCAAGCTGTACGACTCGCGTCTCTTATTCTCATATTATTTAAAGTAAGATTCCGTATTACGTTTTTCAATCTGAGTATCAGACTCAAGAAGTCCATCTCTTAATTTCAAAAGACGCTTACCATATTCTGCAGTATATGTTTCGTGAGTTACTAAAATTATCGTTCTACCATGTTCATTAAGAATTTTTAAAATATCCATAACCTGCTCACCCGAAACAGAGTCTAGATTGCCAGTTGGTTCATCTGCAAAAATAATCGCTGGTTCATTAACGAGTGCACGTGCAATAGCTACACGTTGTTTTTGTCCACCAGAAAGTTTACCCGCCTCTGTATACATTTTTTCTCCCAATCCAACTGATTCTATAGCTTCAGTAATTGCTCTTTTTCTTTTATGTACAGGCATTGGAGAATACAATAAAGGAAGCTCTATATTTTCATACACAGTTGATCTGCCTAGCAAATTAAAGGACTGGAAAATAAAACCCATTTCTTGATTACGAACTTCTGCAAGCTCAACATTAGATAGCTTGTTTATATCTTTTCCTAAAAATAAATACGAACCATGTGTAGGCCGATCTAAAAAAGACAAGACGTGAAGCAGGGTTGATTTACCTGATCCTGAGGGACCCATAATAGAAACAAAATCACCTTCTTGTATAGAAAAATCTAAGCCGTTAAGAGCTCGTGTTTCTGCTTCTCCTTCAGCATATATTTTAGTAAGCCCAGAGACTTCTATCATATTACTTAGTTTTTAATCCAACATTAATTACTACATCTCCTTCTTTTAATCCAGAGACAACTTCGATATTTCCACTATTATCACGTACACCAAGCGTCACACTCACATCGCGAAGAGTGTTTCCTTCAAGTTTTTTTACGAAAGTTCCTTGGTCATTTTCAACAATTGCAAGTTGTGGAATAGTAAGAACATTACTTTTACTTAAAGTTTGAATTTCAAGATTAGCAGTTAACCCACTTTTAAATCGTACATCCAAAAGAGTAAACTCGATTTTTGATTTAAAATTTACAACTCCATCTATAATAGTTTCAGCTGGATCAACATAAGAAACCCTACCTTCAAAGTTTTCACCTGGAAATGCATCGATCGTAATGCGCACAGGATCGTTCACGTCAATTCTTCCAATATCAACCTCTGGTATATTTGCTTCAATCTGAAGAGAATTTTCTGAAATAATAGAAACTAGAGGAACCTGTGCTGAAACAATTCCACCAATTTTTGCATCTTGTTTTGTGACAACCCCACTAATAGGAGATTTCATAGTCATTTTCCCAAGGATAAGTCGTAGTCGTGCAACATATGCCTGAGACTGCCTTATCTTTGCTTCTTGTGAAGAAAGTTGCTCTGAGGTTGCTCCAGCTTTTTTAAGACTTAATTCTTTTTCTGAAAGACTTACTGAAGAAAGTGCAGCTCTCACCTTTTCTTCGGCTGTTAAGATAGCTGACACCGCTGTATTTACTATAGTTCGAGCACTTGAAACCGATGATTTGTATGAATCGACTGTTACTTGAGTTAAGGAAGAATTAGCAGTGAGTGCATTAACCGCTAAAGCAACATTATCAAGGAATTTTTTAAGAGTATTAACTTCGAGGAGTACTTGAGATGACTGCCCAAGAAGCACACTACTACTCTGTGAAGAAACAGAACCAGATATGTCCCGAAGTGTTCCAAGTAAAATTTCAGCAGAAACCCTTCCTTGTTCTATATTAGCCTTAAGCTGACTGTCTGAAACAGTAATGTTAATTTGTGGATTACTACTTCGTGGATTACTAAATAATTGATCAACATTATTATGAATTGAATCATCTGATTTAGTAAAAGCATCTCTCAACTTATCAGCAAGTGTTCCAAGACCAGAAGTCAGATCAACTTTTGCATTTGAGAGCTTGGTTTCATACACAAGAATCTCTTCAGGTCGAGTTCCTTTTTTAAGCTCCCGAAGAGCTGAAAGTTGAACCTCTAAGGAAGCTTGTGCCTCTGCAAGCTCAAGTGTTTGCTCGGAAGAATCAAGGATAAGTATTATATCTTCTTCACTTACCTTGTCTCCCACATCTTTATTAATAGACTTAATTTTTCCAGAATTTTCAAAAGAAAGATCAACCGTTTGAGTTGATTGCGTTTTACCGGTAAGTGTCACATCTTGCGTAACAGAAGACCTTATCACTGTAAATGTCTCATAACTTGGTTCGCTAGTACCTTTCAATGCCTTATAGCCAGCAAATCCTGCGCCAGCAACAAATATAAGAACAGCAATTTTAAGAATTAATTTCATAGAAAAATATAGTATCAGTATACCATTTTCTTATAGAAAACTGAGATCAATATCTACATTCGACTATACAAACCTTGTGTGATAGAAACAAGTAACATCAAAAGAAATACTGAAACGGACATAAGCGGAATTGTTATATATCCGTACGACATAGTAAATATTTCATTACACTGAACTCCGTAACCAATAGCAGAACATGGGGCTGTTTCAAACACTCCTCGCTGAAGAAGGTAGTGGTAGAAAGCAATTATAAGACCTACAAACGAAAGTACTCCGCTATAAAAAACTATTTTTGAATCGCGTTTCCATAAAGCAAGTCCGAGTAGGATTACTTGAGGATATATAAATATTCTCTGGAACCAACACAACTTACATGGCTCATATCCAATAACTTCAGAATAAAGAAGACTTCCAACAGTTGCAAGAAGTGCTGTAATAAAAATTATAAGTACTGACCTTTTACCTGTAAATAAAATTATTTTTTTACCCCAACTATTTTTAAAAACAAACGCTAAAATTAAAATTACAGAAAAAATCTGTGTAGTAATAGTAAGGACCGCAAAGACAGAAGTAACATCCGAGGCGAGAGCTTGCATATTAGTCAGAAGTTGTAGTTGCAACACTAAGTCCTGCGTCACATCCAGTTAAACGAGTCAGATCCTCACGTGAAAGAGAACCCGTGAGACGCTCACCATTTGAAAATTCCCATGTTGGATAACTTTTAATATTCTTATCTTTACAGATTTGAAGTTGATCTTTTCTATCAGTAGTTGAACATTCTTCATACGGTAGAAGTGAGGCTGATTTACCAAACTCTGATTTTTGTCGAGTGCATGTCTGACACCAAAAAGCTCCGTAAAATACCGCTCCACTGTCTGTAATACATTGTGCCAAATCATCATACGCTCCTGGTTTATCGGGAAGAGCTGCCAAAAAACCAATAAGCCCTACTCCAAGTGCGAGAATAAGTACAAAAGTTAATTTATTCATGATTAACAATGTTATCAGAAGATGTTTCAGTTTTCAATCCCGTCTAGAAGTATGACGCGATCTTTTTATAGGAGTTACTGTTTCGCTTCTTTTTCAAATTTTGAAGTATGAGGAAGTGTGTTTTTTTTCGTAGGAGTGATGACGACTTCTAACGGGATCAATTGTTTTTTAAATGCATACCTTCTGTATAGAATAAAAATAATCACTGCACCAAGAGGGATCCAGAATAAAATTGCCTCTACATAACTACCTGCATGAGCATACAGAGTATAAACCTCACCTGCATACCAACCTAAAAGAGCAAGTATCGTGGAGCGAACAAGAATACCGAAAAAAGTAATTGCCGTATACAACATAAGTGGCTGTCTAATAAAACCACAGAAAAAGGCAATTGTAGTGCTTGGAATAAAAGGAAGCGCCCGAGCAAGGAAGAGAGCAACATTTTCAGTTCTTCTTATGACTTTTTTTTCTTGAAAGTGTTCAACACTTTCCCAAGAAACACCAAAGTATTTACCCCATTTTTGTATAGCTGGTTTTCCTCCAAAATAACCGACAGCATAAATAACATACGAACCAATGGTCACACCAATAGCTGAAGGAATGACCACAACAAAAATAAGTTTATGTACTAAAGCCAAGTTAAAAGCACCTTTTAGAAAAATGAAACCAGCGGTCATCATAACCAGAGCAGATGGTATTGGTGTAATTATTTCCTCTGTAATACTTGCCAAAAAAACTCCCCACGCACCAAGAGGAATAATATATGCCTGTAGATATTCAAAAATCTGCATCATAAAGCTCGATTATACACCCATACAGACTTCAACAAAAATTACGGATGAGAATCGTGTATATGCCCAGCACCCTCTTTTGTTTCAACGTGAGCCTCTATCTCTTCTTTTTGTACTATTTTAAATGCACGTCTCAAGTTCCTTATAATATGATGTCCTACAAGATAATGCAGAATAAGAGCGCTGAATCCTATAAGGATTATTCCGATGAGTATATAGATAAGATTATCTTTAATTAATTTCGTAATAATAAAGGGCCTTACAATATCAATCGATGTGTCACGAATATTACCAGCCTTATCTATCGCTCGCACAATGACCTGAAGCCCTTGTTCTCCTCCTAACGGTACTTGAAATGGACTTTCAGTTTGCACAAAGACTGGAGACACAGTTATAGGCTGACTCTTATCAATTACACCAACTTCATATTTCTCAACTCCCGACAAGTTATCTGTTGTAAAGAAAGATACAAGAGCTCTCTCAACCACAGCAGGAGAAGCGACTAAATAACTTACTTGTGGAGTAAATTGAGCTGGTGGTGTTGTGTCTACTCGTATTAAAAAATGTTCTGTTGAACCCCACGCACCGTTCTTGAATGCTTTTATATGAAAATACCATAAACCATCAGTTGATAACTCTTGTGTGTAAGTAGTCTCATTTGAAATAATCTCATTTAAAGGACTTGTATTTGGTTTATCATCCAAAAGAAAACTAAATCCAGTTACTCCAATATCTCTCTCCCAAGAAATAACTGGATTATTATTACCATACCACTCACTAGAAAATGGATGTGTTTCAGAAAACACTACGACACTACCAGGAGCTTTCGGAAGAACAATATACTCAGCTCTTCCTGTTTCAACCTGAGCTTCTGTTCCTAAACCATCATTATGTAGTTCCAGAAGAACCACCAAGAAGAGCGCCACTATTATCAGTAAGTCTTCCTTGATAACCAAGAATAGAAGGAATTCCACTTACCGCTTCGACAAAAATTGGAGCAACACTAAAAAAAACAACGCACAATATCGTACAGATATAGAAAAGGTACTTTTCTAGGGACCGTTTTATAAAAAATGGCCTCATTAATAACTACTCTGTCCAGCTAATGAAAAGCACCTTTTTAGAAGGATCGAGTAACCTCTTTATTATATAGCTCTTTTACTAAAGCAGATTGGGGATAACCCTTATTAAAAAACCCCTCTGTCGAGGGGTTTTTTAATAAGGGTTAATATTATTTACCGTGGCACTTTTTAAACTTTTTGCCACTTCCACATGGACAGATATCGTTTCGTCCTACTGTATCATATACCCCCTTTTTAATTACTGAATTTTCTTTAGTAATTTCACCTGCTTTTGCACTTATTTCCTGTAAATGAGGCTCCTGTCGAAGAGATACTGTTCCCCCTATAGACGGGATAAGCTTAACAACCTCAGCATCGATAGCTCGTTCCATTTCCTTAAAGAGATGCAATCCTTCTTTTTTATACTCAACAAGTGGGTCACGCTGACCATATGCACGTAAATTAACACTTCCACGAACATATTCCATAGCTTCTAGATGTTCAATCCAAAACATATCAATCGTCTGAAGTAGCAGTTGCTTAAATGTAAGAGTAAAGGATTCTTGCCCTAATGTCTTTTTCTTATCTTCAATGATGCCCATTAACTTATCATCACCCTCAATGACCTCATTTAAACTAGTGGAAATCATTTCAAAATTACCCTCAAGAATATGTCTTCGGCGTTCATACATTATTTTTCTATGGAAATTCAAAACATCATCAAACTCAAGAACTCTTTTTCGTGAATCGAAGTTAAAACCTTCAATTCTCTTCTGAGCGCCCTCAAGTGAACGTGAAATAATTCTATTTTCTATTGGCTGATCTTCAGAAATACCAAGTCTTCCCATCATATTCTTGATCATATCCTTAGCAAAGACTCTCATTAAAGGGTCTTCAAGACATACATAAAACTGTGTTTCACCCGGATCACCTTGGCGACCAGATCGTCCTCGAAGTTGATTATCAATACGTCGAGCTTCGTGTCGTTCAGTACCAATAACGAAGAGTCCTCCAAGTTTTTTAACTTCTTCATACTCTTCAACAACAGATGGATTTCCTCCAAGTTTAATATCAACACCACGACCAGCCATGTTTGTTGCAATAGTTACAGCACCCTTACGTCCTGCCTGAGCAACAATCTCCCCTTCTCGTTCATGATTTTTTGCATTCAAAACTTCATGCGGAACACCTTCTCTCTTTAGAAATTCAGACAACATTTCATTTTTTTCAATTGAAACAGTACCAATAAGAATTGGTTGTCCTTTTTTTTGTAATACTTTTATAGACCGTGCGAGTGCCTTGAACTTTCCTGTTTCGGTTTGAAAAATTAAATCATTCTTATCAAGACGAGTAATTGGTTTATTAGTTGGTACCTCGAATGTTTCTAGACCATACACTTTATAAAACTCCTCACGTGAAGTAGCTGCTGTACCTGTCATACCAGCAATTTTTTTATATAAACGAAAATAATTCTGATATGTAATCGAAGCAAACGTTCGAGACTCTTTTTGAACAGAGACACCTTCTTTAGATTCAATTGCTTGATGTAAACCCTCTGACCACCGTCTACCTGGCTGAAGTCTTCCTGTAAAAGGATCCACAATAACAACTTCATTGTCTCGCACTACATAATCAGTATCTTTTTTATAATTTGCCTTTGCTCGAACAGCAGTTTCCAAATGATGCACGTACTTAATACCCTTCTCTGTGTAAATATTATCTACACCTAAAAGTTTTTCTGCTTTACTAATTCCAGCATCAGTCAATGATATTGTTTTGTATTTTTCATCAACTGTATAATCTTCTTCCACTTTCATCTTTTCAGAAATACTTGTGAAGGTGCGATACAAATTTTCTGAATCTGTTGTTGGAGCAGAAATAATAAGAGGAGTGCGAGCCTCATCAATTAAAATAGAATCAATTTCATCAACAATAGTGTAGTTGTGAACTCGTTGTCGAACTTTCACTGATTCATACTCAAGATTGTCGCGCAAATAATCAAAACCAAATTCAGTATTTGTTCCATATGTAATATCAGCCTCATATGCTTCACGCCGAGTTGCTGGACGTAAAAACTCATGTATCACCTTAAACGAACCTACCTCATCTCGTTCTCGATCAAGATCTGTATGTTCAGGATCATACAAAAAAGACTCGGCGTGATTTAGAACACTGACAGAGAGACCAAGAAAAGAAAAAACTTGTCCCATCCATACAGCATCTCGACGAGAAAGGTAATCATTTACGGTAACCACATGCACACCTTGAGCAGGTAGGGCATTTAAATATGCAGGAAGAGTCGCAACAAGTGTCTTACCTTCTCCTGTTTTCATTTCAGCAATACCTCCGCGATGCATAATGACACCACCCATAAGCTGAACATCAAAATGTCGCTGACCAAGGGTTCTCTTTGCTGCTTCTCGAACCACAGCAAATGCTTCAGGCAAGACATCATCAAGAGTTGAACCTTCAGTTAAGCGTTTTTTAAATTCAGTAGTTTTAAGTTTCAAATCAGCATCAGACAATACTGAAATGGTAGGTTCAAATCCATTAATAACCAAAACAACCGGTTCGAGCGATTTCAAAATACGGCTATTTTGACTACCAAAAAATTTAGATAATATTGACATGTGTGTATGAAAGTTCCTCTGTAAAACAGCCGTTATTCTAACATACCTCAATAAAAAATACCCCGTTTTTATACGGGGTATTTTTTATTTATTTTCGACGCTTTTTTGTAGCCTTCTTCTTTGTTGCTGTCTTTCGTTTAGTCGCTTTCTTTACTGTCTTTCGTTTTACAGCCTTCTTCTTTATAACCTTCTTCTTTTTTGCTGCCATAAATTTTATATTTATTTTATGTAAGTAATAGTCGCAACATCTCGACCTTTATCAATTTTTTTAATAACGCGTGTTGCTTCTTTTTTAATTATCGTATACAAAAAAAACTTGAACAATGTTTTTTGAAACAAAAGTGTGGATAAGAAAAAATTTTACAAAAACATTTTTGTAAAATTTTTTCTTAACTTACAACAAACAACTCAAAAT
>CAZVFV010000015.1:11003-15500 GCA_964626625.1 uncultured Candidatus Saccharibacteria bacterium | reverse complement strand
CACTCGTTTTATCAGACTTCAAGGAGTGAGGTTACGAGGAGTGAGGTTGAGGTAGATTGTGTCCCGAGGTTGAACTCAGGGAAAACGTAAGGCGAAATTTGAAAAGAGCTTATTTTGCGAAGGGCTATTTTTATACTTGATATAAAATGCTAAAATTAAACTATCTATAATTAAAAAATATACAGAGTATTTCATATGAAAAAAACACGAGTAGCAATAAACGGAGCGGGAAGAATTGGAAGAGCATTTATACGCGCCTCTTTTGGAAAAGAAGAGATTGAAATTGTTGCAGTAAATGATTTGGGAAGCATTGAAAATATTGCTTACTTATTAAAATACGACAGCGTATATCGAAACGCTCCTTTTTCTGTAGAAGTAAAAGATTCAAAGACACTTATGGTTGGTGAGAATCCAATCGCTTTCTTTTCTGAAAAAGATCCAATGAGTTTACCGTGGAAGGATCTCAATATTGATGTGGTTGTTGAATCAACAGGACACTTCACTTCATTTGAAAAAGCAAAGGTACATATAGCAGCCGGTGCTAAGCGAGTTGTGATCTCTGCTCCTGCAAAAGATGCTCCTGCGGACGATACTCAAGCAACAGTCTTGATGGGTATTAATGAAGATAAGCTTAAAACTTGTAGTGTTACTTCAAATGCATCATGTACTACAAATGCCGGAGCTCCGCTTATTCAGATTCTTCATGAAACGATTGGTATAGAAAAAGCTTTGTTGAATACTGTGCATGGATATACCGCAAGTCAGTCTCTTGTTGATGGACCAAATGCAAAAGACATTCGAGAGGGACGTGGTGCTGCACAAAACATTGTGCCAACATCAACTGGTGCCGCTATTGCTACAACAAAGGTGGTAACAGATCTAGAAGGAAAATTTGATGGTATTTCTATGCGTGTACCAGTACCAGCTGGATCTGTTGCTGATATTACTTTTCTCGCAAAAAGAAAAACGTCTGTTGAAGAAATAAATGACATACTTAAAAAAGCTTCAAAGGACCCGCGATGGGAAGGAGTTTTTACTGTAACAGAAGATCCAATTGTCTCATCTGACATTATTGGAAGTACGTATGGATCAATTGCAGACCTTTCTTTTACACGTGTTGTTGATGGAGATTTGGTAAAGGTGCTTGCTTGGTATGACAATGAAATGGGGTATACAAACACGTTGATTAAACATGTGATAGAACTAGGGAAATATGTGTAATCAACATGTAATTTCAAAGTTCAAATATCAAATTTCAAAACTATGAAAATTTACTTCGGAGCAGATCATGCTGGATATGAATTAAAAGAGAAACTCAAATCATACGTTGAGTCTCTTGGGTATGAAGTAGTTGATAAGGGTGCATTTGAATATGATCCACTCGATGATTATGTAGATTTTATTGCGCCAGTTGCACAAGAGGTTGCTCGAAATCCTGAGAGTGATAGAGGAATTGTAATAGGTGGATCGGGGCAAGGTGAGGCAATTGTGGCGAATAAATTTCGTGGTATTCGAGCCGTGGTTTTTAATGGTCAGTATCACCCAGCTGATAGAAAGGTTCCACATGAAATAGTTCTTTCTCGAGAACATAATAATGCAAATATTCTTTCTTTAGGTGCGCGATTTCTTAATGACGACGAAGCTATGGAAGCTGTAAGGGTTTGGCTTCAAACAGAATTTTCACACGACGAGCGTCATGTTCGACGTTTGAAAAAAATTGAAGACCTATCAACTAATACCTAAAAGCTATTTATGATTGAAATTATCCCAGCAATAATGCCTCGAAGTTTTTCTGAAGTAGAGGAGAAAATGTCTTTAGTTCAAGAAGATGTTTCTTTTGTGCAGATTGATGTTATGGATGCAACTATTACAAAAGATGCGACATGGCCATATCTTTTACCGGATGCTGATATTGATTTTCAAAATATTATTACAGAAAAAACAAGTATGCCTTGTTGGGACAGTTTGAGCTTTGAAGCAGACTTAATGGTTAAAAATCCAGAACGTATTACACAAGATTGGCTTAAGGCTGGAGCAGGTAGAATTATTTTTCATATTGAAAGTGAGGGTAACGTAAAAGAATTTGTACAATCATTTCGTTTAGAAGGAATCACAAAAGACTCACCGCTCTATGTTGAACTCGGCCTTGCAATAACTGCTGACGCAGACATGTCTTTAGTTGAAAGTATTATTCCTCATATTGATTTTGTGCAGTGTATGGGAATTAAAACAATCGGTGTTCAAGGTTCTCCATTTGATGAGAGAATTTTACAAACAATCTCTACTTTAAAAAATAAGTTTCCAAGTCTTGTAATAAGTGTTGATGGCGGAGTTACTTTAGAGACTGCACCACGTTTAATACAAGCTGGAGCTAAAAGACTTGTCTCTGGTTCTACTATATATAGAAGTGAAGATGTGAAAGAAATTATTGAAAAGCTAAAACATATTAACAAGTAATTTATTTTGTAGAGAGTGGGAGATGGTAGAATGAATCTACATGATCGAACTTACTGATAAAAAAATCAAGGAACTTGAATTAAAAGCCAACGACATTCGTCAGACTATTATTCAGGCGCTTATTGAAGCAGAGTCGGGTCATACTGCAGGACCTCTTGGTATGGCGGATATTTTTACTGCACTATACTTTCATATTTTGAGACATGATCCACAAAAGCCTCACTGGGACGAGCGAGATAGAGTCGTGCTTTCAAACGGTCATATTTGTCCAGTTTTGTACGCCACTATGGCACATGCTGGTTACGCTCCGGTAGAAGAATTTACTTCAACACTTCGCAAATTTAAATCACGTTTTCAGGGTCATCCACACAGAGAATTTTTTCCTGCACTTGAAACAAGCTCAGGACCTCTCGGATCTGGTCTTTCTCAAACGGTTGGTATGGCGCTTGCTGATAGGGTTGATAGAGGAAAAACATCAAGTAGGTTTTTTTATTGTCTTATGTCAGATGGAGAGCTTGATTGTGGAAATACATGGGAAGGCGCAATGCTTGCTGGAAAAGAGAAGCTCCATAACCTTGTTGCGATAATAGACAGGAATAATATTCAGATAGATGGTTTTACCGAAGACATCATGCCTTTGGAGCCTTTGGCAGACAAATGGCGATCTTGGAATTGGCATGTCATAGAAATAGACGGACATAACATGGAAGAAATAGTTGATGCAGTAAATCAAGCAAAGGCAGTTTTTGAAAAACCGACAGTTATTATCGCTCATACAATACCAAGTAAGGGAGTTTCTTTCATGGAACGAAAATTTGAATGGCATGGCAATCCACCCGGCAAAGGCCCTGAAGATGTATATCCAAAGGAGAGACAAGGTGAAGAAGCACTTAAGGAATTAAGGGCTGTGAGGGAAAAAATAATGAGTTAAAAATGAATAACCTAAACCCAAAATTATTCGATGCCAATATTGAGCAGGTTCCTATCAGAAAAGGATATGGTGAAGGGCTTTTACTTGCAGGTGAAGCTGATGAGAGGGTTGTAGCGCTCTGTGCAGACCTTACTGAGTCAACTCAAACACTTCCTTTTGCAACCAAGTTCCCAAATCGTTTTGTGCAAATCGGTGTTGCTGAGCAAAATCTTGCAACTGTCGCCTCTGGTATGGCTGCAATGGGTAAAATTGCTTTTATTACTTCCTACGCAATGTTTTCTCCAGGGAGAAATTGGGAGCAGATCAGAACAACAATTGCCTATAATGACCGACCAGTTGTAATTGCAGGAAGTCATGCGGGAATTTCTGTCGGTCCTGATGGAGGAACGCACCAAGCTGTTGAAGATATGGCGATCATGAGCGTTGTTCCAAATATGATAGTAATTTCTCCGTGTGATTCAATTGAAGCAAAAAAAGCAACAATCGCAGCTGCAAAAATAAATAAACCAGTCTATATCCGTCTTGCTCGAGAAAAAACTCCTGTCATAACAACTGAAGAAACCCCATTTGAAATCGGTAAGGCACAGATTTTTTTTGGAGAAGATACTAAAGCTGAAGTTGGTATTATTGCAACAGGTGCATTGGTCTACAAAGCTCTTATTGTTGCAAATGAATTTAAAAAGAAAGGCCTTCAAGTGAAGGTTATGAATTTGGCAACGATAAAGCCACTAGATGAACAAGCTGTTATAAAACTAGCTGAGGAAACTGGAGCTCTTGTAACAGTAGAAGAACATCAGATTCGAGGAGGTATGGGTTCTGCTGTGGCAGAATGTTTAGCTAAACACTGTCCAGTACCAATAGAATTTATTGGGGTAGATGATAAGTTTGGTCAGAGTGGAAAACCAGATGAGCTTTTAGAGTATTATGGTATGGGAGTAAGTCATATCACCTCAGCTGTCGAAAAAGTTTTAAAGAGAAAGTCATGAAATTACACCACATTCGAAATCCTTTAAGGAGAGTCCTTAAATCTAATAAGACATGCAAGAAGAATCTAATAAAAAAGTAGAAAACCCATCTTTTGAAGAAGGGGTTCAGTCAGTTATTAAAAT
>CAZVFV010000015.1:0-10993 GCA_964626625.1 uncultured Candidatus Saccharibacteria bacterium | reverse complement strand
GACTTACCTGACATAGAAAAATTTGTTAAAAAGTATAATTTACTCCGGTCAACAGGAAGTTTTTTTGAGCGAGCAAGTGTGTTTTTAATTTCCGCCCTTGGTTTTATTGCAGCTCTTGCGTGGAACGAAGCGTTAAAAGCACTTTTTGCTTTGTTATCAAATGGTGGAAATACGGTGAGTTTGAAATTTTTATATGCAGTTCTTGTGACAATTTTGGCGATTTTTGTGACTTATTTATTGCGATTCAAACATAATACAAAATAAAAAATTATCAGACACATGGTGTCTGATAATTTTTTTTAAATCTAAATTCTGTAAATATCAGGGTTGAACCTTGATATTTAATGTAGCATGCTGTATTTTCTTGTTAATAAAAAAAGCCAGCCCTGAAAAGAGCTGGTTCGCCTCCAGAGGAAGCCGCTCATCAAGTTGTACTTCACAAGCTTTTGAAACTTGAGCTCAGTTTCAAAGTTAGATTTTATTATATCACTTTTAAAAACTGTTCGACATCGGATGTCGAACAGTTTTTAAATTCTATATTCTTACTTCCTTTGACCAACCGCTACGCAGTGGCTGGGCTAAATTCTAGCTTCTGTTACGCCAGTAACTTTGGTTTATAATTTGCTGGAGCTTCAGAAAGAAACTTTTCAAGTTTTTCACGAGTAAGGAGTCCTTTTTGTGCACCAACTTGTTGAACGACAGACATCGAGTTTATTGGCGCCCACATAAGAGCTTCTGCAATGTCTTTACCGAGAGCAATAGCAGACGTAAATGTTGAAGCAAATGCATCTCCAGCACCCGTTCTCTCATAAGGAGCTTTTGGATCTGGATATGGTGGCATAAACCAACGATGTCTACCGTCATATACGTATGCTCCTTTTGGTCCGTCAGTAATAACAGCGATTCGAGGTCCAAGGACACGCATGTCTTCGAGAAGTTTTTCAATAGGAGTGTCTGACGGAGCTTTTAGGATTTTTTTTGCTTCCTCGACATTACAGAAAAATATTTCTGTTTCGGAATAGAGTTTTTTTAATTTATCAACACCGAGCTTCATCTGAAATGTTCCAGGTTGAAAGGCAAGTTTTGTATCTGGATTTTTCTTTAAATATTCTTCAATTTCATGATGATAAGCAAGTGAAGTTTCTCCAAGTGAGCTTAAATAAAGCCATTTTGGAGCAGGTAAATCTGGAAATTTGTAATCATACTCGTGATGTTTTACAAGAATAGTTCTTTCTTCTTCAAACCACAGTACGTAATGATAGTTTGTCTCCTTATTTTTATGAGACGTTACATACTCAATATTAATATTTTGTTTTTTGAGAGTTGCAAGACATTCTCCGCCATTTTGATCATCACCTAAGTTTGAAATAAGAGCTGAATTAAGTCCAAGGCGTGTTGCAGAAACTGCAGCATTTGGACTATTTCCAACTGACCGTATAACTTCTACGGACTCGTAAGGAACTTTGTCTCCGAAGGAGACACATAGCTGACATTTTTCTCGGTTTATATCGCAATTAACTTGTGCGTCTTTAATTTTAATAAAAGCATCTGTAGTAATGTCTCCAACAGCAACGAAGTCTAAGGTATTTTCCATATGTAAAGTATAACATTACACAAAAATTTATATGTTAGAATTATTAACAATGATAAAACAAACATTACGAGAGGCTGTTATTGAGGCGGGAAATAAAAAGGTTGCTATAGGTCATTTTAATGTTTCCGATAGCACAGGAGTGTGGGCAGTTTTTAATGCGGCTCGAAAGCTTAATGTACCTGTGATTATAGGTGTCTCCGAAGGGGAAAGAGATTTTATTGGGGTTCGTCAGATCGTTGCTCTTGTAAAAAGTATTCGTGAAGAATTTGATTATCCAGTCTATTTAAACGCTGATCATACATATACATTTGAGAGAGTAAGGCAGGCGATCGACGCTGGTTTTGATTCGGTAATTTTTGATGGTGCTAAGTTATCACTTGAGGAAAACATTACACAGGCAAAGGAATGTGTGGTTTATGCAAAAGCATCAGGACGTGACGTTCTTGTGGAAGGTGAACTTGGTTATATTGGTCAATCTTCTAAAATCCTCGATGCTATTCCTGAAGGAGTTGATCTCGATGAAGTTTCACTTACACATCCAGAAGATGCAAGGCGTTTTGTTGAAGAAACAGGTGTTGATCTACTTGCTCCTGCAGTAGGAAATATCCACGGAATGCTTAAGGGTGGAAGTAATCCAAGTCTTAATATAGAAGTTGTTAAAAAAGTAAGAGAAGCTTCAGGAGTTCCTCTTGTACTTCACGGAGGTTCAGGAAACTCGGCTGATGATTTTAAGAAAGCTATAGCATCAGGTGTTGATATTGTGCATATTAATACAGAACTCCGTGTGGCTTATAAGAAAGGAATAATGCTTTCTCTTCAGGAAAATCCAGAAGAGGTTGCTCCGTATAAGTTTTTTAAACAAGGTTTACAGAATATGACGAAACTTGTGGAAGAAAAACTTACTTTATTCAATAATCTGTAATTACTACATTTATGTCACTTACCGATGAACTCAAGGGGATTATACAAGGAGAGGTTTTATCAGATCAAAAAACTTTAGAAACCTTTTCAAAAGACACAAGTTTGTTTCAGGTTATGCCTGAGGTCGTGGCGTTTCCAAAAGATGCAATAGACATAAAAAAAATTGTTTCTTTTGTTTCTATGCATAAAAAAGACCGTCCAACACTTTCTATAACAGGGCGATCAGCAGGGACTTGTATGACAGGAGGACCTCTCAATGAGTCAATTATTCTTTCTTTTACAAAGCATATGAATGCTTCTCTACTTGATATGGTTAATATGAAAGCTCAGGTTGAGCCCGGTCTATACTACCGTGATTTTGAAGAAAAGGTATTACCTCCAGGTATTATTTTTCCATCGTATCCTGCATCAAAATCAATAGCTGCTCTTGGAGGGATTATTATGAATAATGCTGGAGGAGAGAAGACTTTGCGGTACGGTCAAACACGAGATTCTGTCTTAAATGTTTCGATGGTACTTGCTGATGGTAATGAATATAATTTTAAAAAAATAAGTTCAGATGAATTAGAAAAAAAGAAAGTACAAAATGATTTTGAAGGCGAGGTATACAAAAAAACTTTTGATTTAGTAGAAAAGAATTTTGATCTTATTGAACGATCTAAGCCTCATGTTTCAAAAAATTCCGCAGGATATTGTTTGTGGAGGGTCTGGGATAGAAAAAACTTCGATCTCTCACAATTATTTGTCGGCTCTCAGGGAACACTTGGTATTTTAACTAAAGCAGAAATAAAACTTGTACGAGAAAAACCACACAAAAAAATGATAGCTATGTTTCTAAAGAATTGGGACAAGCTTCCTCAAATCGTAAATACTGTTTTGCCGTTTGAACCGGAAAGTTTTGAGGCATTTGATGAAGCAACACTCAAGCTTGGTCTACGATTTATGCCTGAAATTGCTCGCAAAGCTCATGTGTCTTTTTGGAAATTTGCTTCTAAATTTATACCCGAAGCTTTTATAGGACTTCGAATGCTCGGTATACCAAAACTTATTCTTCTTGCTGAATTTGCTGAAGATGATGTTTCTGTTCTGCAAGAAAAAATTGAAAAAGCACAAGTGGCACTTAAAAAATTTAAGATACATATCCGGGTGCTTGATTCACAAAGTGAGCAAGATAAGTACTGGATTATGCGTCGTGAGAGTTTTAACTTGCTTCGACAACACGTAAAAGGCAAGAAAACAGCACCTTTCGTTGAAGATTTTTGTATTGACCCATCACGTATACCAGAATTTTTACCTCAAGTTCTAAAAATCTTAAAAGAATATAAGATTGAAGCAAATATTGCAGGGCATGCCGGTAATGGAAATTTCCATATTATTCCCTTGATGGATCTTACAAAAAAGAGTGAGAGGGACAAGATTGTTGTTGTTGCGGATAAGGTTTATAAACTCATAAATGAATTTAAAGGTAGTATTACCGCGGAACATAATGACGGAATCTTGAGGACTCCTTATCTTGAAGATATGTTTGGTAAAGAAATGTACCAGTTATTTGAAGAGATAAAAAAGATTTTTGATCCTCAAAATATATTTAATCCTGGTAAAAAAGTTGGAGGAAGTAAGGAGTATTTAGAAAGTCATATAGCAAGTAGTTAATATGAAAGTTTTTATAACAGAATCTATACCAGGCGGAGCTGTTCAGTTATTGGAACAGGCTGGTTTTGAGGTATCAGTTAGCAATAAAGAAGGTCCTCTAACTAAAGAAGAGTTAAAATCTGAACTTTCGCGCGTCTCGTATGATGCGGTTTTATCTTTACTTACTAATAAGATAGATAAGGAAGTCTTTGAAATATCTCCTTCAGTTAAAATATATGCAAATTATGCTGTTGGTTTTGACAATCTAGATATAGAAGAGGCACAAAAGAGAGGAGTTATGATAACTAACACACCAACTCCACTTGTTAATGAAGCTGTTGCTGAACATACTCTTGCTTTACTTTTTTCTCTCATTGCTCATATTCCACAAGCTGACAGATTTGTTAGGGATGGTAAATTTAAAGCTTGGAATCCAAATTTATTTATTCATCCTGAAATTGAAGGTAAAACTATTGGTATTGTCGGTGCGGGCAGAATAGGTAGTACTGTTGGGAGAGTATTGAATCACGGTTTTCATTGTAATATTTTGTATTACGATATAAAACGTAATGAACAGATCGAAGCTGATTGCCAGGCGCGTTTTTGTGAAAATCTTACTGAACTTTTAAAACAGTCAGATGTAGTAACTCTCCACGTTCCGCTTAATCAAAAAACACACCATCTTATAGATAAAGAATCTTTTGGTCTCATGAAAAAAGGTTCATACCTTATAAATACTGCTCGTGGTGGTGTGGTTGATGAAGAAGCTTTGTATGATGCTCTGAGTGAAAATTTAATTACAGGAGCAGCTCTTGATGTTTTTGAGCATGAACCAGAGCCTTTTTCAAAGCTTATTTCTCTATCTAATATGATTTTTTCACCACATATTGGATCTGCAACAGTGCGTGTTCGAGAAGAAATGACCCGTATGGCTACTCAAAATATAATTTCTTTTTTGAAAGAGGGTAAGGCTATTACTCCAGTTTTCTAAACTTAATCTCTGTAAAAAGTTGCCTTTTTTGATTTCTCGTATATAATACTTTCCTACATATGAATACATTAGAAGTAAACAGTCGAGACGCAAAAAAAGATCTGCAAGCCCTTCGTGGAAACGGGATTATGCCCGCTGTTTTTTATGGTAGAAAACAAGCTTCAACATCAATTTCTCTTCCTTTAAAAGATTTTATAAAAGTTTGGAAAGAAGCTGGAGAATCAGGTGTGGTAACACTTAATCTTGAAAAGAATCAATATGATGCACTTATCCATAGTGTTGATATCAATCCTGTAACAGATGTGCCACGTCACGCAGACTTTTATGTTTTTGAAAAAGGTCAGAAAATGGAAATTGACGTACCTCTTGAATTTATCGGAGTTTCTCCTGCAGTAAAAGAGCTTGGTGGTGTTTTGCTTAAAGTACTTCATGAACTTAAGGTTGAAGCTGAGCCTAAAAATCTTCCACATGAAATCAATATCGATATTTCCTCACTTGTTGATTTCGAGGCTCGTATTTTTGCAAAAAATATTATTTTACCTGAAGGTGTAACACTTCTTGAAAAACCAGAAGAAATTATCGCTCTTGTTAACGAAGCTGTAGAAGAAAAAGAAGAAGTAGCACCAGTTGATATTTCTGCGATCGAAGTAGAAAAGAAAGGTAAAGAAAAGGATGGTGCAGCAGAAGGAAGTGAAGAAGGAGAAGAAAAAACTGAAGAAAAGAAATAGTAAAAAACAGCCCGAGGACCAAGGTCCTCGGGCTGTTTTTTTGCTGTGTTATAATCTATTCTACCATGTCATTTTTTAAGAAATGCTCCGTTACTCTTTTTTTAGTGTTGTTTATACAGCCTATATTCGTTCATGCTCAATCTGCTCAGGCTGTTGTTGATCGCCAAGCAGAGCTCCGTCAAGAGCTTCAAGAAGTTGAAGCTGAAATAGCAAGACAGCAAGAAATTTTAAAATTAAAACAACGAGAGTCTGTTTCTCTTGAACGAGATGTGGCTATTTTAAATGCTGAAATCTCAAAGGCACAGCTTGGTATTCGGGCAAAAAATATTAGCATTGAAAGACTTGGAAAGGATATTGGTTCAAAAACAGACAAAATATCAGAACTTGAATCTAAAATTGAAAAAAGTAAACAGTCTCTTTCTAAACTTATTAGACAAACCCATGAATCTGACGATTATTCACTTGCTGAGATGCTTCTTTCGAATAAGGACTTAGCAGAATTTTTTGCTGAAGTAGATTCGTTTACTACTGTTCAAAAATCAATTAAGGTATTTTTTGAGGATATTCGTCAAGCTAAAGGTGCAACAGAAAATGAGAGAGAACAACTTGCTGAAAGAAAAAAACAAGAAACTGATGCGAAGGTTTCAATTGAATCAGAAAAAAGGACGATCGAACGTGCTGAGACTGAAAAGAAAAAATTACTTTCAGTTACTCGTTCTGAAGAAAAAACTTATAAAGAGGTTTTAGCTGATCGTGAAAAAAAAGCAGCAGGGATTCGCACAGCCCTCTTTCAACTTCGTGATAGTGCAGCGATCCCTTTCGGTACCGCTTTGACGTACGCTCTTGCTGCACAGAAATCAACAGGTGTTCGACCAGCGTTTCTTCTTGCTATTCTTACTCAAGAAACAAATTTAGGTGAAAATGTTGGTACTTGTAACAGACCTCAAGATCCACCAGAAAAACATTGGCAAAATATCATGAAGCCTTCACGTGATCATGAACCGTATCTTCGTATTACAAAGGCTTTAGGGTTCGATCCAGATTCAATGCCACTTTCATGTCCATGGGGTAATGGTTGGGGAGGTGCTATGGGTCCTTCGCAGTTTATTCCTTCAACGTGGGATATGTATGATCACAAAGTCGCTGCAGCCTTAGGAAAAGCTGTTGCTAATCCATGGGATCCACAAGATGCGTTCATGGCGTCGTCATTATTCTTGTCAGACTTAGGAGCTAGCAAGGGAGGATATAGCGCTGAAAGAGAAGCTGCTCTCCGATATTATGCTGGAGGAAACTGGAAAAAAGCATCAAATGCTTTTTATGGAAATCAGGTTATGCAAAAAGCAACAAACATACAGGAGAATATGATTGACCCACTTCAAAATATTTAGAGGTCGCTCGAAATTACTTTTAAGAAACACGAATATCAAATAAGCCCAGTTCGCCTTGGCGAACTGGGCTTATTTGATTTCTATGCTCGCGTCATGCGCTCCGCACTTCGGGTGCATAAATCTCGCCTCAGCAGTGTCTGGGCGTATCAACAAGTGTCTCAGCGACACATAAAGGACAGGTTTTGCAGAACCTGTCCTTTTTTCTTGCAAAAAAATGCTTATTTTGTTATAGTTCGACGCAATGAAAAAGGAAATTCACCCAGAATATATAGTTGATGCAAAAATTACCTGCGCATGCGGACAGGTTTTTACTATGGGTGGAACTAAAAAAGAAATCTCTGTTGAAATCTGCAGTCAATGTCACCCATTTTATACAGGTGCTGAAAAGACATTGGACACAGCTGGACGAGTTGAGAAGTTCAAGTCTCGACGCTCTCTTGCTAAGACTGAAGTTAAATCAAAACACCAGAAGAAAGCACTCAAGGCTGAAAAGCGCGTTAAGAAATCATAACTGCATTTTTGGAACCCTGTATATACAGGGTTCATTCGTGTTATGCCTATTCCAGATTCATATAAAGATAATCCAAAGCTAACGTATCTTATTGATACGTATAAAACTCTTGAAAAAGATGAACAAGAGCTTTTTTCGCTTTCGTCAGATCCAAGTATGAAAGAAATGGCTCAAGAAGAGCTTGGTGTTTTACGTATTCAGAAAGAAGCGTTACTTTTACAGATGGAAACTATTGTTAAAGATGATAAGGCTGAAGATGAATTCCCTAATGAGATTATTCTTGAAGTTCGAGCTGGTGCCGGAGGAGACGAAGCCGGTCTTTTTGCTGAAGAGCTTGCGTATATGTATATGCGATATGCTGACACAAGAGGTTGGAGCTCTCGCACAGTATACGAATCAAAAAATGCTGTAGGAGGTTATAAAGAAGCCTCTTTTGAAATTAAAGGGAAGGATGTGTTTAAGGATTTGCGATTTGAAACAGGGGTTCATCGAATTCAACGTATTCCTCATACAGAAAAAGCTGGTCGAGTTCATACTTCGACAGCTTCGGTTGCGATTCTTCCAATTCGTAAAAAGAGTAAAATCGTTATAAATCCAGCTGATCTTGAAGTTGAATTTTCTCGCTCAGGTGGTGCGGGAGGTCAAAATGTGAATAAGGTTGAGACAGCAGTTCGTCTTGTACATGTGCCAACCGGTATTGATGTTAGGTCTACCTCAGAGAGAAGTCAGCTTAAAAATCGTGAGAAAGCCATGGAGATTTTATCGGCAAAACTTGAAGTGCTTCACGAAGAAGAAGAGGCTAAAAAACACTCTGAAAATAGAAAGGCTCAAATTGGTACTGCTGACAGGTCAGAAAAAATACGTACTTATAATGTACTTCAAGACCGTGTGACAGATCACCGTATTAAAGAGTCTTGGCATAATATAAGTTCTATTTTTCTAGGTAATATTGATGCAATCATTGATGTATTGCGTGAAAAGAGTGCTGAGTAAAAGTATATTGCACTTTTTTAGCTATTTTGCTACACTCATAACCCTATATGGAAGTTTCAAACATAGAATTAAAAGATAAAACTATATCAGGGCTCTTCAATGCAGGAGCTCATTTTGGCTTTGTAAAATCACGACGTCATCCTTCAGCTAAGCCGTTTGTTTTTGGCGCAAAGAACCGTATTGAAATTTTTGATCTTGAAAAAACAAAAGAAGCACTTGATAAAGCGAAAGCTTTTGTGAAAGGTATCGCAGAAAAGAAAGGAGTTATTCTTTTTGTTGGTGGAAAAAATGAAGCAAGCGAGGCTGTGAAAAATATTGCTGAATCTCTCGATATGCCGTATGTGTCTGGACGATGGATTGGAGGAACTCTTACTAACTTTCCTCAAATAAAGAAGCGTGTTGATAAACTTGAAGACCTCCTTTCTCAGAAAGAAAAAGGTGAACTTAGTAAATATACTAAAAAGGAACGTGTTATGATTGATAGAGAGATTGAACGATTAAATACGTTTTTCTCTGGACTAAGAGGTATGAAAGATTTACCAAAAGCACTCTGTCTTATTGATTCACGACGTGAACAGATTGCTCTTGATGAGGCAATTTACTTGAAAATACCAACACTGAGTCTTTCAAGTTCTGATTGTAATCTAAAAGAGGTTACACATGCAGTACCAGCAAATGATGCTTCAAAGAAAAGTATTGAATTTTTCCTCAAAGAAATAGCTGAAAGCTACACAAGTGGCTCGAAAGCTCAGGCTCAGGCTCAGGCTTAGGTTTTAGTTGAATTTCTTATTCATAAGCGTAGAATATTATCTATGACTACTATTACGACTGAACAAATTAAAGAATTGCGTGATCAAACAGGTGTTTCTATCATGCAGTGTAAAAAAGCTCTTACTGAAGCAGGTGGTGACATGGAGAAAGCTCTTGTTATCATTCAAAAATTTAGTAAGGGCTTAGCTGCTAAAAAAGGTGACCGTACTCTTGGTGCTGGCACTGTTGCTTCATATATCCACGCAACAAGTACTGCAGGAGCAATACTTGTACTTGCTTCAGAAACAGACTTTGTTTCAAAGACTGATGAGTTTAAAGCTTTGGCGCGTGATATTGCTATGCACATTACAGCTTCAAATCCTCAGTTTGTGAGAACTGAAGACATTAATGAGCATGATAAAAAAGTTGCAAAAGAAGTGTTTACTGAAGAGGTGAAAGATAAGCCAAAGAATATGCAAGAAAAGATTTTGCAAGGTAAGCTTGAAGCATATTTTAAGGAAAAAGTTTTACTTACTCAGCCATTCATCAAAAATCCAGAGTTAACAATAAGTGATCTTGTTGAGCAGGCTATACAGAAATTCGGAGAAAAAATTGAAATCGTAAAGTTCTCCCGATTCACAGTTTAAAAAACCATGTTAACTCTTTTTACAATTTCAGGACTAGTAATTCTTCTATTTGCCATCCTTCGATATGTAGAGATACAAATGGCACGAAGGACTTTTGTAAGTAAGTTAACTTCATCTACAGATTCATTTTTTAAGTTTGTAGTTTTTCGTGTGCAACAAACAGCTCATAAAACATACGTAAGTATATTGCATATGTTTTCTCATCATGTTCCTGCACATTCAGAAAAGGTTTGGGATAGTGTGAGAAGGTTTGCTCAAGCTAAACAGATGCGCGCACGAGACGTGCTTCGAGGACGAAAGGTGATTAATAAAGAAAATGGTTCAGTTTCATTTTTTCTTAAGAATATTTCAGAAGCTCGTCGTCGTGAAGGAAGTGGGGGAAGTATAGTTGGGTAAATGCGTTTCTAAGACGGGGTTTACTTTTTGTTATTTTCTATTTAAACTATTCTAATCATTGTTTCATTTTTGAACTTTGATTTAATACGCCACCTCCCGTCCACAACGCCTGAGCTTGCGATGGCGGGCGGGTAGAGCTCTTAACTTTGTTTCTACTACACATATGTTCTCAAAAGTTTGAAAGATGGTAAGTTATATGTCGGATGGACTAATGGCCTTGATAAAAGAATAAAAAAACATAATAATGGTTTAGTTCAAGCAACCAAAGATAGGAAACCTTTTGTTCTTGAATACGTTGAAGCTTGCAAGTCAAAAGAAAAAGCAACAGAACGGGAAAAATATTTTAAAACAGGATTTGGTAGAAGATTTTTAAAATCTAGAATGTAAGCCACCTTAGCTGTCTTGGTAGGCCCGCTCAGAAAACAGCAAAAGGTAAGTTTGA
>CAZVFV010000014.1:5605-16164 GCA_964626625.1 uncultured Candidatus Saccharibacteria bacterium | reverse complement strand
AAACAAGAGCGGTTCGCCACAGGCGAACCGCTCTTGTTTTTCCTAAAAGCTAACACCTAGTAGCTAAAAGCTCTTCTAGTATCCCATTCCCCCCATATCCATTCCTCCTCCCATACCACCACCCATAGGCTTTTCATCCTTTGGTTCTTCTGCTATCGCAACTTCTGTTGTAAGAAATATTGATGAAGCTGAAACCGCATTCTGCAAAGCTGTGCGAGTTACTTTAACAGGGTCAATGATTCCTGCCTTCATCATGTCATCAACTACTTCATCAGATGATGCATCATAACCAACATTCTCCTTATCAGATTTCATAACCTGATCAACAACAACTGAGCCGTCGTTTTTTCCTGCATTAATTACAATCTGACGAAGTGGTGCTTCAAGAGCTTTGAGAATAATTTCATATCCAATACCATGCTCTCGAGCCTCTGTAGGACTTACTTTTCTTGAAGCAAGTTTTCGTGCGACACGAACGAGCGCACTACCTCCTCCTGCAACAACACCCTCTGCAACCGCTGCTTTCGTTGCATTAACAGCATCCTCAATCTTTAATTTCAGATATTTCATCTCAGTTTCTGTTGCAGCACCTACTCGAATCACCGCAACGCCACCAGAGAGTTTTGCAATTCGTTCATCAAGTTTTTCTACATCAAACTTTGAGGTTGTTTCTTTTCGTTGAACACGAAGTGATGATACTCGTGCATCAATATCACTCTTTTTACCTTTTCCACCCACAATTACAGTACTGTCCTTTGTTGCAATGATCTTTCGAGCACGACCAAGTGCGTTTAATTCAATAGTTTCAAGTTTAAAACCAAGTTCTTCAGAAATAACTTTCGCTCCTACTGTTACTGCAATATCTTGTAGAAGATCCTTCTTTTTATCTCCATAACCAGGAGCTTTTACTGCAAGAACACTAAATCCTCCACGAAGTTTATTCACTAAAAATGTTGCGAGAGCTTCTCCATCAACATCATCAGCAATAATCACCAACTCTTTCTTTCCTGATTGAGCGATTTTCTCAAGAATAGGAAGGATTTCTTTTACTGATGATATTTTTCTATCAGTAATAAGAACAAGAGGGTCAGAAAATTCTGCTTCCATACGATCTGGGTTCGTTACCATATAAGGAGAAACGTACCCTTTATCAAATTCTAAACCTTGTGAAATTTCTTTAGTTATTTCAGATGTTTGAGATTCTTCTACAGTTACCACACCGTCTTTACCTATGATCTCAATAGTCTCAGCGATAATTGCTCCGATTTCAGCTGATTCAGCAGAAATAGTCGCAACTTGTTTAATTTCTTCTTTATTCTTTATTGGCTTTGCAATAGAAACAAGGGCTTTTACCGCTTCTTGACCCGCTAATTCAATTCCGTGTCGAAGTGCCATAGCGTTTACACCAAGCGTTGTATGCTTCATACCCTCAGCAATAATAGCTTGAGTCAAAATAACCGAAGTTGTTGTTCCGTCTCCAGCAATGTCATTAGTTTTTGTTGCAACTTCTTTAACAATCTCAACGCCCATGTTTTCAAATCGATCAGAGAGAGATATCTCCTTTGCAATAGAAACACCATCGTTAGTAATAGTTGGACTTCCATACCCCTTATCAAGTACAACATTTCTTCCTCGTGGACCAATAGTTACCTTAACAGCATTAGCCACCACATCAATGCCCTTTTTTAGAGCCTTACGTGCTTCTTCATTAAAAAGAATTTTCTTGCTCATAGTTTTTATTTAATAACTGCTAAAAGACTGTCGTCGCGAAGAATATAGTATTCAACATCATCAAACTTAACCTCATCGTACCCATACTTAGAAAATAAAACTCTATCCCCTACCTTAACCTTCAGAGGAATAAGCTTTCCTTCTATAAACTTACCTTCTCCCACAGCAATAACTTCACCCTGTTCTGGCTTCTCCTTATTGATAGTTTCCGGAATAATAATACCTGAAGAAGTTTTTGTATGTAATTCATCAGAAGAAAACGGACGAACGAGAACCCTATCACCCAAAGGCATGACACTCATCTTTTTTGATCCTGTTTTTTTCATAAAAATACTAAAAACTAATAATAAAATGATACCTCGTCCTTTCACCAATGCAGAGCATTGGTGTATAAGGCGAAGCAACGGGGAAAACTTTGTTGGACAAGAGTCAGTTCCGACAACACCTTTTTGGACTTGCGGATTCAACTCCGAAGAAGAGCTTCAGAACATTCTCCGCAATCGCAATAAAAGTTGAACTTTTTTCCGTTCGTGCGGGTATTATAGGTAGGTCAGGAACGACTGTCAATTACAGTTAAAATTTGCCAATAAAACAAAGTCTGCTATACTCATTCTCAATGAGTATTGTAGATCTATTACCGTATGCACAGATAACTCTTGCTGTGGTCCTCACAGGACTTATACTTCTTCAGCGATCTGAAGCTGGTCTTGGAAGTGCGTTTGGTGAAAGTGGGTTCGGTGGAACTGTATACGCTCGCCGTGGGGCAGAAAAAACTCTCTTTACTACAACAATAATCATCGGAACACTTTTTATTATCTCAACTCTCGCTGTACTCATACTCTAGAGAATAAAAACTATTTATAATCAGTGTGCTTTATTACCTTTTGGTTTTAAGGACACAAGTTTACTGTGAAATCTATACAAGATATTGTGCATAAGCATTATTCAATGCGTCCTCTTGAAGAAAAAGGACGTTCTATTTGGAAGTCATTTTCTTTTGGAGAGAAGTCAATCGCCCTTTTACTTATAGCAGTCTTTATACTTTCTGGAATAAGTTTATTATTTAGTGTGAGTAAATCATTTCTCGTTGAAGTTCCTGAATACGGAGGATCGTTTACAGAAGGAATTATCGGCATACCTCGTTTTATAAATCCACTTCTCGCAATTTCGGATGCCGACAAAGATCTCACAAGCCTTGTATATTCTGGTCTTTTAAAAGCAACACCAACAGGAGAGCTCATTTCTGACCTTGCCCAAACATGGAACATCTCAGAAAATGGCCGAACATACACTTTCGTACTTAAGGATAATCTGTACTTTCATGATGGAAAACCTGTCACAACAGACGATGTCGAATTCACGATCCAAAAAGCACTTGACCCTCTTCTTAAAAGTCCACGTCGAGGTAATTGGGAAGGTGTTGTTGTAGAGAAAAAAAGCCTTACAGAAATAACATTTTCTCTAAAACAGCCTTACGCTCCTTTTATAGAAAATGCCACCTTGGGGATACTGCCTAAACACGTCTGGAAAAATGCAAGTTCAGATGAATTTGCATTTAGTGATTACAATGTAAACCCAATTGGGTCAGGACCGTACAAAGTAAAAGATGTAAAAAGAAATTCCGCTGGACTTCCTGTTAGTTTTGAATTAACCTCTTTCTCAAGATACAGTCTTGGGAGGCCGTATATTAAAAATATATCCTTAAAAATATACCAAAGTGAACAAGAGCTTATTGATGCGTGGAAATCCCGGTCTGTAGAATCAATTTCTGGCGTCTCAGCTGAAAAAATAGCAGCGCTTAACATAGGTAACTTTAATGTGTACAATGCATCTCTTCCAAGAATTTTTGGTGTATTCTTTAATCAAAACCAAGCTAAAATTTTCTTACACAAAGAAGTACGTCAAGCTCTTGCTCTAACAACAAACAAAGAAGAGATTGTGCGGGGTACACTCTTAGGTTATGGAAGTCCTCTTGAAGGACCCGTTCCTTACTTTATAAGTGGAAAAGAGAAGTCGGAAAGTTTTACCTCAATCGAAGATGCACGAGCTCTTCTTGAAAAAAATGGTTGGGTTAAAAATGAGGATGGTATTTTACAAAAAAAAGATGAGAAGCTTTCATTCTCACTTTCCACAAGTGACGCACCTGAACTTAAAAAAACTGCGGAGATACTCAAAAAGATGTGGGAACCATTAGGGGTTAATGTTGATGTTAAAGTATTTGAAACTGGTGACCTCAACCAAAATATTATCAGACCACGTAAATTTGAGTCTCTCTTGTTTGGAATGGTAATTGGAAGAGACTTAGACCTCTATCCTTTCTGGCACTCTTCGCAGAGAAATGATCCAGGTCTTAATATATCCGCCTACGCCAACATAACAACAGATAAAATCCTCGAACAAATTAGAAACTCGATTGACCCACTAAAAAGACAAGAATTATACAAAAATTTTGAAAGCGAAATACAGAAAGATATACCAGCAATATTTCTTTATTCACCGGACTTTATTTACATAACACCAAAACGAATACACGCTATAGAACTTGGACATGTCCAAACTGCAGGAGAACGTTTCCTCAATATCAACACATGGTTTATCGAAACAAACAATGTATGGAAAATATTTACCACAGAAGAAAAAAATAATTAACTACTAATAACACATAATTTCATGAATCCCACTAACACACAGGCAGAAAATTCAAATTCAAAGCCAACACCAAAGCCAGCTTTCGTTCAAAGTCAAAGTAGTACGCATCCAAAACCAGCGCGTGTTTTTTCTGGATCAACTACAAAAACACCAGGGACAGTACATAGGCGTCCACCTTCACGCGGACACGCTGGATCAAAAATGCCAAGAAGACACTCTCATGGAGAAACTCGCCTAGAAAGAAAGAAACCTGATGCAATAATCCCTCCAATTGGAGAAAATATTCGTATTATTCCACTCGGAGGAGTTGAGGAAATTGGTAGAAACATGACTGCTGTTGAATTCGGTAATGACATCATCGTTATTGATATGGGATTCCAGTTTAAGGAAGAAGACACTCCTGGTATTGATTATATTCTTCCAAACACAACTTATCTTGAAGAAAGAAAAGACAAGATCCGAGCTGTCATGATTACTCATGGACACTTAGATCACATTGGTGGCATACCATATTTAATGGATCGTATCGGCAACCCACCACTTTACTCTCGTGCCCTGACAACAATCATGGTTAAAAAGCGACAAGAGGAATTTCCTCATGTTCCTAAATTAAACATTGTTGAAGTTGAAAAAGATGAAATTATTCGCCTTGGAGATCTTCGTGTACGATTCTTTGCTGTAACTCACACTATTCCTGATGCCATGGGTATTATCATTGACACTCCATACGGATCAATCGTTGCCCCAGGAGACGTAAAACTCGATCACGTAGATGGAATACCAACAGACGCTGAGAATGCGGTTTATTCAAAATTTGAGAAAGAAAAAGTCCTCTTTCTTATGATGGATTCAACAAACGTTGATAATCCAGGTTTTTCAACTCCAGAAAAATTAGTTCATAAAAACATAGAAGAAATTATAAAAAATATCACCGGTAGACTTATTATCGGAACATTCGCTTCACAAATTGAGCGCATGCTTGCAATTATTGATGCAGCAGAGCGAAATGGTAAAAAAGTTGTAGTCGAAGGTAGAAGTATGAAATCTAATATAGATATTGTGCGAACTGCCGGTAGACTTACTGCCAAAAAAGAAACTATTATTACCGTTGATGAAATGGACTCTTACCCACCGGACAAAATTGTCATGCTCGCAACTGGTGCTCAAGGAGACGAATTTGCAGCTCTTATGCGCATGTCGAACAAGAGTCATAAACAGATCAAACTAAGTAAGCGTGACACAATCCTTCTTTCTTCATCTGTTATTCCAGGAAATGAACGGGCTGTGCAAAAACTTAAAGACAATCTCGCTCGACAAGGAGCACGTATTATTCACTACAGATCTTCTGATGTATACATTCACTCAACTGGACATGGAAATAGAGGTGAACTTGAATGGCTTCACAAGAAAATAAATCCAAAGTTTTTTATGCCAGTTCACGGTAGTCACTACATGCTTCGAGTTCATGCTGAGCTTGCTAAGCAAATCGGCATGCCGGAAGAAAACATTATAGTACCTGACAACGGCATGGTTATTGAAATTCAAGAAAAAGGCACAAAACTTGTGGCCCTCAAAGAAAAAGCTCCCTCAAGTTCTATGGTTGTGGACGGCTTCTTTATTGGTAATATCCAAGAAGCAGTTATTCGAGACCGAAAAACACTTGCTGAAGACGGTATCGTAGTTATCATTGCAAGTATTAATCTCAAGACAGGAAAACTTAAAAAATCTCCTGATATTATTTCTCGAGGATTCGTATACTTACGAGAATCTCAAGAACTTTTGAGTCACACTCGCCTTATTACCAAGAAAAGTATCGAGGACTCAACGCATGGAATGAATCCAATTAACTTTGATTTTGTGAAGTCAAACCTTAGTGATGTAGTAAGTCACTTCCTCTTCCAAAAAACAGCTAAGAAACCCTTAGTTATTTCAGTAGTACTTGGAATGTAAAAAAAGAAAAGATTAAAAAACCTCGTTCGTCTGCGAGGTTTTTTACATGATATTATATCTAACATGCTATTTAAGAAAAATAATTCAAAAATGTTGAGTGCTGTCTATTTAGGAAGTTTATTATTGGCCTTTCACTGGTACATTATCCTTTATATCAACTCATCATTCCTCACAAGTTTTGTGAGTGAATCTAAAGTTGGGCTCATATACACAATTGGATCATTCTTAAACTTGCTCTTTCTTTTATTTATCCCGAAAATACTAAAAAGAACCGGGAATTACCGATTTATAGTTTTTGCAATTACAGCAGAGGCTCTTTCTATACTCGGACTTGCCCTTGTTGATAACATATACTTAGCTATTCCACTTTTTATTTTACACCAAGCTGTTGTTCCACTTATTCTTTTTAGTCTTGATGTTTTTCTTGAAAAATATAGTCCCGACGAAAATACAACCGGTGGAAGTCGAGGTATATTCCTAACACTTGGCAGTTTTGCTTTGGTGATATCGCCTCTTATTGCTTCACTTGTACTCACAAACGGAGATTATTGGAAGGTCTATTTGCTTTCTGCACTATTCCTTATTCCACTTCTCCGACTTAGTTCTGTGTGGAAAAATGAATCAACCGACCTTATTACCAATACCAGTATCTTACAAACATTCCGAAATCTGAGACGAAACAAAGACCTTTATTTAATATGGAAATCAAGCTTTGTACTTCAAGTATTTTATGCATTCATGGTTGTTTATTTACCAATTTACTTACATGAATATATTGGTTTTGACTGGACTGAAATAGGAGGAATCTTAACTATCATGCTTTTACCATTTCTTTTATTTGAAATACCAGTTGGAAGACTTGCTGATAAAAAATTTGGTGAAAAAGAAATTCTTTCTGTGGGTTTTATTATTGGAGGGGTGGCAACAATCTTTCTTTCAACACTACAAGCGCCTATCTTTTGGGTATGGGCGTTAGTTTTGTTCACAACACGTATTGGTGCGAGCTTTGTTGAAATAACAACAGAAAGTTATTTCTTTAAACATGTAAAAACAAGTGATGCTGACCTTATAAGTTTCTTTCGTGTAGCAAGACCTATATCTTTTATTGTCGCCCCTCTTATAACAAGTATCCTTCTACCCTTCTTGACCTATAGCTCACTCTTTGCAATCCTAGGAATCATAATGATATGTGGAGTTGTCTACTCACTACGAATTACCGACACACGATAACTGTGCATAAAAGATATTGACGATACGTGAGTAAGGAGTATTATTAGAGATGAATCATTTTGTTCTTCTACTTGCTCTTTCTCCTTCTCCTCCGCCTCGTCCAGTTGTTCTCCTTCTGGACGGGGTTTTTTATTGCAATTACGAAGAATATTTCAACACTCTGTATTACAGAGAGTACAAGAACTTTATTTCTTAAAAGTAAAATTATTTTTTGTACCCATTTTTTTATTTTGCATCTTTCGTACAACAGAAACTAGAAATAGTGCACTTAAAATTCGAATCATAGTATTTAGCACAGAGACAGTTTCATCTGAAGTTTTCTGTACGCCACCTCGCACTTGCTTTGTAACTTTCTTAACATCACGCACAATACCAAGTACATAACTCACAACCAAAATCACAAGCGTTGCAACAATAATTATCGAGACAATTGAGATGATGAAAAATATATTTGATTGAAAAAAAGTTTCCATATTATTGTGAAATAATATTAGTCATACATGTCTTGAATTCATTTGTTTCAGTCCAGCCACAACTACCACTTGCCTGTCGTTCACATCGAGCTTGTTTGTAGCATATATACTCTTCTTTAAACTCACAGGTTGTTACTACATCAACATCAGAGCAAACCTGACTACTACATCCCCCTACTCGACAAATAGAAACAGCCTGAGACCCGAAAGAAACTGGAATGATTAAACTATCATCAAATTCTGGTAACCCTGAAGGATTATCTTTTTGAAAGACCAATGATCCAGTCCCTTTTACAGATGTGGCAAATTGAAGGAGAGCTTCAAATGGCACGAAGTTTTCAGTCATCCAGTCACCCTGAGCTTGTGCTATTCCGAAAGCAATTTCCTTACCTGAAGCATCCAAAAGTCTCACAGGAAAAGAAGCTTCAAAAAACCACATTCCTCGAGCTTTACCTGTTATGGCCAAAGGACTTTGTATAGAGTCACCTGACTTCACATTTGAAACCACAATCAAATCAGACTTGTCTAAAGAAACCTTTTCGACAAAAGACTTTCCATCTGGAGTTCTACATTGTCGAGGATATGACTCAAGCACTGAATAACCAGCATTTACACAAGAATCAAAAGAATCGATATGTTCTGTGTTAGAAGACTTTATATAGACAACGCCTAAAACAACAAGAAGTGCGATTATTATTAAGAAAAAGAAATTTTTCATATCTGCTCATATTAATATTAAAAAGGTGCTCGTACTATAATTGTAACAAAATATACACAATATGTGAGTACGAACACAATTCCAGTACTTCGAGTCAGTGTATATTTTTTACCTATGTACATTGAACTTATGAGGAATATACCCGCAATAAGTGTCATTACAGTATCGAGCAAGAGATTATAATCAAAAGGTATTTGAGATATAAGACCCGCCGTTCCTATAATTCCAATAAAATCAAAGATATTAGAGCCGATAATATTCCCAACAGCAATGTCAGTCCTTCCTTTATAAGCAGCAACAAGCGACACAGAAATCTCTGGCAATGATGTACCTATAGCAATAACCGAAAGGCCAACAATATGCGCAGAAATACCTAAAAAGAGAGCGAAATGTTCTGCTCCAGAAACAACCCACTGAGCACCAAAAAACACACCTAGGAAACCACCCGCTATCATCAAAAGTGAAGCCCACAGCTTAAAATGCTTTGAAGATTCTTCTTCCTCAGCAGAGTACGAAGGTTTACGAAACAACATATATAGAATCCAGACAATAAATAAACTGAATATAAAATAAGCTTCTTGTGTGGTTATTCCCACATATGAAGTGTCACCAAAAATCGGCAGTACGAGAAACAGAACAGAAACAAGTATTGCGCAGAGATTTAAAACAAAGTCTTTTACCACCCATTCTTTTCTAATTAAAGCTGGGGAAATAAGTGCAGACAAACCAAGTATAAAAAGTATATTAAATGTATTACTTCCAAGTAATGTTCCAACTCCAATATCAGTTTCCTTGAGTGCAGAAACAATATTAATACTGAATTCTGGGATCGATGTCCCTATCCCTACAACAAGCACACCGATAACCCACGAAGAAAGCCCTAGTGTTTTTGAGATAGAAACTGCCCCATCAACAAGAAAACGTGCTCCTCGCACTAAAATAAAGAAGCCTAAAAAAAATAGCAATATCGTTTCCATTACTCTGTAGTATACCAGTAGCCCTCCATGTAAAATTTCTAATCTATGTTTATAATAGAACAATGGAATTATATAACTTACTTATTATTATTCACCTGTTTGGTATAGCACTTGGTGCTGGCGGTGCCTTTGCAAGTGATATGATTTTTTTAACGAGTGTAAAAGACAAGAGTATAAGCTCTACTGAGTTTACTTTTATTAAACTTGCAAGTCGCATAGTCTGGTCTGGACTCGCAATACTTGTCCTTTCAGGAATCATGCTCTTTTCACTCGACCCGTCACGACTAGGATCTTCTTCGAAGTTTCAAGCAAAAATGACAATTGTTTCTGTTATTATTATTAATGGCATCATATTCCACGCTTTTCATATTCCACGAATAAAACGCCACCAAAACGAACACTTTCCTTCATCTGATGAATTCGTTCGTCACCGCACGCTTTTAACCGCAAGTGGAGCTCTTTCTGTTACATCATGGTTTAGTGCATTACTACTCGGAGGATGGAGATCTTTCCCTTTTTCTTATACTGAAACAATCGTAGTCTACGGAGCCGTCGCACTTTCTGCTATGGGAATAGCCTTCCTTATACGTCACAAGGTAGTACCTCACCACAAAGAATAATTAGTTAACCTCTGAAGCAGTTCCTTCTCGTACAACAACTTTCTCAAGTGGAATAATAAGTACCGCAATAAGATAAGCAATAATTCCAGGAATAACAGCAGTAAAAATAATAAAGAGAACCCACATAAGTCGAATAGCCACAGGGTCAATATTTAGATAATCTCCTATACCTCCACAAACTCCAGCAAAAACTCTATTTGTTTTACTTCGA
>CAZVFV010000014.1:3146-5505 GCA_964626625.1 uncultured Candidatus Saccharibacteria bacterium | reverse complement strand
CCCCCCTCCGACAACTATTCCAATACCAAGAATCCAAAGAATAATTTTATTCATACAACGTTAAGTTACATTAAGTTAAAAATACTTCGTTAGTATACAAAAAGTATACATAATTTGACAAATATTTTTATTATTATATATTACATTTAGTTATGTATTGTACTTTCACACACAAGGAGTCTTCGTGAGCCTTTCTACCATCATCCTTAGCGTTCTTATTGTATTTACCATCCTTCTTATTGTACTCATTGGGGTTTTGATTGAAGGTGTCATTTTTAAATACCTCACGAAGAGAAAATCTGATCTTGAAAAAAAAGGTCTGTATAGTGACAACGAACAGAATAAAGATCAATGGATCGGCCTTCAACACGGAAGTAATCCTGAACCATGTTTTCCACTTAGCACACAAGGAGGTGTGGTTGTCATTAGACTCAAAAAAGATCGTGGTGTTTATTACACCCCATCTGGAGCGATACTTTCTTGCAGAGTCGTCAATATTGAAGGTGGGTATGCTTTTGTGCGTCGATGTAAACACCCAAAATCAGAACCCTTTCAGCGACCTGCTGTGGTTGCTTAACAGGACTTGTGTTTCTACAAAAAAATCCCTGAACAAAAGTTCAGGGATTTTTCTATTTCAATTTCACACTTTTTAATATTTCTTCAAAATCTTTTCGATTAACATCTTCGGGCGTTATATAGGTCACACTTCCTGCAATAAGATTATCCCCTGAAATAAACGCTACGGTATCACCTTGATACAAACCATCCCAGCTATATCTCACAGCTTCTTTACCAGAGACTTTTACAAGTGTATGCGTACCGTCACTTAACTTAAAGTTAGAAAAACTAGAACTGTTCATCCATCCCAAGAGAGTCATCGTGTCCAAATTGTTTTGATAAATATCAAACGTAATAGCAGTTGGTCCTTCAGTTGCAGTTTCCACCTTACCCTCTACAAATTTTCTATTAAATTCAGTGTCTTCAAACAATGAAATAGCATAATGGTATCTTTCAGCACTTCCTGAAGTTAACCCTTCCTTTAAAATATAGTTCGAAGGATATTTAAAAGAAATCCCATATGTATCAGATGAATATGATTTCATACCTGAAATACCCTTTTCAGTTACATAGTAACCAATGCCTCCTAAAATAATTAAAACTGTAACTGCTAGTGTAATTAATGTTTTCATCCCGTTAGAGACAGGTCGCGATCCAACAAAGAATCACAACAAGTCTTTCAATTAGTTAATAAAGTTTTGCTTCGTCCTATCCTCGCTGCAATAGACGAGGTATTAGGCGAAGCAACAAGGAAAACTTTGTTGCAAGAGTATCGGCTCCGCCGACTCTTTTTGTACTTGCGGATTCAACCTCGAAGCAGAGCTTCAGAGCATTCTCCGCAATCACAATAAACTACCTAAAATATATGTACCCGCGAGCGACCGCACCTGCCTGCCGGCAAAGGCAGGATCTCTAACGGGATTCATCCCTTTATTATATCAAGCCTTTTAAATATTTCTTCCTTTCCAACTCTGGAAATTTCTCTATTGCGTAACGCAAAGCTGTTCGTGGCATATTTTTATAGTGTTTCTTTAAGAAAGCCTTAAATAAGGTTTCATCTTTTTTTCCAGATTCTCGAAGCATCCACCCAACAGCTTTATGAATAAGGTCATGCGTATCAGACAAAAGCATTTCGGATATTGTAAATGTATCTTGTAAGTCTCCTTTTTGAATAAAATAATACGTAGCCACGATTGCAATTCGCCTTTCCCAAAGAGATTTTGATTTCGCAAGTTTATACAAAACCTTCCTCTCTTTGTTTAGTAAGAAATTCCCAACAACATACGAAGCTGACGTATCGACCAAGTCCCAGTTATTTATTCTTGCAGTTTGTTGTAAATAAAAATTAAAAATCTCTCTTTTCTTTTTCTCGCCTCCTTGTTCATATTGAAAAGTTACATTCTCAAGGGCTGTAAATCGATACTCATGAATATTATTTTGAAGTAGAGATTTTATATCTTCAAGTGAAAGAGTGGGAAAACTATGAGCGATTTTCCTCTGCACAGGAACAGTAATGCCGATAAAAATATCCCCTTCTCCATATTCACCTTTTCCTGTTTTGAAAAATCTTGCAAAATCCTTTGCCTTTTCTTTATTTGAAGCTTTTTGCAGTTCTTTTTGAATTTCCTGAAGAGACATGCGTCTATTATATACATAAATTTAGGCATAATGACGGTAGTCAGACTACCGTCATTATTTGCTTTTATTACCTAGGCACATTCACACAAACCCATGACGGAGCTTCACAATGAAAAACTTCCTGTTTGTCGCTTTCCTCTTCATCCTTGTTGGATGCGGAGAA